>CAXMRT010000123.1:0-3175 GCA_964196025.1 uncultured Gemmatimonadales bacterium | reverse complement strand
GGGGAGAATGGTGGGGACAACGTTTATGAGTTTGTGGGGAATGATGGTGTTGGGGCAACCGACTATCTTGGTGCTGTAAAAGTTGATGGTAGTTTCGATAGGCTCGCAGATGCCCCTGGGAAGGTGAAGTTTGCGTTTGTAACCAATAGCGGACGGGGCAAGGTAAATCTTGGTAAGCACAGCGGATGGGATGCTGTCGAGGTTTCTAAATTGGAAATTTCGATAAGTTGTAAGTGTCCTAAGGGTAAGGAAAAAGGCGGACCGTGGGCTCCTGAGTTTACTGCGAAGTGGCGTTCAAAAATCTATATTGATCCAGTATACCGTGGTAAGGACAGAACTAAAGTGGTACGAAATGGATATAGCCTCGATGCTGTGTTAGGGCACGAAATCATTCATTCGTTGGTGACTTTTGCTGCCGTCCATAGGTTAGTCGTCCCAGCGTTGGAAGAATTGGAGAAAAAGACGTATTTGACCAAGAACAATTGCGTGAAGGGTTCCGAGACTCTTGTGAAGCGCGATATTTTAAGCCCGAGTGAGTTCTTGTTCAAGGGTGCGATGAGTAGCACGATATGGGGTAAGCACAAACTGAAAGCCGCCGACCACGGTTACGCTAGGCCTGTAGCCGGAAGAGGTAGGCCCAAGGTTGGGGCATTTATTCCGCAAGCTTCTATTGATGGGGCAGAATTGATCGATGGCGATGATTAGAAACATGTTTTGTTCGAACGCGACTGTCCGATCTTTCGTGTTGTTTGGGGTATGTGCTTGTGTTCTTTCGGGCTGTGCCACACCAAGGCCCGATGCACAAGAACACTTGGCTAAGCCTCTGATCCGTGCGGTGAGTGCACTGGATATTGTTGAGGTTCGGGGGCTCCTTGATAAGGGCGCAAGCCCTAGTTGTCGGTTCGGAGCGGATGTCGACGACTACTTTGGGACGGATCGTCACCTTCTCAAATACTGGACCCCTCTATATGCCTTACTAGAACTCCCCAAAAACACGATGGATGGAGGCACTCGAACGTTCCTGGAGGTTGTAGCCGATGTGGACGAGAACGACGCCGAACGTGTAGCCCCGTCTAGGGATGAGCTCAAGGCTCGCATTGCGACCCTTTTGGTTGATCGAGGAGCTGATCCGAACGTCGAGATTGCATATGGATTTTGTGTGCTTCGGGCGGCAGTGAATTGTAAGGACTATGCTTTTGCACGACATTTGATTGGTTTGGGAGCCAGACCTGACCTCTTTATCGAGAAAGCTGATAGTTCTTTCAGGAAGCCTCTCTTATTTGCGGCGCTAAGAGATCCGACTCTTGTCCAAACGCTCCTCGGTGTTGGGTGTGATCCGAAGGCAACATGGCAGGGGTACGGCTCCTTAGCGCTCGCGCTTAATTTCGGATATTTCGAGTCGGCTCGTGTCTTGTTGGGGGATTGGACGGAGATAGATTCAGTCGTTAGCTTGCTGAACTCGTACACCGAACTCCAGACACGCCGCCCTGATGATGAGGGGGTTCGCCGTGCGGTAAAGGTTCTCGATGAATGGATGGAGCGTCATAGGAACGGCTCACTGTGATCGG
The DNA here is from genome assembly GCA_964196025.1 of uncultured Gemmatimonadales bacterium. Taxonomy (GTDB): domain Bacteria; phylum Verrucomicrobiota; class Kiritimatiellia; order CAXMRT01; family CAXMRT01; genus CAXMRT01. Next base: position 1,607 of record CAXMRT010000123.1, on the reverse strand, counting down.
GTGTAAACGTAGGCTTAACAATACTCATCTGAGCCCTGAGCCCTGAGCCCTGAGCCAGTGATTCCTAGCGTGAAGGAAGCGCAGCAACCACCCAAAACCCACCACGCCCTGAGCCTTTCGTTGGGGATGAGTTGGTGGTAGGGTCGCAGACACTTCGCCGCAGCACCCCGAACCTAAGACGCTTTCACTCACGTATCGGGTGGAAAATAGTTTCGGATTCCACGTAGCATCGACTTTTTTTCACGGCAGGCGTCGCGCGCGCTCCTTATAGAAGGCTGCGGACATGGTGAATCCGCCACTGGAATTTGCCGGAAAAAGGTTGCTGTTGGAAATGTAGGCGGCGACCGTTACAGTTGTTCTCAAGTTACACAGGAACCGCGATTGCGGGACCGAAGTAGCGGTTGGTTAGCCAGCCGCTAGTATAAGAGAGAGTGTAAAGGGTATTTCTATTATTGCTGACCCGGCAACACGTACTCACTGGTCGAGAGACCAGGTATTATGCCGCTGTGGAACAGGGTGCTTCACCAAATATATTTGCTGACCCAGCAACACAGCATCCTGATCGATGGATCAGGCGCTAGAGTGTTCATCGAGTGTTCGGTGCACGTGTTGTTGATAACTCCAAACTAGGAGAGTCAGAAATGAAGAAGTACGAAAATACACCAGTCCAAATCCTGCGGTCCAACATGTTGGTTGCCGTTGCGCAACAGTCCGTATTTATGGGGATCGATTCTTGGGATCCTACGGACCTAAACCTAAGTCCTCAAAAGGAACCTGAGGGAAGTCGCGCCGCGCGGCGTATGGCTATGGTCGAAAAGTGCAGAGACCTTTTCGCTACCGAGCACAAATCGCTAATGCAGTGGGTCGGGTGGCGGTATCAATACCAATCGGGGTCGAAGCCTCGCAAGATACTCTGCCAGCCCTACGGTGATTGTCGTTCAGCGAAGACGAACGATCCAGAAACTTGGGGAACCTTTGACGAGGCCGCCAAAAGCCTGCTCTCCCACGAGGAGCTGGAGGGCTTTGGGTTTGTGTTTACCGTGGAGGGCCCGTTCTGCGGCGTGGACATCGACAATTGCCGCAACCCCGAGTCGGGCGCCATCGCCGATTGGGCTCAGGACATCATCACACAGCTCGATTCTTACACAGAGGTGTCTCCGTCGGGCACAGGTGTGAAGTGTTTCATGCGCGGGCGACTTCCGGTGGAGAATACTGGCTCCCGATTCAAATTAGAAGGTGGCGAGGTTGAGATGTATCATCACGGACGCTTCTTCACGGTCACGGGTGAACATGTAGAGGGGACTCCTGTCGACTGGTGCGAGCGTGGTGGCGTTGTTGTCAGTCTGTTCAATAGCCTGAAGTCCCAGAAGAAGAGTGCGTCCCGAAAGAAGAGGACTCTTCTCACAGACACACAGATTCTTGAGAAAGCTAGATCAGCAAAAAATCATGATAAGTTTAACGCCCTTTGGGGAGGGGATATCTCTCTAAATGAGGGTGACGACAGTCGGGCTGATCAAGCGTTGTTGTGTTTGCTCGCTTTCTGGACGCGTGAGGCAGCACAGATACGGAGACTGTTTCTTCAGTCTGGATTAGCACGGGAAAAGTCT
>CAXMRT010000122.1:0-5642 GCA_964196025.1 uncultured Gemmatimonadales bacterium | reverse complement strand
CACGGTCTTCGATGCAGATGGCTTCCCGCTGCAGGAGGGACCTGTCTACGCGACGATTAATTAGGCAGACGGTAGCTCCGAACGGATCACACTAACTCCGGAACCCGGTGGCTGGGGCGTGTTCAAAGGCAAGTTCACACCCACCGAGGGCGGAGTCTACAACCTAAGCGTCCGTAGCGACAAAGCGAACCGCAAGGTCTCCGTCCCCATCGAAGTCACCGCACCACGCCGTGAGAAACTAGGGCAACCCGCAAAACTGAGCGTCATGAAACAACTCGCCAACTACCGGGGCGCTTGGGGACGGACCGATAAACTGGAAGAAATCATCAGCCAAATCCATACATTACCCGAACCACAAGCCATCGAAATGCCCGTCAGAGTGTGGTGTCACCCAGCATGGGCCATGCTGCTAATTGTCTTATTCGCTGCATATTGGTCCCTACGAAAACTTGCAGGCGTGGTATGATTGCTGGAGGAAGTGAATAGTGAAAATTGATTATACATCGCTCGGCTTGCCCGACTCCCTCATCAAACAACTCAAGGGATTCGAAAAACATCTCTATAAGATAGAAACCACGATCGCTGCATTCGGTGGCGCCTGCGGATTCTCAGCCTCCTTTTGTCTACTATTCCTATCCGATCGATTCTGGGATACCCCCATGGTTGTTCGCGCCGGACTCACCCTGGGTGGAGCCGCCTTTTTCGCCATTTTCGCCTACGTCTGGACCCACCACTGGGTTCTGAGAAGACGCAATATCGAAGGACTCGCACGACTCGTACAACGCCGCCACCGCCGACTGGGTGACCGCCTTCTCGGCATCGTGGAGTTGGCCAAAAACCAAAACGATGCGAAAAATGTGTCCGAGTCACTTCGGCAGGCCGCGATCCTCCAGGTGGCAAACGAAGCAAGCTCCCTCGACTTCACTGAGGCCATGTCAGGCAAACGCTCACGCGGCTGGATCACCGCCTGTATCCTGCTCGGTGCACTAAGCATCTTCCCCTTCGTCATCTTACCGCAAGCAGGCTGGGCCACCTTGCAGCGCTGGGCGAACCCTATGTCTGAAACAAGCCGCTTCACCTTTATCGATCTCGACGACCTCAGAAACACTATGATCGTCGCCCACGGTGAAGAGTTTTCTCTGCCCGTCAGCTGGACGAAACACTCCATGTGGAGCCGAGTAGGCGCGAGCTATCACTTCGTCGGGCAAGCACGAACCACGGTAAAGACCTCCAACAACTCGGCGGTTTTTACCATCCCCGGACAAGTCGAAGAGCGCAAACTCGTCCTAACCATAGGCGATGTGACCCAATCGATCACCATCATCCCGCGACATCGACCCGACATCAACAAGCTCGCCGCAACCATCACGCTCCCCGACTATCTCGGATATCCAGATGTGGAGGTCGACATCCTCGGCGATACAGTTGAAACCTTAGTAGACAGTAAGATCACTATCCGCGCTCGCGTGAGTCGTGACATCAAAGGGGCCACGGTAGCCCTCATGGGATTGAAAACGAAACTTGAAGTTGACGGCCCACGCTTCTCCACAGAGCCCTTCACAGTGGCTACCAACATGATCGCGGGCTTCCAATGGACCGATGTTCACGGACTCGTGCAACACGTCCCGCTCGAACTAAAGCTCAATACACGCAACGACGAGGTTCCCTTCGTGGAATGTGAGTCGGCCTCACGCATGTTCGCGATCTTGGAGGATGAGGTCGTCAATATCAAGATCAAGGCGTCCGACGACTACGGCTTAAAGGAACTCGGCGTCGACTGGACGTGGCGAACGATGAACACGGAAGTAACCAACGCTGTCACCCATCACGACTCTGTCACACTCACGACCGGCACGAATCAAACGACCGAATTGAAGTCAGAGTTCGAGTTCTCATCCGACGCACTCAACATCCCTAATGAATCGTTGGTCGAGCTGCGGGCGTACACCTATGATTATTACCCGGACCGCGCCCCGTCCTACTCACTTGTCTACAAGATCTACGTCTTGAGCCGCGCACAACACGCCAAGATCTTGCTACAGAAGTTTGAATCTCTGCAGGATAATATCGAGGAAATGACCCATACAGAGGAAGACCTCCTCGCAGAGAATCGTCAGATAAACAAACAAGAAAAGGCCGACATAGAGAGCGAGCAATCAACCGCAAAACTCGACGAACAAAAACAGGGCGAAAAAGCAAACCGCAACAAAATGGCGAAGGCCGCCGAGAAAGGCAAAGAGCTCGTCAAAGAAGCCATGCGCAACAAGGATATCTCTGAAGAGACAATTCGAAAATGGGCAGAGATGATGCAGAAAATGGAAAATCTCGCCAACCAAGATATGCAAGCATCCACCAAATCCGTACAGAAAGCACAGCAGGAAAAGGGTGCGGAAGAACGAAAGAAGAACCTCGACGAGGCCATTAAGAAACAAGAAGAGATCATCAAAAAAATGGCAGCCATGCAGAAAGAAGGCGAGAAAGCGATTCAAGACACGCTCGCCGAAAGCTTCGTCAATCGCCTACGCGGCGTGGCCACCAAGGAGACAGGCATCAACACCCAGTTCAAAGAACTCTACAAGGAGACCGTGGGTCAAGACTTCGCAGACCTCAATGCCACGTCGAAAGAAACCATAGAACTCATGGCTGGAACTCAAAAACAACAAGTCAAAGAAAGTCGTTATATCCGAGATGATCTCGCGGGCTTCTTCAACCGAACCCGCAAGCAAGTCTATGATGATGTATACAAGGATATGCGCGAAAACCTCTCAAACCGCGCATGGGAAGGACTCGAAGACGACGTCGCAAACAACCGTGGCTATCGAGCCATCACCAACACACTCCAGTGGGCGAAACAATTCAACGAGTGGGCCGATCAGATCGACCCTAAAAAGGACCAGAAGGACGGCGAGCCCTCCGAGCAGGAACAAATCGAGGTCGACATGGAAGTGTTCCTTGCGCTACTGCGCGCAAGACAGGAGGAAGAGGACATTCGCAAACTCACCAGAAACTACGATGCTGATCCGACCGGCATAAATTATGGCCGCAACACACGTAAGCTCGCGCGAAGACAACAGCAGGCATCCCGCGATGTCCAGGAAATCGAAACGCGCATCCGCCACCCGAAATTATTACAGTTTGTACAGAAAATCGACGGAGAAATGCTAAACGTCTCCGTCCGGCTTCGCGCTCCTCAAACAGGGGCAGGCACCGTTGCGATCGAGACTGAAATTATTGAGCTCCTGTCACAGGCTAGCCAGGAAGCACAGGCCGGCGCGAGCAGCGCCGCACAAGCCCAAATGATGCAGATGATGATGCAGATGATGATGGGTCCGGCTGGGAACACCCCCGGCCAAGGAAACAAAAACCCCTATCTGAGCAATGCTCAGAATGGCGAGACAAGTGGCGACGGAACGACGGATACTCAAGGCGACCGCAGCGTCGAACAGACACAAGGTCGCGTCTCCGCAGAAACTCCCATTGAATTTCGCAGCGCTCTAGAAGGATACTTTAATCAGGTGGACGAAATTGAACAAAACTAACACACCCTCACAACGACTCGCAGCCCTCGGCATGGCGATGCTACTACTCGGGGGAGCACTCCCCTCCGCAACCGCACAATCTATCTTCTCATATGAAGACAATAAAATTCCACCCAAAGTCGACAATGCCTACGAGTCGGGGCTCCAGTACCTAAAGTCGACCCAACGAAGCGATGGCTCATGGGGCAGTTCACAACAGCCAGGAATCACGGCGTTCTGCCTACTCAGTATCCTCGCTCACGGTGAGGACCCCGAATACGGGCCCTACGCAAAAGTCGCAAAGAAGGCCGTCGATAGCATCCTGAAAGCGATGAACGAGAAGAATGGTTATATAGGCACGTCCATGTACAACCACGGGTTCGCAACTCTCGCCCTCGCCGAAGCCTATGGGACAATCCAAGATGACCGCATCGGCCCCGCTCTCAAAAAAGCGGTCGACCTCATCCTTTCGGCACAATCACGGAACGCCCAAGCCGCGTGGCGCTACAGCCCCGAGAGCACAGATGCTGATACGACAGTTTCGGGTGCCCAAATCGTAGCGCTCGTCGCCGCTCGGAACGCGGGTCTCGAAATCCCCGACGAGGCGATGAAAAAGGCCCTTCGCTATATGCAATCCTGCCAACGGTCGGACGGAAGCATCGGATACACCAGCCAAGGGAGCGCCAGCGCCCCTCGCTCCGCCATTGGCACGCTAGTATTCACTCTCGGCAAAACAGAACAGTCGCCTGCAGGCAAAGCATCCTTCCAAAACCTCAAACAATTCCAGGACGGAGTCTCAAGCAGCAGCTACTTCCACTACTACCTCTACTACGCGTCTCAAGCATACTTCCATACGAATAACAAAGAGTGGGAAACGTGGAATGCCAAGAACATCAATCGCGTGCTCCGCCTTCAGAGTCGGTCAAACGGCAGCTGGACCGGGTCCCACGGAGAAGCCTTCGCCACCGCAACGACTCTTCTAAGCCTCGCTCTCAACTATCGCTTTCTACCCATATACGAACGTTCAGGATCAGCCCACTAACTAGGAATATCGCATGCTCACATTATGGAAAACGTTCCTCGGATGCACCTTGCTGGTGGCGATAGGAGGGACACTCGTCCTCGCCGAAATCGTCATTGATGTCGACACCCATCAAGACTCGGGCCAAGCGACCACCCACACAGACGATACAACTCCGAGAGCCCGACCTGCCAACACCGCCGCCAACGGCCCTATCAACGACAGCTTGTTACTCAAGAATGGCGACCGGCTGCAGGGAGAGTTGAAACAGGTTTCGGCGGATGGCGAACTCGAATGGCTTCACCCAAATGTCAAACGACCTCTACAGCTCGACACCGAGAGCATCCGGAGCACAACCCTTTCCAAACGTCCCGTTCGCAACAGTCGCGCCCATACGACTGAAGTGATCCTCACGAATGGCGACGTACTTCCCGGCACACTAATTTCGATCGATGAAAACGAGCTCATATACGACACGTGGTACGCGAAACAACTAAAGATTCAACGGCTGATGGTCGATCAAATTCTTCCAGGATCCGTACGCTCCGAGGTCGTCTTCGAAGGGCCCAGCTCCCTCGACGAATGGACCCAGTCTTCCAACTCGCGATCGGGTAAATGGCGCTTCAAGAAGGGCATTCTTGAATCCGCAAACTCGGTATCCGTGGGTCGCGATATCAAAATTCCAGACAAATCCAGTATCGAATTTGAACTCGGATGGTCATCGTATCCGTCTTTCATGGTCTGTTTTTACACTGACACCATCAATCGCTATTACGGAAACTCCTATGCATTCACCTGTAGCGGCACAAGCATCTATCTGCAGCGATACACCAAAAATGGAAACTCCACCAGTCTGGGGAACGTCAACTTCGCCGGCTTCAAAAACAAACGCAGCGGAAAGTTCAGGCTTCTGACAGACAAGGCCTCCAAAACCATCACCTTGTTTATTAATGGGACAGTCGTCAAGACATGGACCGATCCAAATGACTTCGCAGGAAAAGGCACAGGCCTCTTGTTCTACCCGCAGAGCCAGTACCCGTTAAAGGTGCGCAACATCTCGGTCAAACACTGGGATGGATCGATGCCGAGCGCCGGCAGCGAAA
>CAXMRT010000121.1:0-4801 GCA_964196025.1 uncultured Gemmatimonadales bacterium | reverse complement strand
TGTGGGATGCCTCGCTGAGTAGTGATACCAGCTGGTCATCGTTCTCAAGGAGGGTTATGCGTTGTTGTGTGGGGGAGAGAAGGATTGGCATAGGTTTTCTAGATTTGCCGGAGGAGGATGTAGAGAATGATGATGACAACTATCACAAAGCCGGCTCCCAGTGAAGAGCCGGTGTTTTTGGATGGTGGTTGATCGTTGAATTCTGTTTTGATGAATGACTCATAGTCGAAGTCTTCGGATGCTGAGTAGCCACCGGCTGTATCGGGGGACCATTCGTCGGCCGCTTCTGACCAGCCTGTGTTTTCGTCCGACCCGCACGCTTGACAAGATTTCGCATTTGGGGGCACATCTTCCCCGCAGCAAGGGCATGTGAATGGGTCTTTGTCGGAAGAGTTCATCGGGTCGAGGTCGGTCATTTGCCGAGACTTGGGTACGTGGGCTGATTAATGTCGAAGGGGTGTTAGGGGTTTGCGGCCTGTTTGAAAATTTGGATCACCTGGTCAATGCTGACCAAATAAAGCGCATGGTTCGGGGCTTCTCCGACTCCGACGAAGACGCCGGTGAGTAGGCGCCCAGGTGTGAGGCAGAGTTGAAATGCGGAGTTGTTTAATATTTTTCGGGAGAGATCAGGGCTGGGTAGGTGCTCCGTGACTGGGTGATTCATTTTGTAGAGGTCATAAAGTGTGTTTGCCGGTGTGTTCGTATCGTTGGGTCGTTTTCGTTTGTCGAAAATCGTGATTTCCATCCGACTATTCAGCGCGGTCTCAGAGAGGGACTCGCTGGCAAAAAGCTTTTGAACGAGGTACATCCCTTGGACGATGTCTGACTCTAGACGAGTAGCTGCTTTTGCACCCCAGCGGCGGCCCGTGCGTCGTGTTTCTAGGCTACTCGCCAGGTCGGCTAGTTGTTCCCTTGCATAGTGTGGATCAGTATTCATCGCGGCCTCTTTAGTACAGTAATAAGGGCCCAAACGGAAATTAAATAGCTGCTTCATACTCCCATAATCCGGGGATTTGCGTTAATTCTAAAGAAATGGTCAAAAATGACCTCGTTTCGCCGTACACGATCAAGAGTATACGTGTGCGGGATATGTGTTCGCAAAAAGGGGGGATGGATGGTGACTTGTTTTTGGAGAGTAGGGGTAGTCTTGGCGGTGCTTACGAGTCTGTCATCTTTGGCGGGTAGTGTTCGTCCAAATGTGATTGTGGTGATTACCGATGACCAAGGATATGGGGATATTGGCGCGCATGGTAATCCCGTCATTCTGACACCGAATCTGGATAAGATGCATTCCGAATCTGTGCGGCTTACCAACTATCATGTGGATCCTACCTGTGCGCCGACGCGTTCAGCTTTGATGACGTCGCATTATTCTCAGTATAACGGGACCTGGCACACTATTATGGGTCGCTCCTTGTTACGGGCAGACGAAACAGTTATGCCGCAAATCTTCCTAAAGAATGGGTATGTGACCCATATGAGTGGGAAGTGGCATCTCGGGGACAACTATCCGTACCGGCCGTGGGATCGCGGATTTAGTAGTACCTGCGTTCATGGTGGCGGAGGGGTTGGACAAACTCCTGATGCTTGGGGGAATGACTATAATGATGACCGCTATTGGGTAAATGGGGCTCTGAAAAAATTTGAGGGATACTGCACGGATGTCTTTTTTCGAGAGGCTCTGAAATTTATCGAAAAAAATAAGAAGAAACCCTTTTTCTGCTATATCGCCACCAATGCACCACATAGTCCCTTCACTGTGGCGGACGAATACAAAGCGTTGTATGCCGGCAAGAAAGTTCCCAATGCGGCGTTCTGGGGAATGATCTCAAATATCGACGAAAACCTGGGAGTCTTACGTGAAAAGTTGAAGGAGTGGGAGCTCGAGGAAAACACCATTCTCATCTTCACCACTGATAATGGAACTGCAGCTGGTGCTGGCCCTAACGGTTTTAACGCGGGTATGCGCGGAACGAAGGGGAGTTCGTATGACGGTGGGCATCGTGTGCCATTCTTTATGCACTGGCCTGCGGGTAAGCTGACGGGTGGACGTGATGTTTCTAGATTGACTGCCCATGTTGATATCCTACCCACGTTGATGAAAATCTGTGGGTTGAAGGCTTCCGAAGACTTGACTAAGACTTTCGCGGGTTTGGATCTCACGCCGATTTTAAGAGGCGGAACGGAATGGCCAGATCGCGTGTTGTTTGTAGAGTCTCAACGGATATTGCATCCCGAAAAGTGGAGAAACTGTTCGGTGATGAGCGAGCGTTGGCGTTTGATTAATGGGGTCGAGTTGTATGACGCAGGCGAGGACCCTGGGCAGAGTCGAGATGTAGCAGGCGATCACCCTGAAGTCGTTGAGCGCTTGCGCGGTGAGTATGAGCGTTGGTGGACGAAAATGGGGGAACGTCGAGACATGGTCTCGCGAATCGTGGTCGGGCATGATGCCGATAACCCCGCGCGCCTAACGTCGCATGACTGGTTCTCTCAAGACTCTACTAGGGTTTGGAATCAGGGACAGATCCGTGGAGCGGGGCGTAATGGAATTTCTGGAAATGGGTCTTGGAACATCACCGTTGAGCAGGCGGGTGATTATTCGATCAGTCTACGACGTTGGCCGATCGACATCGATCGCCCGATCACGGGTCTAGCGGAAGATGGCAAGAAGAGTGTTGCTATAGCTGCGGATCAGGCCCGCCTGAAGATTGGAACGTTTGATCAAACGAAACCAGTGACTCCGACTGATTCGGTGGTGACGTTCACGGTGGCATTGGAGAAGGGTGATACAGAGCTGACTACCTGGTTTATGGATGGCGATAAAAAGGGGCGGGGAGCCTTCTTTGTCTATGTAGAGCGCTTATAAACTGCCGATGTAAGCGTTGCTAGTCGTCAGTTTTAAGGTCTGCTTCTTCTACCAGCGGAGCTGGTGATGTCTCGTACACGCCGATCCATTCCGTGGACCAGTGGGAATCGTAAAAGTGAATCCAAGATCGGGTTGGGACCGCTGCAGCCTGTAGCACTTTCCGAATGATTGGGACTGCGCTATCCATATCTTCAATCGCAAGATCAATGTACGCATAGCGGAGGCCTGTGCCGCTGCCCATGCAGCATCCAATTTCGGCGGAGACCAGTTCCTCATTGAGGGCTTCCTCGAGATCGCTGCGTTCGTCTACCTCGCAGTCTTCGAAAGCATCTACGTCATCGATCTTCACATAGCAAAAAATTTCACCAAGTTTCGAATAGCGCTCCGAGTAGAAGTAACCCGGGCCGTGGGCGGACTCCCACATAGCGGGCATCATGGTCACGCTGGATATGAGATCATAGCGTCGTGAATAGTCGTCTCTGGCCGGTGGAGGATCCAGATTGTACATGTGCCAGTCTGCGTCTTCAATGGCCTCTCGAACGGGTGTGTCGGGAAGGGACGATTCCGTTTCTACGATGAGATCTGTGATTAGTGCGTTCAGTTCATGAATGTGGACTGCGCCCGCCACGGGACCACTTCCGTCTTTTCTCTTTAAGGATTTCTGGAGAGCGCTCTTAGCGCGGGCGGATTTAACGGGATGAACGGTGATAGGGCCTATCCATTTATCGAGGGTTTCTTCGCCAAGGAGCGACTCTACAGCAACAAATACGGTGTTGAATGCCAATTGATCATCTTCAGCAGCGAAATCGGGAGAATGAAACGCCAAACCAAAATGATGGCTCGGGAGAATAGAGACTTTCACCCAGATGCTCTCCATGCTGGTTTCGGTACGCGCTTGGACGCTCTGTTCGGCAACTTCAGCCGATTCTGTCAGGCGATACGGGTAGAACTCCCAGTTATCGAGTACGGGCGCCTCAATGAGAATCTTGTTTACGAGAGGGCGAAGATGGACCTCGGATTCGGGCGTGATCACCAGCCTGTGGCCGGGGCCGTGAACGGCCGGTCCAAACTCCCACATCAGAGAGGGGTGGATTGCATGTAACTGGGTGTTCATCCATCCCTGGAGGTCCCACTCGATCTGTCCTGAGAAGACGCCTTCGAGTTTTTCCTGTTGGGTATTGAATTCCCTCCACCAGTCGGAAATCATCGATGTGGTGGTCTCCTTTGCAGCAAGTTCTGCTTCGGAGGGGTGGGTGCCAAAAATCCATCTGGGAGTGATCACTTGACTGTCCTCATGTTTTTGTACCGGTGATGATTCCCATATGTGTGGGAAGTTCAATTAGGGAGCATACGTTCAATCCTGCGTCTTCAAGCCACGTAGAAATTTCGTCCGATCGATAGCAGCATCCCTCGGATAGAGAGGAGAGCAGTATGCTATAAGCGGCGACTTCCTTGGGGCCATCTGAGATGGGTGGATAACCGGGGCGATCAGGGAGCGGATTGAGAAACGCTTCCATCACGCGCAGTGTCCCGCCCGGCGGCAGAAAATTGGCATAGCGGGTGATAAGGGCTTGGACCGAGTCAGCGTCATAGTCATGCAAAACGTTGGCTAACAGGATCGTGTCGACCGAGTCGGGAACGACTGCGGTATGGATGTCACCCTGAACCAGCGTGAGCCTGTCGTTCAGGCCGTGGGCCTCTCTGTACTCCTTCGCTACGGCCAATGCGGGTGCGCGATCGATGATCGTGGCGGTCAGCGTGGGATTCTGTTGGAGTAGCGCGATGCTGTAGAGTCCGTGCCCGCCGCCGACGTCCAAAAGATGCCGGTGGTCGTTGGTGGGAACGACATCCTGAACGAAGGGTGCGATACTGCGCGCTCGGTCGGCCATTGCGCGAGTGAGCACATCTGCCGTCGTTGGGTCATCGAGAGCTGAC
>CAXMRT010000120.1:0-10178 GCA_964196025.1 uncultured Gemmatimonadales bacterium | reverse complement strand
GAGACTGAACTCTCGCTGGGTCTTCAGCTTGTAGTGGTCGGGGGCGAAGGGTCTTTTGACCCTGTGGAGCTAGTGGATTTCTTGTTTGGCATTCTGTTGTTTGACCCGGCAGCTGATGACTACTAGGGCCAAGATCACTCGCCTAAGCGGCCTCGCACTGGTGCTTCTTGGATTAGTGCTTGCGTCTCCGTTGCAAGCCGCGGAACTGGTTGACACACCGCAGACTCTTCTGCGAACGAATTCAAGTAGTTTTTTGGACATCTTGATTGAGGAGAAGCTGGTCGACGAGAAACCAGCCGTTTTCCCTAGCTGGGGTGCGCGCTTGGATTATTTGCATGAAAATCTGAGTCACGGCCTCGTGGCGCGTACCGAAGAAATGGATCTTCTTTTTTCGGACAAATCGATTCCTGTTGTTGCAGCCAAGCAACCCTCGCGCTTTCGGATGGGCATGTATGCGAGTATCAAAAAAGATCGTGACTTCGAATTTAAGTTCGCGCCGGAGTTTTCTGCGGACGTTGACCTCCCGAATGTCGAAGCGCGATGGAGCGTGTTTATTGATACGCGCGGGAATGATGAATTGCCGGGTGTGGATCCGATTGATCGCGACTCAGGAGCTCAGATCGGTGTGACCAAGAAGAGTGATCGGTTTCCGATCCGCTGGAAGACAGGTGTGAAGGCTGATGTGCCGCCTGAAGTTTTTACCAAGTTAGAATGGCGCGAATTGTGGAAGGCAGGGGACTGGAGCTTTATGCCCTACCTGAATGCGTATGTAGACACCTCTGAAGGTTTTGGTCAGTTGACGTCTCTTTCGACCTATTCGTGGTTTGGACGTCATAAAGATTGTATTATTAAGACGACCACTGCGGGGATTTGGGGTGACGATTTTCCCGATTATCAGGTGGAGCAAAGTTTCGGGCTTGGACGCGTCACGCAGTTTATTGAAGATCGCCATGCGGGCGGTAATGCAAAGCGGGATGAGGCTGGAAGGGGTTACGGGTGTCGCTACTCTGCGTTTGGGCATGTCGGAGAGTCGTCGACGATTGAGCGTCACCGCTTTACATTGATGTACCGTTGGCCGATCTACAAAACCTGGCTCTTCGCCGAAATCCTGCCTGAGGTAGAGTGGCGAGAAGAGGATGATTGGGATGTGATTCCGTCGCTTAAAATCGGTTTTGACGCGTTGTTGTGGGGTATCTAAGAAAAGCGTGAGAGGCATAGCATCGACGCTGGTCAGGACATGGGTGACTGCTCATCTGTTAGTCTTAGCCGCAGGCGGGTTTTGTGCTAGTTATCTTCGAGCGGAAGAGATACCCGCAGGCTTTGAGAGTTTGTCTCGGACCAACGCGTCGCGTGTGATCGACGTGTTGACGGATCCGTATCTTTTGCGCGAGAAACCCCAATCCTTCGCATCGTTGAGCCAACGCTTGGACTACGTCCACGAGAATCTCACTCATGGTCTCGGTCAGCGGATGGTGGACATCGATGTGCTTTTTTCTGATGGCAGCATCCCCTTGGTGCACTCAGAGAAGGGGTCTCGATTTCGTATCGGGTTGTACACAAGCATCAAGAAGCAGGATGACACGGAGGTGCGGTTTGTGCCTGAATTTTCTGCAGATGTGGATATGCCGAATATCCAGCAGCGCTGGGGGGTTTTCATTAGTACGAGGGGCTACGATGAATTGCCAGGGGTCGATCCGGTGGATCAGGATTCGCGGGCGCGTATCGGTGTGGTCAAGAAGAGCCGGCGACGACACTTCCGGTGGAAGACCGGGGTCAAGATGTCCAGTCCTCCTGAGTTGTTTACAAAAGTCGAGTGGCGGGAGAAGTGGAAGTGGGGTGACTGGGAGTGGGATCCGTATGTGAACGCGTATCTAGAGACGAGGGATGGCTGGGGGCAGCTCAGCTCGATGAATGGGTACTACTGGTTTGGGAAGCAGAAGGACTGGTCTATCAAGCTCACCAGTGCCGGTATTTGGGGGGAGACTGTTGATGATTATGAAGTCGAGCAGAGTATCGGTCTGGGCCGGGTTACAGCGTTTGTCGAAGAGAGGCATAAGGGCGGGCCCGTGCATCGGAAATACGCGGCGAAAGGTTACGGTGCGCGTTATACTGCTTTCGGTGTAGTGGGAGATGCATCCGTCCTGACGCGGCATCGTTTATCACTCATGTACCGCTTTCCGATATATGGCCGTTGGTTGTATGGCGAGGTGATGCCCGAACTAGAGTGGCGTGACGAAGATGACTGGGATTTCGTTCCCACTCTCAAAATCGGCGTGGAGGCACTCTTGTGGGCGGATAGAGGGCGGTAGTTGGAGCAGGCGGAATGCTGTCATTTCCCGGTGGAGCGTGCTTTGCTGCGTTTATAGCCTTCGAGCCGGCCTCGCTCGAGGTCGACGGTTGACTTGAGCGAGCGAAGCTTTCGAATTTTCGTTTGATACTGGCTCGTGGTATCGCGGATCAACTTTTCCAGATTGTGCGCTTGTTTTTGATTAAGGTTTTTGGTGGCCGCCTTTGGCGCGTCGATGAGTGCTCTCATTTGCTTGCGGCGTTTGCCCATGCGTTCATTGTTGAGGTGGATTTCCTTCGAAAGAGTTTCAATATCGGTTTCGTTACGAGCCCGACTGAGTTGATTTTCGAGGAGATTGTTTCGACGGGTGAGATCCTCGACTGCCTTTGAGAGTTCGTCCATCAACTTACTATTTTTGTTCGCACCCTTGGTCGTGTTGCGTTCGTTGGCTTTTTGCTTGGTATTTCGTTCGGTGTAGACCGTGCCATTCCAATTGTTCTGGTGGGTGTTGTACTTCTTGTACCCTTTATGCTGCTCAAAGGAGGCACTCAGCTGAATAATTTGGTCAACGCGTTGGTCAATGCGCTCATCTAGTAGGTCGATACGCTTGGCTAGATCCTCTTTGGACAGAGTCGAAAGTCGTTTCTTGATATCCGTTTCGGCTGATTGTCGAATTTTCGCGTAGTAGGCGATCGACTCTTCTAGAGCTTCGATGGCTTTTATTTTTGTGTCGGCGACGCGGGTTTTGGAGTCGGTGGAATCGGAATGTTTTGCAATGAGTTCTACCAGTTCCTGTGTTACGCCCTCGATTTCGGTATCGAGATTCACCATTTCGGATAGTGATTTCTTGATACGCGCTTCGGAGTCGCCGATGATTTTGTCTAGGTGCGAAGATTGGGCGTTCGCAGTAAGTAGTGACAGAAAGAGGGCGATGTGAGAGAGGGTAATAAGTTTCATAGAGTGCTCCGTTTGAAGGGGTTCTTAATAGGACAAAAGTTTACACAATCAACCAGAGAGCACAAGAAAACAGTCCGAGGCGTGGCCGACGCAGGGTTTCTGCGAGTTGGAGCGCATCTTGGAGTTGATGGGGACTGCGATTGCTGGCATTATCACCAGCGTTCCTGCGTTTATGTCCAATATGGTATTGGGCTTCGCTGACCTTCGATCGGTTACACGAGTGTGTCGTGGTTTCGAGGGTTCTAGGATGAACAGGACCTTTCTCGAGGGTTTGGAGATAGTTAGCGAATGAGATGTTGGATAATAGTTCTGGTTGCGATGCTTGTATCGATGCCTGCCGCGGCGGATATTCTTGTCATGAACAACGGGGACAGTCTCACCGGTACGCTTGTACGGAAGACGCTTGAGTTTGTTCGATTTAAACCTGACGAAGCAGATGAAATACGCGTTCCGTTCAAGAATATCAAAGAGCTGAGGACCGCAGGAACCGTCACTATTCTGCATGTCGACGGGACTGTTTCTGAACGTGAAATTCATTTTGTTCGTGCGACGTCCGATCAAACCACCGAGGGCTTGAAGGCGAAGGACCTGGTGAACCCGGAGGATGCCCAAGTGGGTGTTGCCAACGGGTGGTCGGGGCATATGAATTTCTCTATGAAGCTTGATAGGGGCCACACAAACGAGAATGATGTCGACTTTGATGGGGCAATGAAATTGTGGTACGAGTTGCATCGTCTCACATTGATGGGGGAGTGGGAGGACGACTGGTCGGACGGTGTGTCGGATGGAGACAAGTGGTATGCCGTAACCGATTACAACTACTACCTCGGCGAAAAAACTTACGCAGAGCTCTACTCCGCATTCGAAGCTGATGAGCCCGCGTTGTTGGAGAAGCGATCGTATATCGGTGCGGGATTGGGTTACGACTTGATCTACTCCGACGTGCAGCAATTGCGTTGCGAGGGCTTGTTTTCGCGTATCCATGAAGAGTACCTGCTTGAAGAACGGTATGTTGAGTCCTATTGGGCTGGCGGCGTGAAGAGTCATTACGAGTACCGCTTTCTGGATAGGGCGGTGACGTATTATGCTGACGGCATCGGCTTGTTCGACTTGGATAATGCGGAAAATATAGTCGTTAAGTTATGGACCGGGTTTCGCGCGCCCTTGACAAAACATCTGACTATTAATGCCGAAGTGAAGGTGGAGTTGGATGTCGATCCGCGGGTTGAGGTCGATGAAGCGCAGTACACCTACCGACTTAAAATGGGTTATCAGTGGTAAACTGTACGAGTTGACCATCGCGGTACGTTCCTGCACCCGATCTGAGGAGACTCTGCTGCGCGTGTAGGAGCAACTAGTCGCTCCCTGCATATGAGAAATGTTGGGTGAAAGACCTTGCGATAAATAGGGTTTTATCTTAGTTTTTTTCTAGAGGAGTGGTGATCTCCCTAGGAGTCATGCATTCTTAGATAACACTGAATGGAGCAGTCTATTTGAATGCTTCAAAACAGCAAAAAAGGAGCCAGTAAAATGAATAAGAAATATTCACTCACACTGATGGCATTGTTTGTATCAGGAGCGCTGTTCATGCCGTCAATCGGCCGTGCAGATAGTTCGATCGGGGCAGGTATTTCCTACTTCCAAACATTGGGCGACATTGAAGAAAGTGAAGAATTCGATGAAAGTTCAGTGAGCGTGACCCTTTCGTATAAAATTGGGATGGCCGACCTCATTAGCTTGGAAGTTGACCTCGACTTTGTGCCAGATTATGGTGGCTCAGATGAAGTGTTGTACATGCCGCAGGCGTTTCTGCTTGTAGGTTCGACTCTGTATGCTGGTGCCGGAGTTGGCATGGGTTACATAGACGGTGATAGCACCGATGCGTTTTATGGATTCCGGGTCGGGTTGGATCTTCCTTTGGGAGAATCCCTCAGTTTTGACATCAACGCCAACTATCGCTTCATGGACGTGGACGCCATTGATGATCTAGACTCGGATGATGCAGATTCTATTACCTTCGGTGCGATACTGCGTTTAGCACTCTAATTCTTCAGTAATTAGACTACGTGCCTGAGGGTGCAGAATGGATAAGCCCTTCTGCACCCCTTTTTTTTACCATTAACCCCCTGCGTTTCGTTCGATGTGTTGAAGCGGCGAACGATGTGGGGTTGACGGTGCTTCACTATTGCTCTCAGAGTGAACGCCTGATACGTTCTGCTTCCCCAGCTTAGAGTGAGTGTGGGGGCGGAAGGCGCTACGATGGCTAATGAATGGGCCCGAATACAGGAGCGGTTGTATGAGACGATTAATTTTTGGTGTATGCATATTGACAATGATGACAAGCGCAGCGTTTGCAGATAAACGCATGGGGCTGACTGTTGGGTATTGGGATACTAAAGATGGCGGAGCTGGAGAGGCTCTTGGACTTCTATTCGCTGCTCCGGCGACGGATGCTGGTGGCTTGATGATCGATTTTCGCGTTGCTCGTTATAGAGACCTTGCGTCGGACCCTTCCGTGACCTTGGAGCTCGTTCCGCTTGAGCTCGGGTTTAGCGCCCACACCGCTCCTCAGGGTCCATTTGACTTGTATGCAGGTCTGGGCATCGGGTGGTATCTCGTGGATGGAAGTACGAGCCGTGCGGTGGGGCCTGATGCTGAGTTTGCGCCGACTGACGAGTTGGGCTTTTATGGGACTGTGGGTGCTGAGTTAGGCATCGGTGGGGGCAGTGAACGACTGGGTGCGACGAGAATCAGTTTATATCTTGAGGCGATGTATCGTGCGGTGGAAATCGATCACATTGACTCGGGTTTCTTGGGCGGATCGTCCCCTGGCGGAGACTTAAGTGGTGCTGCGGTGAACGCGGGCATCGTGTTTCATTGGTAACCCGACTCTTTGTAAACTCGCTTTATTTACGCCTATTGTGGGGCTAAATCGATTGAAATCACCGATTTGGGCACCTTTTGAGTTGTTTGGCGCTCGCCTTATTTGGTAGCCTCAGGGTCCATTTTAAAAGGGCTGTATGTGTGCGTATTTGAGCTGTTAATCGTAGGAAAATATAAGTGAGGTCTGGAATGAAAAAAGGTGTGTTTATTGTATCTGGATTGTTGTTTGCGAGTTCTCTGATTGCGAGCGATATTGGGACACCGAGTAAAGCGCAGATGTCGAAGCTTTATCCGGGCAAGACCTTCTCGCCGTATGCTAAACGCTCATTTCCGGGCAAGGTTTATTGGGGAGACACCCACGTGCATACGGGGCTTTCGCTCGATGCGGGTGTGTTCGGTAATACGCTTCGTCCAGACGACGCCTACCGCTTGGCCCGTGGCGAAGAGATAAAATCCTCGACGGGGTTGCCCGTCAAGCTCGGCCGTCCGCTTGACTGGCTCGTTGTTACGGATCATACCGATTTAATGGGGATCGCGACGGATGTGCAGAACGGTGCGCCCAATATTCTTAAAAGTGTCAAAGGTAAAGAGTGGCACGAAGGCTATAAAAAGGGCGGTGCGGAAGCGGGTAAGGCTGCGTTCGACCTGATCACCCATTTCGCGCAGATGAAGATCCCGCCAGAACTATTGAAAGACTATAGTCCTGGGTCTGAGGTGTTTACTGAGGTTTGGGAAGAAATCATTGGTTCGGCAGAAAAGTACAATGAACCCGGTAAGTTTACGGCGTTCATTGGTTTCGAGTGGACGTCTGTCCCCAAGGGATTCAACCTACATAGGAATGTAATTTTACGCGATAATGGTGACCGGGCTCGGATGGTCACGCCGCTCACGACTCAACCTCCGCTGGGAACAACGGATCCTCTGGACTTGTATAAGTGGCTGGAAGATTATGAGACAAAAACGGGTGGTAAAGCATTTGCCCTCGCGCATAACGGCAACCTTTCGAATGGCTGGATGTTTCCGACCGACAAGACTTATCACAAGGGCAAGGTTGATGCGGAATACGTAAGACTTCGTGCTAAATGGGAGCCTCAGTATGAAATCACGCAGATCAAAGGTGACGGGGAAACACATCCCACGCTTTCGCCAGACGATCAGTTTGCCGATTACGAGACTTGGGCTGTTGGTAACCTAGACCTGACCGAGCTCAAGAAGCCTGAAATGCTGAAGGGTGAGTATGCACGCGAAGCCTTAAAGCTAGGCTTAGCCTTGCATGCCAAGTTCGGCGTGAACCCATACAAGTTTGGCTTTGGTGGTGCCACAGACACGCATACGTCTCTCGCAACGGCAGAAGAGGATAACTACTTCGGTAAATCGGTCAGTGTGGAACCCTCAAAGGAACGGATTAACCATCCTTTCATTGAATCCAAACTCGGAAAAATTGATGGCCATATGTTGGTTGCCTCTGGTTATACCGGTGTTTGGGCGGAGGACAATACCCGAGGAGCTATCTTTGATGCGATGGTGCGTCGTGAGACTTATGGTACAACGGGTCCACGTATGGGCGTTCGTTTCTTCGGTGGTTGGGACTTCGACGACGATGATTTGCGCAGCCGCGCGCCTGCGTTCCGCGGATACGAAAAGGGTGTTCCTATGGGTGGCGATCTGCTGCCGGCTAAGGGCAAGGCGCCTACCTTTATGGTGTATTCTCTGCGCGACCCGATTGGTGCCAACCTCGATCGCATTCAGATCATCAAGGGCTGGCTCGACAAAAAGGGCAAGCTACACGAACGGGTCTATGACGTGGCCGTCTCTGGTGAGCGCACGATTGATAAGAATGGCATCTGCAAAGAGCCGGTTGGAAATACGGTCGACATAGAAGCCGCGAACTGGACGAACACGATTGGTGGGTCTGAGCTTGCCACGGTCTGGACTGATCCGGACTTTGATAAAGATGAGCTGTCGTTCTATTATGCACGTGTTCTCGAGATCCCGACTCCTCGCTGGGTGCTTTACGACAAGTTGCGCTTCGGAACGGACATTCCTAAAGAAGCAGAGTTGACTGGTCAAGAGCGGGCATACACAAGTCCGATTTGGTACACCCCTAAAAAATAGGTGGTTGCTGTGGACCGAGGGGCGCTTTGCGCCCGCGGGCCTGATTGGCGTTAAAGAACGCTGGGGGATGCATGAGTGGAAAGAATCAGTTGTGTTTGAAATCAGCGGCTGGCCTCGCCCTGTTGATTTTCGTTGCGAGTTGCTCGAGTATCAACATGCCGACCGGCAAACAGAAGAAGTCGGATTCCACGGTTAGGTTTATGCGGCTCACGCCTGATGCGGATTCGTCGATTGCTGATCGTTCCGATGTAGTGAATGCTCGTCTGCAGTCAGCGGTTCTATCGGAGTGCAAGGCTCACGGACTCGTCCAAGACGTCGAGACGGCTGATTTGATTATCGGTTATATGTTGATCAAGCAGGATGGTGTCACCACGACCATGATCGATGAGTATTTTGGGTATAATCGCGATCAGAAAAAGATCAGCGAGAAGATTCACAAGAAACATGTTATCAAGCGTGCGGACAGCGGGGATCACCCCGAGGCTTTGGCTCGCGGAGCGGTGGTGGTCGATGTGCTTCGTAGTGCGGACAACAAGCTTGTTTACCGTGGGTACGCCATACGCAACTTGTCAGGCGATAAGTTGACCGAGAGTCAGTTCGGCGCCTTGGTTGACGACTGCGTGAAGGAAGCGCTACAGGATTTCTTCAGGTAATTCAGCGCTCCTCGGACGGTGGAGCCTATTTTTTCCCAGGACGCAGTGACCGACTGTACTTGATGTAAACGAGGGTCTCATCTGCGGTGAGTGAGGCCACTTCATCTGATCGCTCGGCCTCGACTTTTACTCCTAAGAAGAAAGTGTTGAGCTGACTAGACTTCCATGCATAGAGAAGCTCGGAACTGATGTCGCGTTCTACCTCGTCCACGTTGGAATAGAGATAAGTCGCCTGATTACGCGTGGTGTAGTCGTCGACGACGGTGGCTCGTAAAAACGACGATCGATTGAGTTGATAGGTGAGATTGAGGGTGAGGTAGTTCTCTTTGAAGATGTTTTTCCCTTCGGTTGCCAGTTCTCGATAGGTGTCGGTTAGTGCGATTTCGAGGTGTTGTGCGGGATTCCAGCGGAAGCCAGGTTCCAGCTCTATCAGGTCGCCCAGGCGGTAGTTGTCGGTGTCAATTTGATCGCCAAAGCGTCCAGCGAGTGTGAAACGTCCGTTTTTCATTAGCGTTGTCTCGATTCGGAAGAGGTATTGTTCCTCGTTGAATTCAGGCGCGTTGCCTTCGATATCAAGTGTGTCTTGTAGGTAGCGTTTGGCGATTCGATCGCGATTTCGGTAGCCCACGCGTAGCCAGCTCTGCATGCCTCCCCAGTAGTGCATCCACAGTTCCCGAGAATCGTTTAGCCTTACGTCTGAGTGATCGGTCATATAGGAGTAGTTTAGTGACACTCGCAGGCGGGAGGTTGTGTCGTTTTTTCGCCTCATATAGTGATCGAGTCCACCGCTGAGGCTCGCCATGCGGTAGTCGACGCGTGGCATGTACCCGAGGTCGGCACGAAAGTCGTCGCCGACGTCCCTGTAGATTGCGCTTAGGTAGCCACCGCGTTCTCGATAACGGTAACGGAAGCCCCATGCGGAATCGGTGTAGGTTTGATTGGGATCTGATCGAAGGACCTGCTCGGTGTATCCTGTTTCGCCGGGAACGCCTATATCCGTTTCGGGGGTAACGCCGAGGTCATCGTCATCATAGAGCTTCTTTTGCATTTCCACTGGATAGTCGGTCTCTGAGTAGATCCATTGTGCGCGCAGTTCGTGGTGGTGCCCCATCTTCCAATAGAGGTCGGGGCCAGCAACGATGTTGTGATAGTTCGAGTCGCCGTCTCGGATGGTAGTGATCGCGCCGATCGAAAGATCGCGTTTGATGTCGTAGCGGTATCTGAATGCGCCGGACTGGCTCTCTAGGTCGAGAGTCTTTGTTTTTGATGACAGGTTTCCTGGC
>CAXMRT010000119.1:0-26092 GCA_964196025.1 uncultured Gemmatimonadales bacterium | reverse complement strand
AAACAGTCCTGATGGGCACTCAGTTTTTTAATGATACGGCGACCACCGAGACAAACAAAGCAAACACGGCCATAGACATTGCCTTCGCGGAGATCAAACGCATTGAAGACATGATGACGGATTGGGACGACCACAGTGAGGTCGCATCGATCAATAAGCTCGCGGGCATACGCCCAGCCAAGGTCTCCCCTGAGCTTATGACCGTCCTTCTTGAGGCCCAAAAGATTGCGACATTGACCGAGGGGAAATTCGACATTACCTATAAAGGCGCGGGCGCCCTGTGGGATTTCAAAAAAAACCCTCCTTCTATTCCATCGACACAGGAAATCACAAAGGCCCTTAGCCGGATTGATCACACTAAGCTCCTGCTCGACACAACGAACCAAACAGCATTTCTGCAAGAAGTGGGTATGCAAATTGGGCTGGGTGGCATCGCGAAGGGCTACGCCGTCGACCGAGCAATGGACCTCATTAAATCCAATGGATTTAATCACTTTGCCATCAACGCTGGAGGCGACCTCGCATGTAGAGGACGAAAGAACGGCGGTTTATGGTGGGTCGGCATCCGTGACCCTCGCGATGCGACAGCCAACATCGCCATTCTCCCAGTGTCCAACCTTTCGGTCGTGACCTCCGGCGACTACGAACGTTTTTTCACGCTCAACAAGAAACGCTATAGCCACATCCTCGATCCTGATACCGGCTGGCCCGTCGACCACTGCCAAAGCGTAACCGTCATGACGAAATCCACCTCCGCGGCAGATGCCATTGCAACCGGGGTTTTTGTCCTAGGTCCGACTAAGGGCTTAGCTCTACTAGAATCGCTGCCCGACACAGAGGGCCTGATCATCGATGCCTCCGGCACACTGCACGTGACAAAAGCTCTGCAGTCTCAATAACCACTCGCACGCTCCCACACCTATTCTCACTCGACACCGTCGTTCACCATCGTTACAGTCGTTAAATGCGTCTATTACAACTCAACAGTGTCGGTGGTGCCAGCGGAGACATGATCCTCGGCGCCCTCATTGACCTTGGCGTCGACGTGGGCAAACTTCAGTTCGCGCTCGAATCCTTATCTATTGATACGTTTGATATCCAAGTCAGCCCAGCTGAATCCGCCGGCATGCACGGTACGCGTGCAACCGTCGTGCTCGACAACCCAGAAGCTCATCCCCATCGTCACCTATCGGACATCGACGCCATTATCACCAAAAGCTCCCTGCCTGACGCCGTCAAACAAAACGCACTTTCCGTGTTCCGTTGTATTGCAGTCGCAGAAGCCACGGTTCACAACACCACGCCAGAAGCCATTCACTTTCACGAAGTCGGCGCCATGGACTCGATCATCGACATCGTCGGCTCCTGCCTCGCACTCGACATGCTCAATATCGAAGGTGTTATCATCAATCAATTGCCTGTGGGTACCGGTACACTCCAGTGCGCGCACGGGGTGATGCCGATTCCTGTCCCAGCCACAGTCGAGATCCTTAAAGGGGAAGCCCTCACTCATACTGACGAACCGTTTGAACTTATCACCCCTACCGGCGCCGGCCTCCTCAAGACATGGAAGACGGCCAGCATCCCTCCACCCGGAGCACGCATCATCGAGACCGGGATCGGATTCGGTCAACGCACCTTGAACAACCGACCGAACATTATGCGCGCGATGATTTTGGACAGTGACGAGTCGAGCGACTCGGACACCTCCTGCGTGGTACTTGAATGTAACGTCGACGACACCACGCCCGAGCTTCTAGGCGCCTTGACCGTGGAGCTCCTAGAACAAGGCGCGATCGACGTGTTCACCAGCCCCATCCAAATGAAAAAACAGCGCGCAGCAACACTCCTATCAGTCATCTGCAGTCACACCGATCGCGACCGCATGATCGACACCATCTTCACCGGCTCCACAACCTTCGGTATTCGCGAACACAGCGTCCAGCGCAGCGTATTGAATCGTCGACACGAAACCGTTGAAACAGATTTCGGTCCGATTCGCATCAAAATTGGGACGTGGAGAAACAAAGACATCACCCACTCCCCCGAGTACGACGACTGTATCGCAGCCGCAAAAAAACACAAGGTACCCGCGAAGACCGTCTACGAAGCGGCCCAACGCGCGTCGTAAATAACAGGAAGAACCTCCTTATGAAGACACTGTCGATCTTCATCGCCCTCTCATTTCTTGGCCTAACAGGTATCCACGCCGAAACCGCCCGTCCCAATATACTCGTCATCATGGTCGATGACCTTGGCTATGGAGACCTCTCATCCTACGGAGGGACCGACATCAAGACCCCTCAGATTGATCAACTCATGTCGGAGGGACTTCGCTTCAACGAGTTTTATGCTAACTGCTGCGTGTGCTCCCCTACTCGTGCCGCATTCCTATCCGGCCGTTACCCAGAGCTGGTGGGTATCCCGGGAGTTGTGCGCACATCCCGCGCGAGCAATTGGGGACACCTCACTCCCGAAAGCATTATGCTTTCAACGCTCTTTCAGAAAGCCGGCTATCACACCTCGCTTATCGGCAAGTGGCACCTCGGGCTACGAGAACCTAATCGGCCCAATCAACGCGGATTCGACACCTTTCACGGCTGGCTTGGCGACATGATGGATGACTATTGGAAGCATCGCCGCCACGGAATCAACTACATGAGGAAGAATGAAGCAATCATCGATCCGACAGAACACGCCACCGATCTGTTTACCGATTGGTCCATCGCTGAGCTCAAAATCCGCGCAAAAGAAGAACGTCCGTTCTTCATGTTTCTCGCCTACAACGCACCGCATTCCCCCATCAACCCCCCTAAAGACTGGCTCGAGAAAGTGGTCGCACGCGAACCCAACATGACGCCAACGCGTGCCGGCATCGTCGCGCTCATCGAGCATTTGGATAATGGGATCGGCAACGTCCTGAAAACGCTCGACGAGTTAAAACTCAAAGACAACACTATCGTGGTTTTCACCTCCGACAATGGCGGGAAAATTCGTTTTGGAGCCAGCAACGGAGCTCTCCGTTCAGACAAAACCCATATCTATGAGGGCGGTATAAAGGTTCCAACCTGCACGGTCTGGCCGAACCACATCAAGGCGGGACAACAATCCGACTTCCAAGCCCTCACGATGGACATCCTTCCAACCCTAGCGGACATTTGTAAGATCGAAATCGGACACACAGTCGAAGGCCAATCATTCAAAGAGCTACTGACCTCAGGGACACAAGCGGCCTTCCAACGGCCGGTGTTCCACATGTGGCTACAAAAGACGACAAAGGAGGCCGTCCGTCTCGGCGACTGGAAACTCACCCGCGACAAGCACGACACCCCCTACGAGCTCTATAACATCAAGAAGGATTTCGGAGAGACAACCAACATGGCCAACAGCATGCCCGAAAAGGTCATCGAACTATCCAAGGCCCTCGACGCACACATGCAGCGGTCCCAAGCCATCCCCTGGCAACGGCCCGAAATCACGTCGAAGTAGACACGTTGTCGGTTAGAACGGGAAAAACCAGCCAGACCGCCACAATCCCCTTTCAGAACCTGAATAAATGACTCGTTCTTCGTTGCGTCAGTCAGCACCCATGTCCATCATAGTTGGACTTGTATGATAAGCTTAAACACGGCCAACACTCAAAAGACCTGCTGATGTACTTCTCCACATCATCTCAGCCTCTGCTCATTCGGACCGCCAGCACTCTAATCCTTGCGAGCATACTCGCGCTAAACCCCACCTCCCTCTCTGCGAAACCCGCGCCTCTCACCGCGGCAGAACAATCCTTCTTTGAAACGAACATTCGCCCAGTCTTGGCCGAACACTGCTACGAGTGCCACAATTCGGTGAACAAGAAGAAGGGCGAACTTGCATTGGACTGGAGAGATGCGCTCCTCGCAGGTGGCGAAAACGGAAAGGTCATCATCCCCGGAAACCCTTCGGAAAGCCGACTCATTCAAGCGATCCGCCACGAGAACGATCTCGATATGCCGAACAAGGCGCCCAAACTAACCGGTAGCGTGATCCGAGACTTTGAAACCTGGGTAAAGATGGGCGCACCCGACCCGCGAACAAAGAAGCCCAGCGCGAGCGATCTCGAGAAAAGCAAAGTCCCTTGGCAGGTTGTTCGTGACCGCCGAGCGCAATGGTGGTCCTTCCAGCCTCTGCACGTCACTAACCCACCGACGCCCAAAAGCGATGCTGGCGTAATCAACACGATTGACCATTTCATCCTCGCCAAACTCAACACCACCGGCTTGGACTACGCACCTAAAGCCAATAGACACACGCTCATCCGCCGCCTAACACTACTCTTAACCGGCCTTCCGCCGAATCCTCAGGATGTGAAACAGTTCGTCGAAAGCAAGGACCCCAAATTCTACGAGAAACAGGTCGACGCCCTTCTTGCATCTGAGGAATACGGCAGAACGTGGGCTCGACACTGGATGGATTGGTACCGCTACGCGGAATCACATGGCAGCGAAGGCGACCCCATCATCCCCCAAGCCTCACGTTATCGCGACTACCTGATCACAGCCCTCAATCAAGACGTTCCCTATAATCAGCTGTTGAAAGAACACATCGCGGGCGACCTCCTACCCCACCCTCGAATCAACGAAAAAACACAAATCAATGAATCGGCCATCGGTCCGGCCCATTTTCGCATGGTCGCCCACGGCTTCGGCGTCACAGACTCCTATGACGAACAAATCACGTTCACCGACAACCAGATCGATGTCATGACCAAGGCGATGATGGGGTTGACCGTTTCCTGCGCCCGGTGCCACAACCACAAGTTCGACCCCATTAGCCAAAAAGACTTCTATAAATTCTACGGAATCATGATCGGCAACAAGCACACCAGCGTTCTGATCGATTCAAAGTCCAAACAGGATGCTGGAAAAAAAGAAATGCGAAATCTCAAGAAGGATATTCGCAATGGCCTCGCCGATGCATGGCTGAAAGAAACGGCCACACTAACAAAACGGCTCACCGATCTATCCGCCCTACAGCCCGAACCAACACCCCTGCCTCCCCGAAAGAAAAAGATGACGCGTAAAGAAAACGAGCGTCGTCGAAAGGCCGAGATAAAACACCGCGCCGTCAGCGATAGCTACAAAGCCTTTCACAACAGTGGTCACCCGTTCCACGCATGGACCTTGCGGAAAATGAGCAAAGACGATCTCCAAAAAGCAATCTCCACACACCAACACTATAGCGGAGAAATCGACACGGGCAATGAAGCCGCACGCAGGGAGGCTGTCACCTACTGGGATTTCCGGAAACCCGCCTACGTCGACAAATGGCACGCGCTTGGAAACGGGATTGGATCCAGTGCCAGCCCCGCCGGGTCCTTCTCGCTACATGCCGATGGCGATTCCGTGTGCAACGGGATCTACCCATCCGGCCTGTACACCCACCTCTTGTCCAAAAAACATAGTACAGTCTGGGCATCCAGCGACTTCTATATCAAAGGCAAGCGAGGCCAGGCCCTACTCGCCGGTTCTGATAGTCGAGCAAAGCTAAATATCCGGAACTACCCCCTCGTTAACGGACTACTCCATCCATCCATGGACATGAAGACCACCTTCAACTGGGCTGACCTCACAAGGAAGTGGGCCTACTGGCAAGACGATTACGCGTATCTGCACATCGAGACAAGTAACAAAAAGAACTCTTGGTTCGGAATACGCGAACTTCTCATAGGCGACCGAGGAATGCGCAACGAAACAGTCTCATTGTTCGACTTGATCGACAGCACCAGCACTATTCTCGATCAGGATTCACTCCTTGATGCTTATACACGCACCCTCGTCAGGACCATCGGGAACTGGAAGAACGGCATCATGACGGATAAAGAAGCGGCCTTCTTGGATGCCTTCGTTCGGTGGGGAGTACTCGAAAACTCGCTGACAAAACTTCCGGCTCCCCTACAAATCAAAATTAAGTCCTATCGAAAGTTTGAATCAACGATCACACTCGCCCGCCGGGCACCCGGCCTCCTCGAGTCAGACCCCGTCAACCAACCGATCCTTGCGCGCGGTGACTATAAGCAAGAGGGGCCGCGTGTGAAGCGCGGCTTTTTGGAAGTCTTCGGAGGCGGCACCTACTCCAAGGGGTCCGGCCGACTCGAACTCGCGGACGATATGGTCAGCAAAAAGAACACCTTGAAGACACGCCTGCTGGTCAATCGCCTCTGGGCCTACATTTTCGGACAAGGACTCGTGAGCTCCACAGACAATTTCGGACGATTAGGAGCCGAGCCGACACATCCGGATCTACTCGATTATCTGGCGATCGATTTCGAGAAGAATGGATGGTCCATCAAGCATAGCCTCAAGCAGATGGTAATGAGCCGCACGTTTCGATCTCAGAGCCTCGACTCCCCTATCACCAGGGAGACTGATCCTCAAAACAAGAACCTCTCCTATTTCACGCCCCGCCGACTTTCCGCAGAGGCCATTCATGACAGCATCGCAACACTCGCGAAGGGATCTGTTTCTCGCGCAATATTCAAACCCGGCCGACGCAATCGCCTCGACCCGTTCATGATCGCGTTCAACCAACCGATCCCCGTGTCCACAGTAAGCGCCCGAAAAAATACCAACGTCCCCGCCCAGGCACTAACGATGATGAACAAATACTCGGTTCAATACAGCCAGGCTTTGCATGAGAAACTCAGCAGAGACAAAAGCATTACGACCGCTGACCAGCGTTTAGACGCACTTTTCATGATTTGCTTCTCTAGACCCATCACCCAATCCGAACGCGAACACTGCGAAACATTTTTGGCGGGACCGAAGGGCAACCTGAGAGGGCTCTGCGAAGCATTGCTAAACTCGAAGGAGATCATCTATGTCTACTAGTCACATTAAACGGCGTCAGTTTCTCGGGCTCGGAGCCGCAGGACTGGCATGGGCCGCACTCTCCAAGCCCGCTTTTGGACAAAACAGCCTGCGTCACTTGGGCCATCATCCCGCCAAAGCACGATCAGTCATTTTCTGTTATATGTCGGGAGGAGTAAGTCACGTCGACTCTTTCGATCCAAAACCCATGCTCAACAACATGCACGGCAAGACCATGCCTGTTGCAATCAAGAAGACGCAATTCGACAGCAACGGAAAAATCTTCAAATCACCTTGGAAGGCCGACCGGTATGGCGACTGTGGCCGGCTGATGACAAACCTCTTTCCGCATATCAATCAATGTGCCGATGACATCGCGGTCGTTCGCTCCATGACAGCCAAATTCAGCGAGCATGCTCAAGGAAATTTTTTCATGCATACCGGCTTCCCCTTCCTTGGCCACCCCAGTGCCGGTGCCTGGATCAACTATGGACTCGGTAGCTTGAACGAGAACTTGCCCGGCCACATCATCCTCAAGAAAAAGACCAAGGAACCCCACGGTGGCGTATCAATCTTCAGCAACGGTTTTCTTCCAGCAACCACGCAAGGCTCTTTCTTCGACCTCATGAGCAAGACCCCCGTGCCGGATATTAAGAATGCCCGCCCACTAGAAGAACAACGTCATGCTCTCGACTTTTTAAAGACTCTAGACAGCGGTTTCGCTGATCGCATTGCGCGCGGCGAAGACGTCATGTCTTCGGTGCAGAATTACGAAACGGCTTTTCGCATGCAAACCGAAGTTCCACTGGTAACCGACATCAGCAACGAGCCTGAACATATCAAGAACGCCTACGGGCTAAACGACAAAGATACGGTCATGGCAAACTACGGACATCAGGCACTCATGGCCAGGAAGCTGGTTGAGGAAGGCGTGCGTTTTGTGGAGCTGTCTTGCTCAAATTTCAAGGGCGACGGTCAGGCGGCCAACCCCTGGGATCAACACGGCAACATCGCTCATGGACATGCGGAAATGGCTCGGCAGGTCGATCAACCCATCGCTGCACTCATCAGCGATCTCAAACAACGCGGACTGCTTGACAGCACCCTCATCGTTTTCACCGGTGAATTTGGCAGAACCCCTTTCTCGCAAGGGTCGAACGGGCGCGACCACAACCCCTATGGCTTCAGCGTCTGGCTAGCAGGCGGAGGCATCCAAGGCGGCTCTACCTACGGAGCCACTGACGAGCTCGGCTATCACGCTGTCGAGGACGTCTCCACGGCCTACGACCTATGGGCAACCGTCCTGCACCAGCTCGGGATCAATCACGAAAAGCTCACCTACCGCTACAGTGGACGGGATATGCGACTCACCGATGTTCACGGTCACGTGTGGAACGACATTCTGTCATAACCCCCGTCCCAGCAAAAATATCATCCAACCTCTTGTTCTTATGTGGGTAGTGGGTGCCGTTGCCCTATTGCTTTATTTTTCGCAGGGCCGCAACTTCCAGAGCCGTCAATACGCTACTGTAGACACGGAGGTCGTCGAGCTTCCCATGCAAACTAACGGCATAGCTCGAACCCCAGTCGTAACGACCGGCGTAAAACTGTACATCCGATGCTAGAACGGGGCCCACACAAGCAGGCTCCACAGCAACCTGTCGACCGTTCACATACAAGACGGTGCGAGAACGCCCGTCGCCGTCAAAGTCATAGGTCGCGGCTACATGCGTCCATTCGTTCAATTCAAGCGAGGGTCCCGCTTGGACTTGCGTTTTTTTGTCGGGGGTAGAAAAAAGTTCAATGGTCAGTTTATTATTTGGCTCAACCGAAAACATGAACCCCCTCTTGTTATGCCCCTGCTTGCCCGCGATCGGGTTTCGCCTATCGCCCGCGGTGATGTTTACCCACGCGGAAACAGAAAAGTCCTTTCCTGCTCCGCCGCTCTGACCAGGAAACAAAGCCGGAAGAAGGGCATCCGACAGCCTCACCGCAGAACGCTTATCGGTGTACTCAGCCACAGAGCCTCTCGCCGAGTCCCGCTTACCCGACACTTCTCGAGCCTGAGCTTGCTTACCCGATACCGATTCCCGAAACAAAGAACTTCCCGAATTAAAGCCCAGGTGGAACACCAAGTCCTTTTTCTCATCGAAAGCCGAGGGTGCAGGATGGATCGTCGACGCCCGGACCGTCGTTTTTGGCTGAACGTCCACACTCGCCAGTTCAGCCAACACAAACCCCGCCGCCTTTACTTCTGGATAATCGCTTACCGATCGCTTGATCGCCCGGACAGCCAACGCCTCATCCAGTTTTCCGTCAACCGTCAGGCTTTTTTCCAGAGCCGCAAGACCCCGCTGGTACTGAAGAGCCAAACGCTTCACCTTCTTCGCGCGTGCAAGGCGATCCCCCACGCCGAGGTCTATCCATGTATCCTGTAGGCGGCGCAACTCAGGTGGAGAATCTACCCGATCCGATTTCCCGACCTTCCGGGCCTCTTCAAAACGAACCAACTCGTTCTTAACCGCCAAGGTATTGTCAAGATTCCCCGTCTTCTGCAAGCGAGCCTTCAGCTCACCAAGCGCGATAATATACTGCGCCGGACGCTCATCATCGACCGCTTGATGCTCTTTTGCAATCGCATCCAAGCCGTTGACCCAAGACTTCTGGAACTGCTCGACGTTCTGCGCCGAGACGGTTCCGGCCCCCAGAGACAGCCCTATCAACACCCACACTCTAACGACGCGTCTTATCGGCTTAAACATACGGACAGTGTAGGAGGGGTGCGCCCTCCTTGCAAGGCAGCGGTGTTCTTTTGCCTCTACGGAATGGCAGCGCTCTTAAGAGTGAGCGCGGTCTACTTATCTTCGTCGGTGCTGTCGACGATTTCTCGCAAAATGGTATTGTACCCTTTGCCGTCTGACATTTCCGAACCGACTTCGCGGATAATCGTGTTGGTTCCTTTGGTCAGCCGTTCTTCGAATGTGAACGTCGTCGATCCGATGCGGATCTCATCACCCACCTTTAGCACGACAACTCCACAAAGCGTTTCGTTGACGTATGTCCCGTTGCGAGACTTCAGGTCTTTCAGTATATACTCATCGTCCCATGGACGGATCTCAAAATGAACCCGTGAAGACCGTTCGTCTTCTAAGACGATAGTGGCGTCCGAAGAGCGACCCACCGTCACTGGATCCGCAGCCAGGACATACTCTACGGTCTCGCCTGATGCAATTTTATAACGCAACTTCATACAACTCTCCTTATTCGGCCTTCAACTTCCCGGCATCCTTCAAGGTTTGGAAATACGCAAGTGTTTCCTTGAGTCCTTTTTCGACATCCATGACCGGCTCCCAAGACAGCCTCTCGCGCGCCAATGTAATGTCTGGCTGACGAACCTTTGGGTCGTCCACAGGTAAGTCCTTATATATAAGCTCGGATCGGCCACCCGCCAACTCTAGAATTTTTTCCGCGAGTTGTTTAATGGTCATTTCGTGCGGATTCCCAATATTGATTGGGCCCGACTCGTCACTACGGGACAACTTAAAGATCCCATCAACCAAATCGGACACATAGCAAAAACTCCGCGTCTGCGATCCGTCTCCAAAAATAGTAATGTCCAAACCCAATAGGATTTGCGTCATGAAGGCAGGCACAGCACGACCATCCAAGGGGCGCATGCGCGGACCGTAGGTGTTGAAGATTCTCAAGATCTTGGTATTCACGTTATGATACCGACGATAAGCCATGGTCATCGCTTCGGCGAAGCGCTTGGCCTCATCATACACACCGCGTGGTCCGACTGGATTCACGTTCCCCCAGTACGTCTCTTTCTGAGGATGCTCCAAGGGGTCTCCGTACACCTCGGACGTCGAGGCTATCGTAAACACTGCGCCCTTCGCACGTGCCAAGCCTAGCGCCTTATGCGTCCCCATCGCCCCAACCTTCAATGTCTGGATCGGTAACTCGAGATAGTCGATCGGACTCGCCGGCGACGCAAAATGATAAATGTAATCCACGCGGCCAGGCAAATAAATGTATTCGGTCACGTCATGCTTGATGAATTCGAAATTCTCATTACCTGCAAGATGACTGATGTTGTCCGTGTTGCCTGTTATCAGATTATCCATGCAGATAACCTTTTGCCCCTCGCCTAACAACCGGTCACACAAATGGGATCCTAGGAAGCCGGCTCCACCCGTCACCACCGAAACTTGCTGCTCGCTCATAACCACTCCTGACGCTAAAACTCTCCACCATCGACCATCTTGTGGCCCAAACGGACCCACACCTTAGCGCAAAGCTACGATCTCGGCAATCAACGATTCTAAACCTGAAATATCAGGCAAGCAATGATCCGCATCCACCCCCGACTCATCGCCTAGATAGATGGTTTTACAGCCAGCCGCCTGCCCGGCACGTACATCGGTTCCATGGTCACCCACCATCCAAGACGCCGCCAAATCGATCCCATGACGCTCGGCTGCCGCAAGAATCATCCCCGGCTCGGGCTTACGACACGCGCAGCCATCTTCAGCATGCGGACAATACTCGATATCCAGGAGTGACAAACCATGCTCGTCCGAGAGAAATGCACGTAAGCGTTGGTGCATGCTTTCCAAGGTCTCGCGGCTCACAATCCCACGACCCACACAACGCTGATTCGTGATCACAACTGCGACATACCCCGCCTCGGTCACACGCCGCAACGCCGCTACAAATTCTGGTAGTATGTTAAACTCATCCCACGACTCTATGTACCGCTTGCCATTAATAGGCACATGATTAATCACGCCATCTCTATCAAAAAAGAATGCCTTCATTGAACGGCCACGTCGGTTTCGCCAAAACACTGCGATCGTATCAACCCACTCCTGTACGCCACTACGCGCACATGATGAACACCCGCCGACTGCTTCGTCACCGTCACCCTACCACCCGAATTCGGATACACACCCGCTAGCCTGTCATCCACCAATACCATCAAACGACTATACGCATAAGGGTCTGCTGCGTCGATCGTCACATTGAAACCAAATTGGCCTTTTCCGCCTCGCGCCTGACTCACCTGCAAGCGCGCCTTCGGCGCCCATGGCGCACACAAAGGATCTCCCAACACCAACAATTGCGCCGGACACCCCACCGCTTGCGCGTAACTCTCCATCAAGGTACACCCCGCGGCATAATGAACAAAAACACGGGCATGCGGAAACTTCGACCAGTAATTCTTGGGCTCGACTACCGTCCCTGCCGTTCCCGCCACGCCCTCGCGGATCCACGCACTTGTTTTCGTCTGTCCGTCATTCTGAAAACCCGCAGCAAAACTAGTCAGGTGATCCGCAATGGCTCCCGGCCGGTAATCATTCTCCCGTGGACGCAGCGTAGACGCACCCGTCATCAAGCCGATCACGTTCACCCGCGCACGCGGCCAACCCCCAAGTATCTCACAGCCAACGCCCAACGCAGTCAACTCCCGTTTCGCCGATTCAAACTGCCACTCGCGAGGCTTCGAACGCGCCACGTCCTTGGTCCGAACCAACAAGACCGTCCCTGTTGGAGCACGACCATCCGCCTGCGCACTCAAGGTCAGGCCACGAACAATCTCGTTCACGCTGTTTCCATTGCGGCCAGTCACACCCAACATCATCGCCGGCAACGGCATCTTTTTTCCCAACAACTGTCGAGGTCTGTCAAAACTACTCGAGGCAAGAAGAGGTGCGTCATCGATTACCAAGCGCTGCGCGGCTTCCACCCTCGCGATCGGGGCATTAAACAAAGGGGATCGATACCGCGCCGTCGCGACGCGTTCATCACTGATAGGCTGGTTGCGAAGAAAGGTCAGGCCCGTCAACGACATAGTCTCCGTCTTGAGTCGAACGCCCGTAGGAAACCCCGACGAGTATACCCACGCGATGGTATGACGCTCCAACCCTCTCGCCTTAATCTGTTGCCACGCTGGCTCCCATATATGAGCGCCGAAATCAGCCAGCGTTATCAAGCGGCCATCTCCCGAAAATGCCGCAGGCAACTTTAGTCGAATCACATTCGCCGCTGGCACCTTTCGAAGACCTGCATACGCCTCGGCAATCTCCACAGAATCCGGAGACGAGCCATTAACCAAAACGATCAACTCATGGGGTCCCAATGCCTGAGTCACCAAGGAGCCGCACATAAACACCCATAAACACATCATCATTCGCATGCGTGTACCATAGGCCTATACAGCCCGCGCCTCAATCATCGAATGCAGCCGTCCGCACCCGTGCTCGCCGTTTCTATCTTCCAAGTATCGACATTTTTCTCCCACGCGTTATGCTAGCTCTATGTCAACGCCTACCATTACCGACAAGGCCGGGATCGCCGGCGGCCGACTGTTCCTGCTCGACCAACACCCCTCTAGCAATCAATGGATGAAGGACTCTTCAATAGAACTCTCCCACGGCGATGTTGTACGGGTCCACGACCAGACAGCAGGGCGCGGTCGCCTGGATCGGACGTGGGTCGCACCGGCCGGTCAAAGTCTCTGCCTATCCGTTTATCTGCAGACCCCCGACCTGCTGAGCCATCCGGAACGCTGCGGACTCAGCGCGGCACTCGCTATCCATGACACGCTTTCTGAACTCTCGATCCAAAGCCAGCTGAAGTGGCCAAACGATATATGGGTAGATCAAAAGAAGATTTCCGGCATCCTACTTGAGAAAACGAGCGATCCTGCGGGCATTATTCTGGGAATCGGCCTCAATGTCTCTATCCCACAAACCGTCCTAGACGCCGCTCAGCTCGATCGCCCAGCCACCTCGATACTCAGCCAACTCAATGGCGCACCTCCCCTCGATGAAGTCTGGCAACTCCTTCGGCACGCACTCACAGTCCGTCTATTACAAACGAATGATACGGCATGGCCCCAGCAACTCGCGGCGTGGACACGGCACGACGCGTTAACAGGCACGTCCGTCACTCTTCGCACGGTTACAGGACTCGCAACCGGCGATTACGCGGGCCTATCCCCCGATGGCTGCCTGCAGCTTAAAACGGACTCCGGCATGGTCTCATTCCTCGCAGGCGACATCACTCGGGTCACCCAAACCTGATTTCTTCTTGATTCCCTCCTCTCTTCGCGCGATAAAGGACGGCTGTGACAGTCTCCGCAAACTGTCGAAGATAAACGATAAGACGAAAGATCAATCATGGATATCCAAGCACTCTTTGCAGACAGAATCGGTGGCCGCGATTTCGGTACCTCCACTGAAATTTACAAGTTCGAAAAAATCAAGCGTGCTAAAGATGCCGCTCGCGCCGCTCGCCCAGACGTTGAGCTCTTGGATTTTGGCGTCGGCGAACCCGATCGCATGGCTCCAACCCCTATCCGCGAAGCCCTCAAAGCAGCTGTCGATGATCCTAACAATCGCGGTTATGCCGACAACGGCGTCCCCGAGTTCAAACAGGCCGCAGCTGACTACATGAGCACCTTTTTCGGTGTCAGCGATCTGGACCCCGCCACAGAGATCAACCACAGCATTGGATCGAAACCCGCCTTGGCCATGCTGCCCATCGCCTTTATCAACCCCGGCGATGTCGTCTTTATGACCATCCCCGGGTACCCGGTCATCGCCACACACGCGGCATATCTCGGGGCAGAAATCGTCAAAATCCCTCTGTTGAAAGAAAACGGCTTCCTGCCCGACCTCAGCAGCATCGATCCAGAACACGCCCGCCGAGCAAAAATTTTCTACATCAACTATCCAAACAATCCCACCGGTGCAGCCGCAACTCCCGCGTTTTATGATGAAATCATCGCGTTCGCAAAGGAACACAACATCCTCATTGTCCAGGATGCCGCCTACGCAACCTTGACCTATGAAGAGGCGGGCACGTCCATCCTCGCCCGCCCCGGCGGCAAAGACGTCGCCGTCGAACTGCACTCGATGAGCAAGAGCTACAACATGACCGGCTGGCGCCTCGGCTTTGTGGCCGGCAACGAAAAAGCCGTCAATGCCTACTCCACGGTGAAAGACAACACCGACTCCGGTCAATTCAAGGCGATCCAACTAGCCGCATGCGCAGGCATTTCCGATAAGAGCCTCGCAGATGACATCAAGGCGCACTATCACGGTCGACTGAAGAGCATCGTCGAGGTCCTCAAGAACGTCGGCTTCGATGCCGAAGTCCCCGGCGGCTCGTTCTTTCTCTACACCGCAGCGCCCAAAGGCGCCGGCGACCTAAACTTCGCTTCCGGTGAAGAAGCCTCTCAGTACTTGATCCGTGAACACTCTATTTCGACGGTTCCATGGGACGATGCAGGCAACTATCTGCGGTTTTCGGCCACCTTCGAGTCCGCCGGCGACGACGATGATCAGCGCGTGATCGACGAACTGGCTGCCCGCCTCGAAAAAGCAAACCTACGCTTCTAGACACCTACCGCCGCAGGAGTCTCCCCTGTTTTCCCGTGATTTCCTCGGGCCAAGGGGGTAGACTGCCCCCATGAGTCGCCACGAAATCACTGACCCATCTAGACTTACGCACTGAACCGAGTTTTACGATGGATACCCACGAACACTCTTCGTCATCACAGAAACAGGTCGCCGTAGCGCTTTTTATCCTATTGCTCGGCATTGCGATCGGCTCGCTCCTAGACCTAAAGGTGCCAGAGTCTGGGCCACTGTCAGACGTCAACGCCACGCTCCTACCCGTTCTGGTGCTCTCCGAGCCAGGTGCACCCGTTGCAAGCAACGGACTCCACTCCCTCTCCCTTCACTTCTCGCCAGAGGTGGCCGCCGGACTCCAGGAGGAACACAACCGCGCAGCCGAACAGCTGATCACTACCGACGACCAAAAATCGTGGCACCCCGCTACCGTCACGCTCGGAACAAAAACCCTCGAAGCCGAAATTCGACTCAAAGGGGATCTAGCCGATCACGTTGAAACCGATCGGTGGTCGTTAAGGGTCCGACTCATTGACGGGAAACTCATGGGCATGCGCATTTTCTCCATCCAGCACCCTAGGACCCGGGGCTACCTATGGGAATGGCTTTCACACGAAGCCGCCCGACAAGACGGATTACTCTCTCCACGCACGTCATACGTGAACGTCACAATCAATAACAACCCCAACGGGCTGTACTATCTAGAGGAACACTTCAGCAAAGAGATGCTGGAGTCCCAGCAGCGGCGCGAAGGTCCCATCCTACGGCTAGCCGATACCACCTACTGGACCGTTCAACTCCAACACCACCTCCGCACACTCTCTAACCCCGGGGTATCCGCATCCGCGATCATCGCCTACGAACCCGACCGGACCGCGACCGTCGCCTATGACGAAAAACGACTCGGCCGCGTCGATACGCTGAATCGCCAACTCGATAACTCCGTGCGCCACATGCGGACTCTACAGAACGAATTACTCCTCTCACGCAAACCAGCTGAACGGCTCACTCGATTAAACGCACTAAGAGAACTGAAGATGGCTAGCCTCGAAACAACGATGGATCTCGACCAGGTCGCGCAGTACCACGGTCTTGTAAGCCTCTTTCAAGCGGGTCACGCGTTACTCTGGTTTAACCTTCGCTACTACCACAACCCCATCACCTCTAAACTCGAGCCCATCGTTTTCGACCTCAACGCACACGAAAAACGGTATTTGACGGACATCGTCCCTCTCGACCCCAAAGCCAAAGCCTTCGCCGACATCCCCGCCTATCAACAGAGTTTCTATCATCACATCCTCACATACAGCCAGCCGAGCTATCTCGAACGTTTACGCGATCGCACTGAAGCAACCGCGCGGCTCTACGAATCAGCACTTCGCGCCGAAGGTACGCTCCCAGACGACCACTCCTATGACGCACTGTTTAATCGCCTGCGCGAGCGACAGATCTGGCTGCATCCAATACTCTCACCAGCAGTTGCCGCCGGCTTCAGCGGCGTCATTACACGCAGTGAAGGTGCAGATGATAGACTGAGCATCGACGCTTGGACCACAACCGCCACACCCGTACTGATCGAACACTTCCAGTTCAGCAACGGGAAATCGATCGAGGCCCGAGAGGTACTTGTGTCACCTTCCGCCGCCTGGCGAACACGGAATGGCGGCATCGTACTGCCACCTTCAGGCCAACACATCCAATTCACTTTCCCATCCGACGCGCGCCTCTCCGGTCTTCGGAATGTAAAGGAAATCAAAAAATCGATCCGCGCAGCCACCACGCCCTCTGACGTATCCCCGATCGCACTGAATGTGGAGTATCGAACTCTCTCCGAAACCAGCACACGCCACGCCGCTATCCCTCTACGAACTCGCAACGAACGCTGGGCGCAGGAGGGCGGCCGCCCAATCGCACCAACACTCGCCGCGCTCATCAAGACATTCCCGTTCGTTGCCTACGACATGGAGAACGACCGCCTGTTCATCCGACCAGGAGACTGGCAGGTTACCGACGACCTCGTCATCCCCTCCACCCTTCCGCTGCACGCATCTAGCGGCACACGCCTGCGCTTTGCTCCCGGAAAGACGTTCGTATCCGAAGCCCCCCTGCGCTTCGACGGCAGTGCCGAAGCGCCCATCATCCTTAGCGGCCTCTCCAGCAATCAATACTGGTCCGGCCTCGCCGTTTTGGACGCCCCCAACGAAAGCCACCTCAAGCATGTACAGATTCGTCAAACAACCGGCATCCATCGTGGAGGATGGATCCTCTCTGGAGGAACGACGTTCTATCAATCACCCGTGACCTTATCGAACTGCACCTTTACCGCCAGTCAAGCCGAAGACCTTTTAAATGTGATCGGCACCCACTTCACTCTCAAGGACTCGCTCCTCTCACACTCACGGTCCGACGCATTCGACGGCGACTACGTCACAGGCGACATTCGAAACTGCACCTTCGCGAACACAGGCAGCGACGCCATCGATACCAGCGGCAGTCGCATCACGGTCAGCCAGTGCCAGTTTCTTCAAATTGGCGACAAAGCTTTTTCGATCGGCGAATCCAGTCAAGCCACACTGACCAACAACTTGGTTCGAGGAGCGATGATCGGTCTGGCCGCAAAAGATAACTCGCGCGTCATCGTAACCGGCCTGACACTCGACAAAATCAAAAACTACACGATCGCGGTCTATCAAAAAAAACCGGAATACGGCCCCGCCAGCGTTACCGCAACCCAGGTGACAGGCGACTCTCTCGATGCGACTCCAACACTCAACCAGACGGGGTCCACCCTTTCCGTTAACGGCGTCGAGACAGCCGGCAAGACGCTCGACATTGACGCTCTGTACCAGTCCAAGCAACTCGGGCAGTAATGAAGAGCGTTCTGGTCATCGCGGCACTCATCTTGATGGCACTTGTCTTCCAACGCGTCACTCCAACACAGACACAGGAAACACTCTCCCAAAATCGACAACACGACATTGTCGTTCTCAGCACGGGGCGTGGCTTTGATCGCGCGGTCATCGGCGATCTCTCATGTATCGCAGCGATTCGATTCGACAATATTCTTTTTGAGCATAATCGCTCATCAGACGGGCTTTGGCTTATGACTATCGAATCAAACGGATCCTACACGCCACCGCAATCATACGACATCCATCACGACCCTTCCGCGATAGCCGACTTCATTGACTTGATTCAAGGCGCCTCAGCCGGTCAAACGTTCGTCATGGCCGTCAGCCGCTCCATCGAGTTTCCATCTGACCCGCGCATCCAAGCAGCCCTTCCACAAATCGACACGCTCTTCTCGCAACTTGGCACCGATCGTCAGCCCCACCGAAAAGCAGCATTCAGCTGGTCGCTTATTACCCAGAAGACCTCGTCCGGCTGGCAGGCATTGGCCGAATCTAGCTCGGACTACCGAGGCTCCACACTAAGCTTCACACTCGACGCCACACCCGCACCCAAGGCTTGGCGACAACACGACCAATCGCCGCCTGCACGCTCGCGCACCCACGTCTTTGACTACTTCGGGGCTGCTACCGACATGAGCCCCATCCCCGTCTTCATGGCCGCCGACGCCCTTGCCTTTGGTGAGGTCGACTCTTTTGCGATCGAAGAGGACGCCACAAACCAGGGTAGTTACATCGAATGGGATTTGTTCACCGTGGGTACCCACAGCCTCATTCAATACAGGATGACCGCAGTCCACACCTCAGGCCCACCACGCGAAGTAGTTTTTGACGTCAGCGTGAATAACGAGTCGGTGGGTCAACACGCGATAATCAGTCAAACTGACTTGAACTGGGAGCACTGGCAGGCGCACTTAACGAACACTCCGCCTGGCCGCATCACCTTACGCCTGAGTTGTAAGTCGACAGATGGAACACCCCTTCCCCGCATTCACTGGGGAGATGTCGTGCTGGAAACGGATCGATAGCGTCTAACGTACGCGCCTATTGCGTGTTAGCGATTACCCGCTTCTCTAGCGCCTCGTAGGCGATCAACATCGCGGAATATACCGCAAAGCTTCCGGCATCCGGCTCCGCTGCCTGCTTGAAGGGAGCCGCCACTTTCAAAATGTCGGCATACGAAACGAAACGTCCTTCAGACTCGCAGGTCCAACCATGCAAGGCACGATACGCCGCACCCAAAGGGGCGGAATTCGGACTTTCCGCGACATACACAGGCGTCCCAAATACATCCGCCATTACTTTCAAAATCTCTTTGTTGTGCGATGCACCACCCGTCGCCAGAATCTGCGTTGGTGCGATTCCAATATTACGACAGTGAAGGCGCATCGACAAAAACTGTCCTTCAACCACGGCACGTACATCTGCACCGGGATCAAAGCTCTCGACAGCCTGCCCCTCTGCATTAAATCGAAAGGTGCCCGTGGTCAAAATCGGCGGTGTAATTTCAGGCTCCTTCAAATAGAACCCGATACGACCCTCGTTGCCCGGCTCAGTAGCACGCAAAAGACGATCGAATTCTTCCCAGGAGCCCGCAGCTGCCGCATCACGCACAGATTCACGCGTCAGCGATCCATTTTTATAACACACCAACGCCATGTACCCCGCCGGATCCACAGGACTACAGAAAATATGCCCCTCATCCGCAGACGGCGTGGGCTCACTCAACGCACCAAAAATGGTGTCACTGGTTCCCATGCTGATGGCAATATCACCCGGATTCTGCAAGCGCAGTCCCGCCAGACTACAGGGATTATCCCCCGAGAAGGCAAATACCTGACACTCCGCAGCGAAGCCGTACTCCTCCACGAAATAAGAATGGATGGGCCCCACCTGCTCATGCGATGCGGATACAGGACCTAGTCGATCTCGCAAGCCATCGGCCGTCGCATCCAGCGCCGCATCCGACCAATCACGCGCCCGGATATCCATTACGTTCATACCCGATCCGTCGCTAACATCAATCGGCGCGTAAGCTCCTGTCAACAAACACGCAACGAAGGAGCTCACCAGAGAGATTCGCTCGGTGTCGGCATAGGCCTCGGGCTGTTGCTGAGCAATCTTAGCAATTTGATTCCCCGTAAAGCGCTCGTAGGCACGTGACCCCGTCACATCAGCAAGTGCCTGTGCACCGCCCATCGCCTCTTCAAGCGCCTCACACTGCGCGCCCGTACTCGAATCCATCCATATCGGGGAGTCTGCGACAGAGAACAAGTCAGCCGTCTGGTCATGCAACGACGACCCCGCACGTAAGTGCTGAAGGCTCGCCAAAGCGCCAGTCTTCCAATAGACACTCCCGTGCTGCTGTCCCGATCCAGAAATAGCGACCACCTGATCCAGTGGCGCACCGGCGTCTCTCAAGCGCTGGAGGACCAAATCGAAAGCGGCAACCCAAAGCTGTGGTGGCGAGGTGACAGACAGTCCATCCGATCCATGATGCACACCGCCAGAAGTCTTAAACTGCGGTAGGTCGACATCAAACTGGACCATCTGCTCCGCGACTTCATTCAACGCCTCATCAATTAAAATAACCTTGAGGCTCTGCGTACTCGAATCAACACCCATGAACACCCTACTCATCAGTGGACTCCTTTTTGGTATCGGTTGGGTCGGGCGCTAGGTCCGCATCCCCGTTTTCGTGGTCTCCCCGCGCTTTTTCTTTGAAGTAAATCAGCCATAACGACGCTTCATAGAGGACATACATGGGCAAGGCCATAAGGATCTGTGTCACAAAATCGGGAGGCGTCAACAACATCGCAAAGACTAAGAGCCCCACAATCACATGCCGTCGTTTCGAGCGTAACTGCCGAGAATGGATCAACCCCAGAGATCCCAAAACCAACATGACGACAGGTAACTGAAACGAAACCCCAAACGCAAGCAACAGTCTCAGAACATAGCCGACATAACTACCCACCAAAATTTTCTCGGAATCGAGACCTATCTTCGTGTTGAGTTGAAACATGATCTTGA
Source organism: uncultured Gemmatimonadales bacterium (assembly GCA_964196025.1). Lineage (GTDB taxonomy): Bacteria > Verrucomicrobiota > Kiritimatiellia > CAXMRT01 > CAXMRT01 > CAXMRT01. The sequence goes on along the minus strand of CAXMRT010000119.1, from coordinate 4,885 downwards.
GCGCGGGTGGAATCACATAGAAGTAACACATCGCGAGACCGGCACAAAACAAAGCGATCACGACACCGGAATACCTAAAGATCATTCCTTTCTCTTTTCCCGTCAGACCCGGCATCACGAAGATGCCAATGTAATACAGGATCACAGGAGAGGAAATGATGAGGCCACTCCACAACACAATCTTTAGGGCAATAAAAAATCCGCCCATCACATCCATGACCGTCAAGAACTCCTCAGGAATCTTCCCCAATTGCACCAGCGGACGGGTCAACAAATCAAGTATCTGGGGAACAAAGAACGCGCAGATAATCATCCCAAGGACTAGCGCTCCGACCGCACCTATTAAGGATTTTCGAAGATCGTCGAGGTGATCAAGAAAAGGTTTTGTGTCGCCACTCTGGGCGTCCGGTTGCGACTCCGACATCTTCTACTCGCCCCCGCCCGTCTTTTGTGGATCGGCAGGAGCCTCCGGAACGTCAGAATCGACCGCTTCCACAGGCAAGGAGTGCGTAGAGGTGTCAGTCGCGGCAACAGCGTCGACCACGTCCGCCACGTCTGTCACCGAGCCCTGAGAGACCGTGTGCTCCATGGCATGACTGTCATCGGCCACACCCTCGGAATCAGAGTCGGTATAATGAGCATCATGGTCGGGGTCGTAAGTCTCCGAATCGAGATCCGCATGTTCCGCGTCAAAATCATGATCGTGCTCATGATCGTGCTCATGATCGTAATCATAATCCTCGTGGGATTCAGGCGTGTCTGTATTGAGGTCAGCGGTCATGATCTGGTCGCGAAACTCGTTCGAGGCGCGACGCACGTCATGGATCACGCGCCCTACGGTACGCGCAATTTCGGGGACCTTTCTGGCACCGAACATCATGAGCACCGCACCGATCAGCACAATGTACTCACTGAACCCTGGCATGATAGCCAACAACACTTGCTGATGCTCAAACATGAACACGTTCCTTAGATAAACACAGCCCCGGACGCGAACGAACCGGGGCTGGCTTCAAACTCAAAATAAAAGGTGACTAGTGAATTTCGAATTCCGCGCGGCGATTCTGTCTCCACGCAGATTCAGTGTGACCCATGTCAGCCGGCACCTCTTCACCCATACTGCGGGTCTGAAGACGATCAACCGAAACACCTTGCCCGATCAGAAAGGCACGCACAGCCAAGGCCCTACGTTCGCCTAGCGCCACATTATACTCGCGGCTACCACGTTCATCACAGTGTCCTTCAACGATCACAACATCCCCAGCATTGTCCCGTAAGTACGTCGACACCGCCGCCAGCTTGCTCATCTCACTCGACAGGATTTGCGTGCTGTCATAACCAAAGCGCACAGCCTCTAGCACAACATCTGACTTAACCGGGCGGAAAAACTTTTCGCTGGGGTTAGTAAGATAAGGGATATCCGGAATGTCTCCGTCTTCGCCAATCGTTGTCGCCATGGGATCCAGATTCTTATCCTTCTTTGAAAACGGCCAGCAGCCGGTAAACAGCGTCGCGATAATCAGACACGCGAGCATTGGAAAAACTCTATTTTTGGTCAGCATTATTCTCTCCTAATCAGCTCTTCTAAACATGCATCAAGGCGACCATGCGGGGGAGTACCAGTCGCCTTGCAATCGGGTCAAACGTACTTGAGGATCTCCCATAGTGTCAAGTACATACAAATCTGTGTGAAAGCCCTGAGTACGTCCAAAAACGACATGCCGACCATCCGGCGCCCACGATGGATTTTCGTGATCCACATCGGCCTTCGTCAGCTGTTTACTCACCCCCGTAACAGGGTCAATAACGTAGATATGATAGCGCCCAAAACGGCGGCTCGCATAGACAATCCCTTTCGGCCCCCAATCCGGCGATACATTCTCGCGACCTTCTTTAGTGAGCAAGCGTCGACCCGAGCCATCGCGGTTGCTGATGTAGATGTGAGGAGACCCTCTACTGTCCGACACATACGCAATCTGCCGGCCATCTGGCGACCAAACAGGGCTCGCCTCGTTCGCATCGCGAGTGCGCGTCACACGCGTAGAGCGGAAATTTTTCATATCCAGTATATAGATCTCTGGATTGCCATCCCTCGAGAGCGTCATCAACAGGTCTCGACCGCTCGAAGAGATGTCCCCCGCCGTGTTGAGCCCCGGAAACTTAGGAAGACCTCGAATTTTCCGTGTCCGGAGATCCACCAGCGATATCGCCGGAAACCGGTTTTTAAAAGAGGTATAGACAAAACTCTCTCCATTCGCCCCCCATGCGGGTGCTAAGGCCACTGATTTGTCATTTGTCAGCTGCGTCAAACGCGCACCATCTGAATCACAAATATAGATCTCCTTTTTACCGGAACGGCTACCGATGAGAAGAATGCGACTATCCGCCATGCCACGTTGTCCCGTAACGGCACGTGTGATCGCGTCGGAGACCTGATGCGCCACGCGAACCGGGTCCTTCCCCGAAATCTGAATGGCAGCAGACTTCACGCCCGCTCCAACCGCCCATTTAACCGCGCCGGAAACAACCACAGATGTTCCGTTTTGCGAACAGGATCCTGTTACGTCGACGCTGGCGTTGGCTTTTACGACTTTAAACCAGCCGGAACGGACTAGGTCGGACTCCAAGGTCCCGCGGCACTGCGCCGCATTCTTCGACGGCCCTACCTTAAGCGATGCCAGGGAAATGGAAAACTTGTTCACCGTGCTCGAATCACGAATCACGATCTGGGCGTGTGACACTCCCGCGATCGCCACACACAATCCGACAACCACACTAAACCGACAGTTTCTTTTTATCATACTCTCACTCTATGCGCGCGCGAGCGCGATACCAATACCAAATCTAAAACGACGCTCTCGACCTACAGACCATCATGATCAAAGGTGATCGTAATGGATTTGTGCGACCGGATAAATTCTGAACTCAACCCTCGAATATGCTTCACTCGGTCACCAATGGCGGCCACCGAGGCGTCCATAGCAGCATTTCCTGATCCTCTCGTCACCGTGGAACGGGTGATCGCCCCACCGGGACCCAAGCGAATCGTGAGCTCGACCGATAGACGACCTGTCTGCTCCCGCACCGGTCGGCGCCAAGCACCCTTCAACGCCTGTGCTACACGCGCAAGTTCCTGATTCGCGGCATCCGTCGGCTGCGTCTGGATATCACCGGTCTGAAACGTCGGTATCGAATCAAATGCCTTCTGGATGTCGATCTCGGACACCCGCGGCGTTTTCGGGGTCCGGTGCGGATTTATTTTTATCCGTTCACCATCCTGACGCTCGATTGGCTTCCTCTTTCGGGGCTGCTTAACGGGTTCAGGCTTTGGCTCCGGAACAGGCGGTTCTACCCTAGGTGCGGGGCGCTCAGGCACGGGCGTAGGGTCTGGAGCCCTTTCTGCAACGTCTCCAGGGGGCGGTAACACAACCATCTGGACGGCAAACGTCTCGGGCGGCTTAGGTTTGAACAAGCCGTTGAGCAATGGATATAGTGCCAAAAGCCCAAAAACGACGACATGCGCAATCACCACTCGACGAAAACTCGACGAAAGGAAGCGTCTACCCTGAGGATGTGCCGATTCTGTCATAACCCGATCATTCCGCTTGTGTGACAAGCGACATATTCACAATGCCCGCTTTCTTAACCATCTTCAACACCTCGACGACCTTTTTATACGGAATTCGTTCATCTGCTCGAATCCAGATCGTCGTGGCCGAATCAGACAGCGCCATCTGCTCAAGCTCCGCCAATAACCTCTCCGCATCCATCCGCTGGTCTCCCAAGGAAAACTGACCGTCTAAATCAATGCTGACCTGCTTCATGTTGTCCGGAGCCTCGGCTTCTGTCGGTTCAGAATCCTTAGGCAGGTTGATCGCGATACCCTGCTCAATCGTAGGGAAGACCATAATAAACGTGATGAGCAGGATGAACGTCACATCCATCAACGGAGTCAAGTTGATCTCGCTGATACGCGTCGTTGACGTTAGTGGCGTATTACGTCCCATGATTCACTCTCACGAATCGGCGCTGAAGTAACCCTCAAGGTCCGCGCCGAACTCCTGAACAAAGTTATCCATCTGTACCGTCATCTTGCGAATCGAATTACTAAGCAAGTTGTACCCCATCAGGGACGGCAACGCCACAAGCAGGCCTATCACTGTCGTGACTAAGGCACCCGATATACCTGGCCCCACTTGCGAAATCATGACCGAGCCTCCACTCCCCATATTGCCGAAGGCATCCATCACCCCCCACACCGTCCCGAGTAAACCCAGAAACGGCGCCGCCGACACCGCGGTCGCCAACAGGCCCATCGAATCTTCCAAGAGCAGCACCTCGTCAGCCATCGTTCGATCGGCCACGTTCCGAATATGGCTGAGTTGCTGGTTGGAGAGTTGCGGCAACTCCATTCCAACCCCACCCATAAACAAATCGTCGGAATCCACACCGCGCGCTTCCAACACCGCGCCCAATGTCGTGCACGCATGCGTATATATCTGAAAGTCAGGGCTGGAGTCATATTTACTTCGTCGCAAAAATAAAGCTAAGGGGTGGTCTTCCTTACGGTACGAACGGAGAAAATCTTCCGATTGTCGCGACGCCTCTGCCAAGGCCCTGTATTTCGTAATCATGATCGACCACGCCATGATCGATCCTGCCGCCAACACAAAGACGATCACCTTGCCTGACAGATTCGACTCTGCGAAGGAGGTGAGAATGTCAGCTAGATAGAGTTGTTCTATGCCCACGTTTATGATCCCTGCACTTAACCAAACTAACACGCACCAGAGCGCTCGAAGTTCCCGAGGCTCTGCATCTTCAGCTCCAAAAGAGAGTATTCAGGAAAATCGGCATCCAATCAAGGCCCGACCTTTCTTATTTA
>CAXMRT010000118.1:0-3251 GCA_964196025.1 uncultured Gemmatimonadales bacterium | reverse complement strand
GAAATTAGGGTCGGCATGACAGAAGTGGGTCAAAGGATTATCTTATTCGTTTAGCTGGATTCAACTACTGCTTACGGCAGAATTTCCCCCCTGTTGATTATTCGGGGCGTAGCCGTTCATTCCTGCAGGAGATCGCTGTTTGATGGACTTTAGTGACATGCTGACTCCGGAGCAGTTGCGGGTAATCCCTGTTGCTAGCGCGGTGTTTGTCCTCTTTTTCGTTCTCCTCTGCGAATGGCTGCAATCCCGGCGCATTAAGAAGGTGGCGGAACTGGCTTTTGGGCCCTCGGGAAAACCGCGAGGATGGACTCTGGTGGTGCCTTGGTTTCGAGCGGTGGTGTTGGCTTGCATCACCTGGTCTCTTGTTTTCCTTCTATTGACGTCGGACACCCTTTTTGTGGATCCGAACAGCGCGGATGAGCTTGCTGAGGATCAGGTAGAAAACGTTCTGCTGTTGTTGGACTTCTCGCCAAGCATGATGCTGGAAGACGCAGGGAAGTTGGGTGACCTGTCACGCCGGGAACAGATGAAACGCGTGGTGACGTCGGTTGTTGAACGACTCGGGAAACATGTGCGCTACACGCTGGTGTGTTTTTATACGCGGCCGATGCCGATGGTGGAAGACGCGTTTGATAAGGCGATCGTTTATAATGTCTTGGATGATCTACCGATCGAGAAGGTGATGGGTCCCGGTAAAACCGATTTGGCTAAGGCCTTGAACAAGGGGCTTGAGCTGGTGGGGGATAAGCTTGAGGACAGCACGACGCTAATCATGGTGACGGATGGCGATACGCTTGAGATGGACGAGTTACAGGCCCTGCCTCCCTCTGTGAAACATGCACTTGTGCTGGGGGTGGGCAATACGAGAGAAGGTATTTCGATTGATGGCCACTTGTCACGGCAGGATCCTGTTGCCTTGAATATAGTGGCGGCCTATGTGGAAGGGACCTATATCGACGTTAACCAGAAGCTTGTGGAGACGGCGGATATTGCGCATCTGGTGCAGGCGAAAGATATGATGGTGACGCGCAGCTGGAATACGGCGGACATTGCGATGGTGTTGTTTATCTGTTCGGCCTGTCTTTATGCGTTCTTGCCTCTGCTTCAGGAATACTTTGGGAGCGACTGGAGTGCTGTGAGACGTCGACGGGTGGGTGGCTGATGAGGAAATGGCTGACACTGTTATGGCTTTTGGCGGGAGTGGCGATTCTCTCCTATCATTACAATCAGGGTCAGGTGCATGTTCAGCGACACGCGGCGTGGAAGCTTCTCCAAGAGATTGAGGAAATGGAGTTAGCCGAAGATCGAAACATCGAAGACATCCTGCTGCGCTACGATGACGGAGAACCCCGCTCGGCTCCGATGGATCTGGTTGATGCCTTGCCTGAAGATGACGATCCGCGGGTGTTTTATCAAATCCGACTCAAGCAGGCGAAGCTTCGTCTGGAGAACCTAGACATTGCGACGGGCTTGGACTCTCTCTTTGAATTGCTGACTGAGGTGTCGAATGACTATGGCGACGACGATCTTCTTACGCGTGCAGTCAGAGAATCTTTGGGTCAGGCTCATTACATGGCGGCCTGGGTGTTGCAAGGGGTGGGGACACCCGAAAAGGAATGGCGCCCTTATGCAGAGCGGGCGCGACAGATCTTTCGTTATTTGGCGGAACACGAAAACCCTGAAGCGTATAGAGACTATGAAGCGCGGGTGAAGTCAGCGGTTCATGACTCTGCGCATGGTGGATTGGACGAATAGATGAAACAGAATACAAAAAAGTTAACCATCCGCTTCTTGCTCGTTCTTGGGCTCTTGGCAACGGTGGCGCTCGCGCAGAAGAGCGGCGACGTGAAGGCTCAAATCAAGGGTGTTGAGGAGAAGGCGATCACGCATCAGGAGCAAGTGAAGGATGTGAAGCAGACTCAGATCAAGGGTGTTGAGATCAAGGCGGTCAATAGCACGGTGCAGGATGGTGTTAAGTCTGGGACACAGGTGAATTTAGAGAAGGTGTTGAAACTACTGACGAAGCCTAAGCCCAAATCAAAACCCCAGCCTGCGGCGGCCGCAGGTTTAGGTGGCGGAAAAAAGCCAAAGCCCTCGGGTGGACCGGGCGGGGACTCACGTAAAAACGTTAATGATATGCGGGAACGATTGAATACAGGATCATGAAACAAGAATGGGAGTTTATTAAGATGAGCGCACTCAAGCTATTGAACAATGCCTTAGGGCTTACCTGTACGTTATGTCTGTTGTTTGGCATGACGCTTGTTGCTGAAGATGAATTGCCGGCGGTGCTTCCGGCACCCGATGGCAAGGCGGCGAACATGGCGAAGCCGGTGCAGGTGTATATTCTTCTCGGCCAATCGAACATGTTGGGCTTCGGCAGGATCACGGGTGGGAAGGGGTCGCTAACGACGGCTGTTCAGCAGAACAAGCTCTACCCGTATCTCGCTGATGGAAGGGGCAAATGGACGACGCGTAAGGATGTTCGCTTTGTGCGTGTGATGTGTTCTGGTAGTGGACCGAGCAAGACCTTTAATAATGAGTGGATGACGATCAAGGGCAACATTGGTCCGGAGATGGGGATTGGTCACTACGTGGGACATGTGACGGATGCGCCGGTGATGATTCTGAAGAGCTGTATTGGGAATCGCAGTTTGGGTTGGGATCTGCTGCCGCCCGGGTCTCCGCAATATGAGTACGACGGAAAAATTCAAGCAGGATATGGAGAGGCTGCCGGTGGTATTCCAAAAGAACAGGCTCCAGGGCAATGGTATGCTGGGGTTCAGTATGATGGAGACACGGCCGCTGCAAAGAAGGTGCTTGCTGATTTGGCCACGCATTATCCGGGTGCAACAGAGTATGAAGTGGCCGGCTTCTTTTGGTGGCAGGGCGATAAGGATTTTCGGAGCAACGCTCACTCGGCCAAGTATGAAGAAAATTTGATGAACCTACTAACCGAGCTGCGTGAAGATTTCGATGCGCCGGAAGCGAAGTTAGTGTGTGCGACGCTTGGCCAGACCCAAAAAGATGCAGGCGGCAATCAAGGCAAAATTCTGCAGGCCGTTCTCAATGTGGATGGTGAGTCCGGTAAGTATCCGCAGAATCAGGGTTTGGTGGCGTCAGTCTATTCGCATCCCTTGAGTAAGGGCGGCAGCTCAAGCGGTCATTACAGTGGGCATGCTGAAACGTATATGAATATCGGTGAAGCAATGGGCAAGGCAATGGCGAACCTGTTGTTGAAGGATCCGAAG
>CAXMRT010000117.1:0-7538 GCA_964196025.1 uncultured Gemmatimonadales bacterium | reverse complement strand
ACTCTCTGTGGGAATATCATCCTCCATTCCCAAACTCCAGTAGACGGCATTGACGAAAAGTCGGCGCAACCCGGCGCTCTCCAAATCCTTACCGCTACCCATCGTGGAGTGGAACACGCGAGCAGTTTTGCCGTTGCTCGTTTCCCAAGGCTTAACCCAGGCAACAGGTAGGGGAATCAATTTCGGGTTTGTTGCATCGCCATGCTTACGCCCCATCAGGGGTTGGCCCATAACCAAGGCTGTACACTCCTTGGGCAGAGACCCGCCCTCTTCATAGGTGCGATAGACATCGGAGGGTCCCCAGATATCACTGACACCGCGTACGATCGGGTGATTTTTCTGCGACGCCACAATGTCACCACGCGTCGAATCGGCATGCCAGCGCCCATGATGCTTTTTAAAACGACCTCCCAAAATCTCCCCGATATCGACCTTCTCGCCATCCAGCTGATACGGCAGCTTCTCACGAAAGCCGTGATTTGCGGTTCGGATCCCCAAGATAGGCTTTCCCGAATCAAAATAATCAACAAGGTCCTTCAATTGATCAGGCGGAAGAGTCAGAAGACGAGTCACAAAAATCAAAGCATCCGCCGTGGCCAAGTGCTCCAAACCGAGAATCGCGTGAGGCGGAAGTTTCTCTGTACCCCCCTTTCGTGGATAAACCTTCATCGTCGGATCCACCAGCCCCTCTGGGTTAGTGCCAAAAAGAACCGTGCAATCAAAGCCGTGATGAGACGATAAAATTTTTGCTAGCATCGGCATCGATTGTTCACTTCGGTATTCTTGTTCGGCCGAAATCAAGACAATGTGCTTTCCCGCACCAGGTCCATTTCCACCAGAATAGGTCAACCACGTCGCGCTCTCAGGTACGGGGTGCACGCGCGCGGTTTGGCACGAGGTCAACACCACCGCCAATACTACCGAGCTCAACATACGAATCAGCAATCCAACACGTCTCATTATTCTCTCCTTACCCACGTTCTGACGACAACATACAAGAGGCTAATCATCCAGAGTCGACACCGAACAATCAAGGAAAATGACCTCCCGGAAGCACCCGCCCGAACCATGCATGAGTAGAACCAGCGGCCTGATGCTCCTAACAACGGTCAGAGTCGACATGGCACCCACCTCGGAGACGACTGACTAGCTAAACAAAAGATGACTATCTTTCTATTTGCGCAATGGATTTTCCAAGATACTATCCCTTCACCGCTCAAGGTTGAGGAGCCTCTTTAAACATGACAACAGAAAACACATTAAGAATATCCCTCGAAAACGTTCTGCAGCAGATGCCGGACGCTATACTTATTGTAAACAGCGGCATGGACACCATTTTCGTAAACAAACAGTTTGAGAGCATGTTCGGCTACTCCGCTAGCGAGATATTAAATACGAATTTCAGCAAACTGCTTCCAGAGATGACCGTAGATGCTCACGCACATCATGTCTCAGGTTTTTTCAAAGACCCAAAAGTTCGGAACATGGGTGAAGGCCGGAGACTGGAAGCACGCCGTAGCGACGGCTCTCTCTTCCCTGTGGAAATCAGCCTCAGTCCCATAGAGACGAAAACCGGAATGCTTGTAATGAGCACAATTCGCGATATTTCGGCCCGAATGGAAGATAAACAAGCGCTCATACAAGCCAGGGAAGATGCTCTCAGTGCAGCAAAAACAAAAGCCGATTTTCTTGCCAAAATGAGCCATGAAATTCGGACACCGCTTAATGTTATTATTGGACTTTCTGATCTCCTTGAAGACACCACGTTGAACACGACGCAGGTAGAATACGTCACAACTCTGAGGCGAGCCGGGGTATCGCTACTGGACATCATCAATGACATTCTCGACATATCCAAATTGGATGCAGGTCACATGGAGCTCAATGCAATTCCTTTTTCACTTCGCAGCTTCGTCCACGAATCGATAGACGTGTATATTGACCAGGCTCGGGAGAAAGGGCTAGACGTCAACGTGTCTATTGCCGCGTCGGTTCCAGATATCGTTCATGGTGACCCTGGATTTTTACGTCAGGTTCTGGTGAACGTACTCAGCAATGCAATCAAATTTACGGAGAACGGCCATATCACGATCGATGTTTCGCAGGGCCAAGAACAGGATATTCTCATTTTCAACATTTCAGATAGCGGACGAGGAATACCTGAGCAGGAATTCACCCGGATTTTCGACTCGTTCACACAAGTTAAACACGCGTTCACGTCTTCCCCAGGAACAGGCCTAGGCCTCAGTATCGCCAATGAATTGATCAACATGATGGGCGGAACAATTTCTGTGACGAGCCAGCCTCGCCAGGGCAGCACCTTTACGCTCACCCTTCCCCTACCCAGCCATCAGGGTCCCGTGCCATCCGACAACCAACTCTCCGTTACCAACGAACGAACTCATCAGAAATGCCTCCGTATTCTGCTGGCCGAAGATTCAGAGGACAACATACTGGTGTTTAAAACCTACCTCCTTAACGCCGGTCACAGTGTCGATGTCGCGATCAATGGACAGGAAGCGGTCAGTATGTATCACACAAACAGCTACGATCTTATCCTCATGGATCTCCAAATGCCGGTGATGGACGGGTTTGAAGCGGTTTCTATCATTCGACACCAGGAAGTGTCTCATGGGCTCACCCCAACACCTATCCTCGCTATTTCAGCCTTCACTCACGAAGAGGAAAAGGAAAAAAGCCGACGAGCAGGTTGCAACGAACATTTAACAAAACCCATGCGCAAACGCGAACTCCTCAACGCCATCCAGCGTTACGCGCCGCTTCATTCAGACGATGATAGTGATGTCCAATCCCAATCGAACAGTCCAGATTCTGACTTAGATGAACTGGTACCCGGATACCTTAAAAATCGGTCGCGAGAGATCCCGAAACTGGAAACAGCCCTGGCCCAATCCGATTTCGACACCATTGCCACAATCGGTCACAAATTGAAGGGGCATGGCGGAAGCTACGGCTTCCCTGAGTTGAGCAAGATCGGAAAAGAGCTGGAGAAGCAGGCGAAAGCGAAAAGCGCCGAAGACATCAAAATCCTGATCCATACCTACCGACAAAAACTCGCGGAAATACCAAACTCAGAAGCCTCTTAGCTCCTGCATCGAACTACCCTTTATAGCGATACCCGACGCCGCGAACGGTTTCAATATTAGCCCCAACCTCGCCCAGTTTTTTCCGAAGTATACCGATCTGCACATCCACTGATCGATCCGACACCGCATAGTCGGCTCCATGCACGCCATCCACAATGGCATAACGGTCAAACACCCAACCAGGGCGCCCGGCTAGCAAGGCAAGGATCTTAAATTCTGTGGCAGTCAAATCCACGGGTATGTCTTTGGCGATAACCTCGTGGCGACCAAAGTTTATCGTAAGCCCCTCCCGCTGGATCAGGTCAAGGCTAGCAGCCGGATTGGCAGCCCGTTGCCGCAATGCGGCCTGAACACGAGCCAAAAGCACTTTGGAGCTGAACGGCTTGGTGATGTAGTCAACCGCACCAAGCCCCAGCCCATCTACGATATCCGCTTCTTCATCCTGTGCAGTCACCAAGATAACCGGGACATGCTGCGTAAGTGGATCTCGCGACAACTCAGCACACACCTCACGCCCATTTGCATCTGGCAGCATCACGTCTAGTAATATCAGGTCTGGAACCGATACCTTGATTTTTGACAGGGCCTCCTTGGCAGTCAGGGCAGATTCTACTTTATACCCACCACGACCGAGAGCACCCACCTCAAGATTCAGCATTTCCTCATCATCATCAACTACTAATACAGTAATATCACTCATGCTCAACCCATCTATCTATGACAATCAACGTTCTCGCTTCAATGGCCGGACGATACTAATCATCTACAACCCCCACCGCAATGTTATTTGGATCAAAGGCCCTAACCGAGAATTGGGTCACACAAACACTATCCTATCAGAGCGGGTCGCTTGCCGCTGAATAGGCAGCAGTTACACAAGACATTCAAACAAAGAAATCCACACCCAGCCTCGGCGTAATCACCCCGACACCGTCAGGCGCGCGGCTTCGATATCAATCGAATCGCCGTCGGCTCGGCCATACAGTGCTGAATACAAAGCCCGCAACCCGTACAAGTATCAGGATTTAGTTCAGGTTTGCGACCCTTCATGGTGATCGCCCCAATGTGAGACGGGCAGATCATCGCACAGTCGTCACACAAAATGCCCTGGGAAACCAAGCAAGTATCATGATCAATCTCTACTACCGCGATCGGTGCAACCAGACCATCAGCAGGCAACCGCAGCGCACCAGAACCACAGGCCTCAATACAATCCATTTCCGTGCACCAATGGCACGGAACTTCGTCGGGTTTCATATGAGGAGTCTCTTCAGCCTCTCCGTACTCGGGCCCCAACATAAAAATGGCATCATGTGGACAAGCCTCTTCGCAGGCATGGCAGGATTGGCAGCGCTGAAGAAACTCGACTTCCCGCACAGCACCGGGAGGGCGAATGAGGGGCCGTACGTCTTCCCCCGTCTTGCGCCCCGTGTATTCGTTCAAAATACCACGCGGTCCAGCACGGAAAAATTGCCGACGCGTAAGGTTTCGATCGCTCATCACATCCCCATTCGCATTTCCATCGGCTGAGAAATCAGCCATACGCTGACGCCGGAATAAACGACCATGGTTACAATCAGGGGAATCAGACTTCTCATCGCCAAGCGGCGATCCTGAAACAAGTGATGCGCCACGCGATCAGCAACAACGACACTATAAATATGACCAACCACAATTAGCACAAGTTGAATCCACCAGATCGTCGTCAAGGAAAGCATCGGTGCATATTGGTTTCCCGCAGTACCAAACAAGTCCCATCCTCTACCCAAAGGATCGCTCAAGAGAGGGATTATATTCTGCGCTTCCATGAAGAAATGCATACTGTTGTGAGCCAAATGATAAAACAGCGCGACAGGAATGACGCTGTACGCAAAGGCTTTGAATAGTTTACCCGTGGTGACAGTCTTAACGCGCGTCGATCTCTGTGCCACATAAGCGGCTACAACAAATATCACGACAGGCGCAGCGATCATCAAGACCATCAGCATACTGAAAACGGGTTTTAATCCCAAATCCAAATTTACACGCAGCAGATCGGTCATTCGATTCCATGAGGGGGTCATCGTGAGACCATGAAAAACGGTTAGTGCTAAAAGGACGATACACATCACCGCTTCATCCCACCGAAACCGAATTTTAGTCATCAAGTCCGCTGCGGGAGGCCGTGCGTTGATAGCCAGATTGTCATGAGGACACGCGCGCACGCACTCTGTACAAAGCGTGCAATAACTGTTTTCATTCAGCGCCCCAGGGAAAAGCCCCGTCGGACAACCGGTAGCAGTCTCGTTCCCCTTGTAGCAGTCCTTTGTCTGGCAGCTACGGCAGATATCAGAACTCTCAGGTCGAAGCTCAACAGGACTGAACAGCGCATAAATACCCTGAACCCGACCCACTAGGCAGACATATCGGCAAAACGCACGTCGCTCGAAAACCAAGGCAAAGACCACCGCGACCGCAAGATACACCCCCGCCATGATGGCTGTCATTTTTGGCGAGCGGGTAACACCATACCCCAGCTCAAACCATGTCAGCAGGATGAAAAGAAACAGAGCCGGATAAATATTTCGAAAACGCTTAGGCCACGGGCGTTCATAACCGAGCACTTTTTTTCGCGACCTAAAAGACAAAGAGGTCACCAGAGCCGCGACGCCCTCCCATGGGCAAACCGCACAGAAAAGCTTCCCAAAACCGAGCACAAAAAACACGAGCAGCGCCCACCAAATCGTCCACGTGATAACCGGCGCAATATTGGTTCGCTGTGAACCACACAAGCCTGCATAAATTACAAGCGCCAAGGCGAAGATGGAGACCCCTTGCATAGACAAAGGAAACCAAGGCTTCTTCACCAGCTTCTTTACCCCGCCGAATCCTAAAATATTGAAACGACGAGACCATGCAGCCTTCAACGTCGACCCCCGCTTGGAGATAAGAAGGTGGGAAATGATGATAAGAAAAACCAGACCGCCCACAGCCATTGAAGTCGGAATCCCAGCCATGGTGTGCACCATCACCTCATTCCCAGACGGATCAATGATTGTTGTCATTTGGTGATCTGCACCATGTTGACACACGTGCTCACTGCCCGCGGCAGTGTCACAACACGATTCCGCGAGGGATTCCGCCGGAGAAACAACAGCCAATTGAAGGTCACTCACGACCCACCCCCTTGTTCCCGCCGTGCTCGCGCAGCTTCTTTCTGATCTGCAATCAACCGAGCCTTTCGAGCCCCTACTGCAAGCACAACGACAAACACGAGCAAGAATATCGAAATCCACTTGCCCCAATTCACTTTTTGCGAGGAGAGGAAAAAAGGAATAACAGCCTCAAGCTCGGTCCCATCATGAAGCGTGAGTCTCAAGGAATACTTGCCGGTCTCGGATAACTCCCGCTGCAAGCCATACAAACTTTCCTCTTCAGACGACTTTTTAACGTCGGTATACAGAACCTGGTCACCATCCAGAATTTCCATGGTTAAGGCACCGTTGTAAGCCATATTCTTCTTTAAATTATATATCACGAGGAACAAGCGAACGTCATCCGGTTGTTCAGCGTTTTCCTTATTGATTCCTTGGAAGTCATATATGACCAGAGAAAATTCATATTGTCCCGCTTGTCCAAGGAACTCTTCTTGAGGAACCTGCGGATAGTTCTCAAAATACGAAAAGTGAGGAAGCCCCTTGAAGTGGTGGCCAAAAGCCAAACCCTGAAACAGGATTAGGAAAACGCCAACAATAAGATGGACTGAAGGCCTATGACGCCTCATTTTTTCACCCCTATCGATAAACAGGACGTGGGACACAACGCGACACATTCTCCACATAAGGAACAATCGCGGGTTTCATCCAGTTTCGGGTTTACGTTAAAAGGGCAGCTATCACCGCACATACTGCAATTCTCGAGACAGGCAGTCGCGTCACGTCGAATGGACACGGGCGCCTTGGATCCGATCCAGCCCAATAAGCGACCCGTTGGACAGAGGTAACGGCATGTAAATTGATTCCCAAAGGCAAGATCCGCGCAGGCAAAAAACACAAGGCTCAACAGCGTCATAGACAGGGTCCCAAAGGCTAAGCCATGAAACAGTGTTTGACCCAACGCAAAATACGGGAGGATAAACGTCCAGACCCCGTGACCGGCATAAACAGCCAGCCCCAATCCTCCAGCGAGCACGCCCCAGGCGAACCCGCGATTCAACGCCAGCTCGGGAAACAGGAAAAATCTACCCGCAAGTCGCCGTAACCGACTAATCGTAAAGAATAGTAGTGACGCAGGACATATATAACTACAAAACACACGTCCGAACATCAACGCGATCCCAAGAGGGACAATCATTCCAAGAGCAAACCCTAGCGGCCAGTGGTGATTCTTAACCGCAACAGACAAGCCTGCCACCGGATCAGTAAAAGGGACTCCACCTATCCGAATCGACCA
>CAXMRT010000116.1:0-7572 GCA_964196025.1 uncultured Gemmatimonadales bacterium | reverse complement strand
ATAACGAGGCTTCGGTCGGATAAGGCGGTGACCATATAGGGGCTGCTAGTTGCGGCGTCGAGACCGAGGATTTGTCCGCCCGCGTCGTCGACGGTGGTAATGGGGCTTGTTTTTGTGAGGTCCCATCGCATCAATTTTTTGTCTGTGCCGCCACTGACGAGTGTTTTGCCGTCCTGTTGCCAAGCGATAGCGAGTATGGCGCTGCGGTGGGCACTTAGGGTGGCGAGTGATTTGCCGGTTGTGGGGTCCCACTTTAGGAGCTTCTTATTAGAGGTGCTGATAAGGGAAGAGCCGTCGGTGGAATAGAGTAGTTTTTTGATGCTGATGGATCCGGCTTTAAAGGAAGATGTCTGTTTGAAGGTAGTGGCGTCGATGAGACGGATGGTTTTGTCTGAGCCCGCGGTCGCGAAGTGGGTGTCCGAGGGGTTCCAGGTGGCGGAGCTGATTCGTCCGACCGCGCCACGTAGAGGTTTGAGGAGGTTTCCTGCAGCGACATCCCAGATCAGAATTTCGTTGTAGCCGGCACTGACTAGCCGAGATCCACTGGAATTGAAGGCGAGGGTGTCGGCCGGGCTTTTACCGGGGCCGAGTTTTTTGATCAATTTGCCCGTGGATGCATCGAGAAGTTGGATGGACTTGTCGCGTGCAGCGATGGCGAGCATGTTTCCGTCTGCGCTGAGCGTGGCCGCGGTGATCGAAGAGCTCAGGCAGTGTTGATAGAGTCGAGTGGCGGCTTCTTGGGCAAGTCCCGCGCTCGAGAACGCGGATGTGAGCAGAAGGACGGTGAGTATTAATCGCATAGAATCTAGAATAGAGCAGTCGCGTGTTACTGAAAAGCCCTAACTGATTGTGTAGATCTGCTGCGGTGCGGCAGGTTTTTCTTGCGAAAGGTCACGGGAGCCGCATGATGGGGGTATGGGAGACGTAAGCGACAGAATCGGTGCCAATGTAGTTGGCGACTGGTATACAGATGACTCGTGTATTGACTGCGACCTGTGTCGACAGGGTGCCACCGCGCATTTTCGGCGTGATGAAGAGGCTGGATATTCCTATGTCTATCATCAGCCTCAGACGGATGAAGAACGGTTGGTCTGTGAAGATGTCATGGAGGGGTGTCCAGTAGACGCCATCGGCCGTGATGGCGGGAATCGCGATGTCTGAGTTTCGAGCGCGGTTTTTTTCAGAGACCTCTGACGAGCAGTGGTCGGATTGGCGTTGGCAGATGCAGCATCGCTTTCGAACCTGCACGGACTTTGAGCGTGTCTTGGACTTGAGTGCTGAGGAACGTGCAGCCTTTGATGCAGCACCGGACCGACTGCCCTTGGCTGTGACTCCCTACATGATGGAGTTGATGTGGGGCTCGGATTCAACGGATCCGATTCGGCGAACCATGGTGCCTGTTGCCGACGAGTTTGTGCGGGCTGAGGGTGAGGTTGAGGATCCTCTTGGTGAAGATGCGCATCGTCCTGAACGGTGCATTGTGCACACCTATCCTGACAAAGTGCTTTTTTTGGTGACTGATCATTGCGCGACGTATTGTCGGTATTGCACGCGGGCGCGGATGGTGGGTCGTGGCGAGCTGCCACCTGATCGCAGTGTGTGGGAGGCTGGGCTCGCGTATATTCGTGAGCACGAAGAGGTTCGGGATGTGTTGCTTTCTGGGGGTGACCCATTGACGCTATCTGACGATCGATTGGATTGGTTGTTGGAGCGATTACACGCTATCGACCATGTTGAGATGATCCGGATTGGTAGCAAGGTGCCCGCTGTATTGCCTCAGCGTATTACGCCCGATTTGGTGAACGTGTTGCGTCGATATCATCCCTTGTGGATGAGTATCCACTTTACGCACCCAGCCGAGTTGACGCCCGAGTGCGCGCAGGCGTGCGAGCGATTGGCCGATGCGGGTATTCCGTTGGGGGGACAGACGGTTTTGTTGAAGGGCGTGAACGATGACCCTGCTGTTATGCGGCGATTGATGCTCGGACTATTGAAGATTCGAGTGAAGCCGTACTACTTGCATCAGTGTGACGCGATTGTGGGGAGCTCGCACTTTCGGACGCCTGTGTCTGTGGGGCAGGACATTATCCGTGCCTTGCATGGACACACCTCTGGGTATGCGGTTCCCGCTTATATGATTGATGCGCCGGGCGGTGGGGGGAAAGTACCGGTTGGGCCGAACTATGTAGAGAGTGTTGATGATGGCGTGTGGACCTTGCAGAATTATGCAGGCGACACCTATCATTATCACGAAGGCCAAGCGTTGGTGTCGGCGCAACTTGAACGCGAGGAGATGGATCGTGCGTGAGTCGATTGTTGTTATGCTGATGTGTGTGGGACTCTGGGGGTGTAGTGTCGCGGACGATAGAACGTATTTTCTCCAGCGGACCTGTCCGTTTTTAGAAGGCTCTCCAATCAACCACGACCTGTATGCGGAACTGGATGGCCATCGGATTTACACCTGTTGTGAGGATTGCCTTGAGAAGGTTCATGCCGACCCGCAATTAGCGATGGCCAATTTGCGTGCTAGAGGTGAACGGACCTTAACGATCAAAGAGGCTGCGACATGGGACGCAAAAGGTCGCCTACCGTCATGGACGAACGAAAACGGAAGTGATTTGTGGCGCGAACGCTGAGAGGCTTGCAGAAGCGAATTGAAGGCTGTCGGACGTGTCCACGTCTAGTCGAGTGGCGCGAGCGGGTCGCGCGAGAAAAACGGGCCTCTTATCAAGGCGATACGTATTGGGGCAAAGCCGTGCCGTCGTTCGGAGACCCGGCGGCGCGTGTATTGATTGTGGGCTTAGCACCTGCTGCGCACGGTGCTAACCGGACTGGGCGTATGTTCACAGGGGACCGATCAGGCGATTGGTTGTATCGTGCCTTGCATAAAGAGGGCTTCGCTAATCAGGCGGAATCTGTTTGGCGCGATGACGGCTTGGTCCTACACGATTGTTGGGTAACAGCGATGGTGCATTGTGCGCCCCCTGACAACAAGCCCTTGCCCGCGGAGCGGGATGCCTGCCAGCCCTATTTCCTCGAGGAGTTGTCGCTCATGCCTGCTATCGAAGTGATTATTTGTTTGGGTTCCTTTGGATGGACGGGTGTGTTGAAGACCTTGGCCGCGCAGGGGCAACTGATCAAACCGCGACCAGCATTTGGTCATGGTGTGGAGGCGAAGGTGGGTCCGTATCAGTTGATAGGGTCGTATCATCCCAGCCAGCAGAACACCTTCACCAAGCGACTGACCGAGCCCATGTTTGATGCCGTGTTTCAGCGCGTGGGTGAGTGGTTAGTCTAATCGATTGTGAGGATGTTTAGTGTGTCGGTGCTTAGGTCAAGCGTTGCGACGGAGGGGCTGATCGTACGTGTGAGTGCGCCTGGGTTGATGACTCGGGTTTTCCCGATTCTCTCGTCGCTCGCGCGATGCGTATGCCCAGTGAAGACGTAATCGTACAGGTCGGTTAGAGTCGCGCGATCAAGAGCGTGCGCATCATCCCCGTGCAAGATGCCAATCTTTTTGTTTGCCAGGGTCAACTCCCCTAGACGCGGAAAGACTGTTGCTCCGGCGGTGGGGGGGAAGTGTAGGACGGCATCGTCGTGAAGGTCGACATTTCCGCCAACCGCGAAGATGGGCAGTGGGTGAAGGATCGTGATGAGTTCGATTAGAACCGACTCAGCGCCCACGTCGCCGCAGTGGATAAGCGTCTCGATATTTGCATCCTTCAACAGCGTTGCTGCCTGTCGAGTCCGCTCGAGGTGTCCGTGTGTATCCGAGAGTATGCCGATGATCATCAGATGCATAGTGTCCCCTGATTGCGTCGGATCCGCAATCAAAAGCCGGTGAGATCCTTGTCGTGGGGAGCGACTCTTATGTTCGTCGCGTAGAGGCGTCTTGGGGCTTGAGGCGACACTGTTACTGGGAAATGACAGAGCCCAGTATTGCACTGAAAGAGGCGGGCTTTCCTTATGCACCCCATTCTGGGCCTAAAAAGCCACGTTTAAGCGCTGAAACCCCACCACTCTTGGGCACAAAGTGTTGATAACTTGTCGCTTAGATTGGCCCGACCCTAAATGCCTGGTTATGAACGCTCTTTTACGTAAGCGATGCTAGGGTTGCTTTAGGTTGATCCAGCCGAGTCGTTTGCCTTCCGGAATTTGGGCACGATGAGAATTGAGTAGTGTTTCAAGTTCTGTGGCGATTTCCGGATGGGTCGCATAGACGTTCTTGGATTGTGTGGGGTCGGCGTCCAGATCGTAGAGTTGAGTCGGCGGCGCATCTGTTTTGATTTTCCCATCTGTTACATCGCTATTGATTAGTTTTGTCAGCGCTTGGGCGGCTGCGCCTCCGAGAAGGTGATCTCCGAGTTTTTTGCCCTGGAAGCCGCCCTCGTCCTGAGCGGGAATATAGACCCAGTTGTTTTTCCGGACGAGGAGGTGTTTTGGGCTGTTTGGTGTAATGACGAGGGTCTCGCGGGCTGGTTTGCGTGCCGTACCCTTGAGCTCCGCTAGTTGATTGATGCTGTCGATGAGTGCATTGGCTGGCAGCTCAGACCCTGTCAGCGCAGCGAAGGTCGCTAGGAGATCGATGTGACTGATGAGAGCGGCGGATTCGGTCCCTGCAGGTACGTGGTCTGGCCACCGGACGATGAAGGGGATGCGGTGTCCGCCTTCCCACGCGCCAAACTTGAAGCCGAGCAAGGGGCCGTTCAGTCTGTGGCCGGCCTTCCACGCCTTCTGGCCGGTGTTGTTTAGCATTCCACCATTGTCGCTCGTGAAGATGACTAGTGTATCGTCTCTCAGCTTCAACGCGTCCAGCGTGTTGAGGACTTCACCGACGATCCAGTCGAGTTCATGGATAAAATCGCCATAGAGGCCACACTGACTGCTGCCCTTGAATCGAGGGTGTGGAGTGAAGGGGTGGTGGATATTTGTTGTGGCAAGATAGAGGAAGAAGGGCTGGTTCTTTTTGCGGTCTCGCAGCCACGCGACGGCTTTCTCGGCAAAGGTGGTTCCAATGTATTCGTCCCGGAAGCGCTCGTGAGCTTTTTGAGCACCAGCCATTCCTTTATAGCCGCCTTTTTCGGGCCATTTTTGTGTGGCTGATTCCTTGCCCGTTCCGAATACAAAGGGGTCCGCTGGATCGTAATCCACCACTCCGTGGTTCAGGACGTATACGTATGGCGGACCACTATTCACGGTGGGCATACCGAAGTAATAGTCGAACCCGATTTCGAGGGGGCCGGGTTTTAGCGGTTTGTTCCAGTCGCACTTTGGGTCGCCAAAGCCCATGTGCCATTTTCCGATTGCGGCGGTCGCATAGCCGGCGGACTTCAAGACGCTGGCTAGTGTGGGTTGCGTGGTATCGATCGTAAGCCCCTGGTTGTGAGGGATGGGCCCCCAGAAGTTTTTACGGTAAGGGTATTGCCCTGTAAGGAGTCCGTAGCGCGAAGGGGAGCAGACGGCGGAGGCTGAGTGTGCGTCCGTGAAGCGTCGTCCTTCTTTTGCGAGTCGGTCGATGTTGGGTGTTTGGACCTTTGTTGCGCCATAGCAGCTTAGGTCGCCGTAACCCAGATCGTCCGCATTGATGAGTACGATGTTCGGTGCAGCGAGGGCGATGGATGGGGTCCAGGCGACCAGTGTTGCGCCAAGGGTTAGGATCAGCAGGGAGCGGTAGCGGGCGATGCGGCGTCGTGATTGGCCTGTGTGGCTGCTGTTCTGGGGATTCATTCTGCTCCTAGGGTCAGGGTTCCAAATTGATTTTGATAGTGGTCCGTTGGACATGTCGTATTGTTATCACGATGGCACCCGATGGAAAAGTCGATAGGAAGGGTGCTGGCTGTTGGATGGCTTTCGCTTGGAAATGGGGGTGTGTCTGGACCTTTCGATTGAGCTTGTGAAGGTTGGCTGAGATTTGTAGTCTTGAGTACATCAAAAACGGGGGGTTTTATGAGGGTTTTGATCCGATCAATTCTTGCGGCTGCGGTTCTGTTGAGTGTGACTGCATGGGAGTGTCATGCGGCGACGACGACGCGGAAATTGGGTGATGGTAAGAGTAGCTCTAACACAGCGAAGCGCTCGAATTCTAGCGCCTCCAGCTCTGGTTATCATTACCTGATTATGATCACTGATTTTGACAAAGAGAAGAAGAGCTATCAGGTTCTGAGTCGTGAGGCCAAGATTGCGTTGGACAAAGAAATTAACCTCGAGCGTCGTTTGTTCAGCCGCACAGAATCGGCCGTCGAAAAGGCATGGAAGAGCGACTCCCTCACAGCTGAGCAACGATACCCTCATTTATCTGCGCGGAAGTTAACGGTTCGGGGAAACTACCGTACCGCTGCGCAAGCCCAGGAGAAGATGGCTGAATTGATTGCTCGAAATGACGCACGGAAGAAAGAGGTTGCGAAGGGTCGAGCGCTTTCGGAGAAGGTTAAGGGTAAGAAGAAATCGCCAAAGAAGCCGAGTGCACCTCGAGTCATCAAGCGCATGGGGTCTCTGAGCCCACTGGGCGTGGGCGGGAACGCGAAGCCGGTAGTGGTACAATGGGAGCCTCAGAAGGCGATCGGTGTTGCCTCGGAACGTCTCGCGGCCGAGATGGCCGAACGGATTTCAGCGTCTACGTCTGAATAGTTTTCCGCATGAGCCTTGTCGAGCGTGTCTGCAACTTGGCGACGGCTATACGAAGCGTCCATTCTTCTGGAAGAGCTTCCCGTCGACATAGAGTTCGCCACCCGCCCGTAGGTCCTTGATCATGTCCCAGTGCAAGGTAGAGGTGTTCGTTCCGCCGGTCTCGGGGTAGGAGTTGCCGACGGCTAGGTGGATGGTGCCGCCAATCTTTTCATCGAACAGGATGTTTTTGATGAAGGTTTGAATTTTTTGGTTCGTACCGATTCCCAGTTCGCCGAGATAGCGTGCGCCTGGATCGCTATCGAGCATGGTGATTAGAAAGGCTTCGTTTTTTGAGGCGCTTGCTTCAACTACTTTCCCTTCTTTGAATACGAGTCGGATGTCGTCGACTTCCCGACCGTGGACGCAGACAGGGAAGTCGTATTGGATGTATCCGTTCGCGGAGGTTTCAATGGGGCCAGTGAACACTTCGCCGCTGGGCATGTTGCGACGGCCATCGCTGTTGATGAAGGTGCGGCCTTTGACGGATAGTGAGAGATCGGTGTTGTCGGACAGGATCCGGACTTGGTCAGCGCCCTTGAGCTTTTTGATCAGGGTTTCTTGCTCCTTGCGGAGGGACTTCCATGCGGCGATCGGGTCGTCCTCGTCCGCGAACATCGCGCCATAGACGTAATTTTCGAAGTCGGGGAGGTTCATCTCGGCGTCCTGTGCGTAGGCCTGTGTAGGGAATAGTGTGATGACCCACGGTTTTGTGGTCAGTACCTTGCGGAGCACGCTCATACTGCGGGCATAGGTTGCTTGTCGGTCGGGGTCCACCTGACTGAGGGCGCGAGTATTGATTTCGGACCCGATATTGATTGTGCCGTCCGCATGTTCAGCGAGAGAGAGGAGGTAGTCGGGCACCGTCGAAAGATGTGTGTTTGAGGCATGTTCATAGAAGGCGGGCAC
>CAXMRT010000115.1:0-7186 GCA_964196025.1 uncultured Gemmatimonadales bacterium | reverse complement strand
GTCTGTTCGGCGTTGTGTTGACGGTGGCGATTCTCTAGTCTCGATAAATAGTTTTTAATGTAATGCTCCTGAGAGAGGCTCTCAGGACCTTGTGACACTTATTAGGGAGAGATACCATGATCGCCAGATTACTCATTATGACACTCGTTAGCCTTGTGACCGTTCACGCTGCGGCTGCTAGGCCGGCCTGGATTTGGAAGCAGGGTCCGGTTAAAACGGAGCGAGCGAATTTCAAGAAGACGTTTACGCTCAAGAAGGTGCCGGCTAAAGCAGCCATGAAAGCGACGTGTGATAATGGGTTTACCCTCACGATCAACGGGAAGCAGGTCGCCTCGTCGAAGGAGTGGTCGAAAGCAGTTAAGAAGGACGTCGCCAAGTTTCTTAAGGTTGGCGAGAATGAGGTTTTTGTAGAGGCTGAGAACGAGGGTAACATTGCGGGTTTTGTTTTCCAATTGAAGGGGCCAGGCCTCGATATTATCAGCGACAAAACCTGGGTGGCTCAGGCTCCGAAGGGCGAATGGAAAGCAGCAGCTGAGGTGGCCTCTTATGGGCAGGGGCCGTGGGGTCCGGTGTTTTCTGGCGCTCAGCCTACTGCGCAAAAGCCGAGTTCGACGCCGAGCACGATGCCGGTGGTGACCTTGCCGGGCTTCAAGGCTGAGAAGATTTATGATGTTGATAAGCAGACTCAAGGGTCGTGGGTTGGGATGACGGTTGATCCGAAGGGGCGGATCATCGCGACGGATCAGTATGGTGGGGTCTTTCGTGTGACCCTCAAGCCTGAGGTGTCGGTCGAGAAGTTGAAGGTGAAGGTGACGGGTGGACACGGGGCTTTATATGCTTTTGATAGTTTGTACATCATGGTCGGAGAAGGCGCGCGCGGGCTGTATCGCTTGACCGATACCAATGGCGATGACCAGTTTGACAAAGAGGAGTACCTCATTCCGTTCAAGGCTAGTGGGGAGCATGGCACGCATAGCTTGGTGTTGAGTCCTGACGAGAAATCGATCTACATGGTGTGCGGGAACAATACGGATATGCCCGCGTCGATCACCTCGTATCGAGTGGCGAAGGCGTGGAAGGAAGATCATCTCTTGCCGCGTATGGCGGATGGACGTGGGCATAATCGCGGTCGGATGGCGCCGGGCGGATTCATCACCAAGATCAGTCCAGACGCAAAGACGCAGGAAGTGATTTGTCATGGATTTCGGAACGAGTTTGATGCGGCGTTCAATATTGACGGTGAGTTGTTCGCGTATGATGCGGATATGGAGTATGACGTCGGGTCACCGTGGTATCGTCCGACGCGAGTGAATCATGCTGTGTCGGGTGTCGACTGGGGATGGCGCAATGGTAGCGGCAAGTGGCCTCCGTACTACACGGACACCTTGCCGCCGACGATTGATGTGGGTCCTGCGAGTCCGACAGGGGTGAGCAATGGTCTGGGCGCCAAGTTCCCTGAAAAGTATCAGAAAGCTATTTATATCAACGATTGGACCTATGGAACGATGTATGCCGTTCATCTTGAGCCGGACGGCGCGAGTTACAAAGCGGTCAAAGAAGAGTTTGTCTCTGGCAAGCCGCTGCCGTTGACCGATGTGACCATTCATCCTGACGGCAACATGTACTTCATGGTCGGGGGTCGACGTACGACTTCGGCACTGTATCGGCTCAGCTATATAGGCAAAGAGTCCACGGCTGCTGCGCGGCCGGGCAAGATCCATCCGTTGCAGACCTTGCGTCGTGAGCTTGAAGCCTTGCATGTGGATGGTGTTGGTGAGGGTGCGATTAAGACAGCCTTGAAGCACATTGGTCATGAGGATCGTTTTATTCGCTATGCGGCTCGCGTGGCCCTGGAGAAGCAGCCGATCGCAAGTTGGCAGGGGGCTTTGAAGAAGGCGAAGAGTCCGTGGGAAGTTATCGAGCTTAGTGCGGCCGTTTCGCGTTTAGGTGCGGTTGATCAACAGGCCGTGATCCTGTCCAAGTTGAATGGGCTGAGCTACAAGGCAATGGCGACCGATCAGTTGTTGGCGGCGATACGGTCCTATCAGTTGGCATTCGCCCGTCTTGGGAAACCGACTGACGCGGCTGACGTTATCAAGGCTTTGAGCCCTCTTTATCCGCACGCCGATAATATGGTGAACCGTGAGTTGTCGCAGGTCTTGCTTTTCTTAAATGCGCCGGGTGCGGTATCGAAGACGGTGCAGCTTGTGTTGAGTGCTAGTGATGTGCAGGCCAAGATTTTGGATGACAAGGTGTTGGCGCGTAATGATCGGTATGCGGCTGCGGCTAAGCGCACCGAGCAGTTTCGTCCGAACGTACAGCAGGTTGCATTGGCCTTTTCCCTGCGTTCGATCAAAGACGGATGGAGTAAGGCGGATCATGCCAGTTACTTCTCTTGGTTCCCGAGGGCGAAGACTTGGCAGGGTGGAAATAGTTTTGGGGCCTTCATCGAGAATTCGCGAAAGGAAGCCTTAGCGAATGTAACTGATCCGGTTCTGAAGGCTAAGTATGACGCAGCTTCGAGCAAATCCTTGGCCAAGCCACGTGCGATACAGTCTCCTATAGGGCCTGGGCGTAGCTGGACGGTTGCGGGAGCTGTTAAGGCGGTTGAGGGCAACCTGGAGGGGCGAAACTTCAAGAGTGGAGAGAATCTCTATCATGCAACGGCCTGCGCGACCTGCCATCGCTTTGCTGGCGAAGGCATGGGCATTGGTCCTGACCTGACCGGTGCGTCGAGTCGTTATACACTGAGTGATATGCTTGAAAACATCATTGCTCCATCCACCGTGATCTCTGATCAGTATGGAAGCACGCACTTCGTGATGAACGATGGGTCAGAGTTTGTGGGCCGGATTGGTGGCGAGGATAATGGGGTGATTCACGTGATGACCAATCCGTTTTCTCCTGACAGCAATGTCGATGTGACGGTTGCGGATCTCAAGAGCAAAAAGCCTTATGAGGTGTCGCCGATGCCGATTGGTTTGGTGAACTCCTTGAATCCGGATGAGTTGAGTGACTTGATTGCTTACATCTTCTCAGCCGGTGATGCTGAACACAAATACTTCAGTGGTGCCTCTCACAAGGTGAAGCTTGAGGGCGCTAAAAGTTTGTTTAATGGCAAGGATCTCAAGGGGTGGAGCGGCAATCCGGCCTTGTGGTCGGTGAAGGATGGGGCCATCCATGGGTCAACACGGGGAAACAAAATCTCTGGAAACACCTTCCTGGTTCTTGATGGTGGAGATCTTGAGGACTTTCATCTGGTTTACGAGGCTCGTTGTGAGGGGAACAATTCGGGCGTGATGTATCGGAGCGAGGTTGTGGATCCCAAAAAGTTTGTTATGAAGGGGTATCAGGCAGACATGCATCCGAAGCCTGCGTACCTCGCTATGATCTATGAAGAGAAGGGGCGTGGTATCCTGATCACGCGTGGTCAAAAAATGGTGATCGATGAGGCTGGCAAGAAAGAGATATTGTCGTCGACCGAGCCTGAGCCTGTTGATTGTTCCAAGTGGCAGACCTACGAGGTGATTGCCAAGGGGAATCATGTGATCCAGAAATTGAACGGCAAGGTCGCCATCGACATCGTCGACAAGTCCAAGGTGCGGATGCCTAAGGGCCGAATCGGGTTGCAGTTGCATGCAGGGTCAGAGATGACTGTTGATTTCCGGAACATTCGTTTGAAGCGCCTTTAGGCGTTTCCACTAGACGAGGAGTTGATTATGAAACACGCATTTTTGAGTGTTGGCCTATGTGGTCTGATTTCCATGATTGCTGTGCAGGCGACTGCTGAGCCAGTCGCTCAGCCAGTGTGGGCGGACGGCGTGCCTGACTCCAACGGATTGTCTGGTCCTGAAATAGGCGGGAACTGCATCGGGAACATATCGGTGCCGACATACACTGTTTATCTTCCGCCAAAAGACAAGGCGACGGGTGCCGCCGTGGTAATATTTCCAGGGGGCGGTTATCGTGTCGTGTGTATGGGGTCCGAGGGAGGGTCGATCGCCGCGTTTTTGAACGAGCGCGGGATTGCTGGCATTGTGGTGAAGTATCGGTTGCCGAACAAGCACCATGAGATACCGGCCAATGATGCACGTCGTGTGATTCGAACCGTGCGCGCGAATGCTAAGGAATGGAATGTCGATCCCAAGCGGGTAGGCGTGATGGGGTTTTCTGCGGGCGGACACCTTGCGAGTACCGTCACCACCGTATTTGATGCGGGGGATTCATCGTCCAGCGATCTCATCGAACAGCAGAGTAGTCGCCCTGACTTCTCCATATTGTTTTACCCCGTGATCAGTATGGAGAAAGGTGTGCCGCATGGAGGCACGCGTAAAAACCTGTTTGCGGACGAGAGTTTGGTTGAACGTTACTCGAACGAGAAACGCGTGTCAGCCGAGACCCCGCCAACCTTCATGTTGCACTGTTCGGATGATCGATCGGTTCCGGTAGAAAATACGCTGCGATTCTATCGCGCTTTAGTGGCACACAAGATTCCTGCCACCTGCATGATCTACGAAAAAGGTGGCCACGGCCCAAACGCCTTCAAGGGCAATCCCTCATGGGAAGCCTCGCTAGACGCCTGGTTTAGGGCGCGTGGGTGTATTGAGTAAAGGGGTGCCGCCCGTCGCTGAGCGAGGTCGCTGGTGTCGCTACGCCTAGACTGGAGGCCGTCGTTAATGAGGCCTCGTGTATGTGAGACCTAGACGAACTCTTTGATTACTTCAGGGCGTGGGGCAGGGACAACGACGCTGTCGACTAGGAGTCCGCGTTCGGCGACGATGTCTGAGGCGACTTTGACGGCGGCTTCGACAGCGCTTAGGGATCCTGTGAGGGAGACCCAGCCTTTTCCACCGATCGCCATGGCGAGGTGAATGCAGATCAGTTGGACGTTGGCCGTTTTGGCGGCTGCATCAGCGGCTTCGATGATTGAGGCGACGCTAAATGATTCGATCACGCCGAGCGCATCCATATCGGGAAGGTTGTTCACGCCGCTGATCGCTGGGAAGATCGAGGGGTGTACATTGGGGATGACGAATTGGTCAACCACTGTGTGTGCGCCGGCGGCGACGCCTGCTTCGATGGAGGATTCGACGGCGGCAACTGAGCCGGCGATGAGGACCATGTATTTTCCGGGGCAGATGGTGCGGTTGACGAGCATTTGTACGTCGGCGGTTTTGAGTACAGTATCCGCGATGAGGAAGCCGCGTGCGATGCTAGACGTTTCGACAATGCCGATCGCGTTTGCGGTTGCGTCTCCGTTAGTCTTGATGGTGTCCATGTTGAATCCTTGTTGTTGTTAACTACAAATTAAGCGGTGATTTCGACTCGATTGTTTTCAATAGCGGTTACGCGACCATTGATGCTGGCATGTGCCGGGCAGCCGAGCTGATCGTCGGCTACCTGACCGATGATGTCTCCGGTGCGGACAGAGTCGCCGACGGAAACCGTTGCTTGAGCAGGAGCGCCGACGTGGCTATCCAATGGAATCGTCACCTTTGAGGGCGAGAAATTGAAGTCCTTAAAGTCAGCCTTGCGGTCGTAAGGTTTGAGGCCTAAGCGCGTGTACAAGGTTTTGATTGGGATCTCGCGGCCGGCCCGTGCTGGGTGAACCGATGAGAAGAGTGTTTCGAGCTCTTTGGGTGTGCGCCCCATATCATTTTCCCGCAGAGTCTGTTTGGCTTCGACGCAAATGTTCTTTGGGTCTAGACCTTCTGGGCATGCGATGTATGAGCAGACGTTGCATTCGCAGCAGTACTGAGCCCAGAGGCTGACGCGTTTCTTCTCTTCGCCTTCGTAGAGGAGCGTGCGCATGACCTTATGCGGTTCAATGGGGTAGCCCATGATGTAGCGGGGGCAAAGTTCGGTGCACATCGAGCATTGGTCGCACTGTCCGTGGCCGATCCGGATGTAGGTCTCTTTGGACTGAGTCTTGCGCTGAACGAGATAGTGGTCGCGTGGGAGGACGATTAGGCCGCCGATGGTTTTTGTTACCGGATCGTCGAGGCCTGATGCAACGCCGCCCATCATGACGCCGCCTGTAAGAATGACCGGGTCGTCGACCGTGGCGCCACCGGCGAGAGCCAGGCAGTCGCGCATGCTGGTTCCGACAGGGACGCGAGTGGTCATCGGTTCTTTTACTGCGCCGCATACCGTGATGTATTTGTCGGTGACGGGCTTGCCTTTTAGGGCATGCGCGATATTGATGATCGTTTCGACGTTGTCGACGACGGCGCCGACGGCGACGGGAATTCCGCCAGGGGGGATGCGTCGTCCGGTGATGGCGTGCACTAACACGAACTCATCGCCGGCGGGGTAGACGTCTTTGTAGATAAGGGTGTCGACGTCTTCGCGTTTGGACTGCTCTGCGTAGAGATCGCCCACATCCGCATTTTTGTTTTTCAGAGCGACGGTGACTGTTGTTGCACCCGTGGCTTGGCGCATCGCGGCAAGACCTTCAAAGAAAGGGCCTTGTTCCATCAGCATGGACTCACGGTCTTTCTGTAGAAGAGGTTCGCACTCTGCACCGTTTGCGATGACGTGCTCCACCTTCGACTGAAGTTTCACATAGGTAGGGAAGCCTGCGCCACCCGCACCGACCACGCCAGCTGTGCGTACAGCTTGGGCAATGTCCTGGTTAATCATGATAATCCTTAGTGTTTAACGGCTGTCAGCCAGAATCGTCTAAAAGGTCGCTTGCGATCACGCTACAGGCGTGATCTGTCTCTCAGGAGAGACTCAAGGACTTTAGTATAGGAGGCCGTTCACTTCAACGCTCAACATGAGTGTTTTGGTGGGGATTTGCGTCCCATATACGAAATCTGTGGGCTTAATGGCGTTCCCACGTGGTCATGCCCCAGTTTACAAGGTGTTGCTTCGCCCACTCGGGAGATTCTTCGTGACAGGCGTTGCATGCGTTGGGTGTGCCGTGATCGATGGTCTCTTGGGGTTGGATGAATCGGAATACGTGGGTGCGGACTGTCAACGGGGATTTGCCTGTGTGTTTTCCGGTTTTGGGCATATGACAGTCGATACAGGTAGGGCTTTTTGGGCCAGGAGCGTGGCGGCTATGTGCGAGGGCTGTTTTTTGATGGGGACCCAGAGGGGATCCATAGGAGTGACAAGTCATACAGTGTTGGGCGCCGCGTGGGTTCGCGGCTGTGTTGTCGAGAGAGTGAGGGTCATGACA
>CAXMRT010000114.1:0-11218 GCA_964196025.1 uncultured Gemmatimonadales bacterium | reverse complement strand
CCCAGGTAAGATTGTTCATCACATTGTGGGGACTGTGGGTGGCCCAGCCGTTCAACAGTACGATTGGATCGCCATCCGGCACATCATCGCCATCGGCGTCAGGAATGAAGATCAACTCTGGAACGTTGCACACGTAGACGCCTCCGTGCCCAAACTGAATCCCAGATAAGTAGCGTCCCTTGTCGTAGAAGACTTTGCGGACATCGAACACGCCGTCGTGGTTCGTATCTTCGAAAATCAGGATGCGATCGTGACCCGTCTCTTTCCAGTTCGGGTGCGAAAAGTTCTCCACTACCCACAAACGACCACGGTCATCAAAGGTGAAGGCAATAGGCTGGAACACATTCGGCTCACCTGCAAACAGTGAGACCGAAAAACCATCCGGTACCGTGATCCGAGACAGAGACTGTGTGGGACTCAGAGAGACGTCTGTTTCGCTTTGGTCGTTAGTGATCCCTGAAGGGAGTCCAGTCGAGTCCGTAGCCAGCGTTGTTCGACAAGCCAGAATCGCGCAGAGACAGAGAGTGAGTCGTGTAGATGTGAACAACATAGGGAAAATTCTCCAGATGCGCCATTGAAGCGAAAACCTACCGTCAAATCAATCACTAGATGTGGGTTTGTGTGTGTGTGCAGGTTTGAGTGGGGGGCCCGACTCTCGATGGACCCCTACAGGGCATCTCTGTAGACGCTGTAAGCTGAAGGGGTTGGCGGTGTGTTCGAGTCGGAATCGCGCCTATTTGATTAGGCGTTGGCGTGTGGTCTCTAGGGCATCGAGGTAGTCACGGAAGGTTCGTGGAATTTTTTCTATCATGTCGCCTCGGGCGTCGATGCGTTCGCTTTCGATACGGAATTTGTAGGTCATCGAGTCCGGATCCGGATCTTCGACGGCGACGATAATTCGGCATCGGGTTCGTAGTATATCGCCACGTTTGCCTGCGACCCTCCAGGCGGACTTTAGGTAGAGGGATTTTTCATCTAGTGTTTCGAAGTCAGCGATGGCTTTGCTGACCGAGCTCATGACCTTGCGCCAAGCTTCTGTATCGCTATAGCGCTTGGCGACCTTGAGTGTGATCCACTTGTTGCAGACATCAGCGCCTTCAACCGTGTCGTAGTAGGAATGGTCTTTTGGCGCGGCGACGTGGATCGATTTAGGTGAGTCGAAGTCGAGCATCGTGCGCTTCGTAAAGTAGCCAGGAGGGGGCACAACCGTTAGCTCGTACTTGAGATGTTTGCTTTTCAGCTTTACGCTTGTCACGCCCTGGCCGGCGACGTTTTGATCGAGAAGAATTTCAGAGGTGGCGGGCGTCGGTATGATCTTGACGGTGTGAGTGCAGCCGCTGCTGACCGTAATCAGAAGCGCGACGGTAGCGAGTTGAAGAAAATGGGTTCCGAAACAGTTGTGTCGTTGTGCATCCATTGGTATCCCTCCGTTTATTAGACACAGCTAGTTTAGCGTGAGGCGGGTCGCCCAGCAAGGCGCAAATGGAATGCGAACGACGATAATTGGCGACACGAAATGTTCGCAGTCATCTAAGGTCAATGATATGTTGTGCTTTTACGGAAACGGGTACAAATAAGATGAATCCTTGGTTGACTACACGTATCGCGATATCGCTGGTTTTGCTCATGTGTTGTTCGTGTGCTGCGCCGAAGCAGTTGCTTGAATATCATGTTGGTTTGAACCAGCCAGCTAAAAATGCAGTCGTTCCCGCTTCCGAAGGCGACTTCGCAGCCGCCATCGCCTTGTATAAAGACGCGATGGAACTCTATAAGCAGAGCGAGGAGCCGGCTGGCGAGTTGCTCTGTCTGTCACGCATGTCTTGGTTGGAACGCGAGCGCGGACATTATTCTGATGCGCGCGCGCTGGCAGAGCGCGCGATACCTTTAGCTAAACAGCTCAACGGAGATACCGCCGAGATTCTTGTAAATTTGGCGGACTCCTACATGTTCGCTGGTGATCACGCACGGGCCGAACCACTCTATCTCGAGTCGATTGCGGTGCTCAAAGATTGGGTCTTCCCGACGTCGTACCGGAGTCCGCCTAGCAAAGCTACCCTGTCGGAGTTGATTCGGAAGTGCAAAGCCCAGATTCATTGTCGAGCAACACTCTCGCTGATGTATTACATGGACGGACGTTATGACGAGGCCTTGCAGAGGCTTAGCGAGGCTGATGCCTTGATTCAGGATATCGAAAAAGTGGCATCTCATTGGCTCTACGGTCGATTTTTCACTCCGCCAGATATGTTTTGGGAGGGGTGCGGCTATACGTATACGGTACGAGCGAGTTGTCTGGGGGAGACTGATAGAGTCCAGAAGGCTTATGAAGAGTTTGATCGAGGTCATGCCTATTTCGAACGCGCAGGTAGTCAGTATGGAATACTGGTGAACGAAGCGCTTCGCTTGAAAATTCGATTCCTCTCAGATGAGACGAGCGCGCGCAACGAAGCGGCGGTGCTGGAGTGTCGTGATTTTCTGGATCGCACCTCGATTGTTGGGGCCGAATATCTAGTTTGGCGTGTTGCGTATCGTGCAGGTAGTATACTGGCCGAAGAGAACGAAAATGAGGCGGCTTTGATGTTTCTAAAACGATCGATTGAGTCGATCGAAGACACGCGATCGCTTTTGCGAGATGACACCGCACGTCAGGTGTTTTCCGGATCGGTTCAGGATGTATATAGTCTGATCATCGAGCTGAATGCGAAGCTGGGCGATTTTGAATCGAGCTTCAATTATCTCGAGCGTTCTAAGGCGCGCGCCTTTCTGGACATGTTGGCGGGGCGTAAGATTGCAGCGCATAAATCGGTCGATAAGGGGCTGGTGCAGGACGCTGCGGAGAGCCAGTTGGCGCTCGATAAGCTTCGTTTGTCGCTTCTGAAGGCGAAGCCGAGCGATGCTAAAGACACCGCTGTGAAGTACCGAACGGAATGTAAGCGTCGTGACTTGATACTCGAGCGGGTCAAAGAACAGAGCCTGCACTACGCAAGCACTGAGGCCGTATCGGTCAAGTCGCTTAAAGATATCTCTTCCCGACTGACAGATGATGAAGCGATTCTTTCCTTCTATGTTGGTGACGAACAGACATTGATGTGGTTGTTGACCAAGACGGGGTATAAGACCGCCGCCTGTTCGCTAGGTGCCGACGCTCTATCTGCCTTGATCGAAACCTATCGCGAAGCGCTGGCTGCTGATCAGGATGAGCTGATTCAAACGGCTGGCGCGGACTTGTCGGCAGCGATACTGGATCCGTTCAAGAAAGAACTTGGTTCCTTATCCCACCTGTATGTGGTTCCCAGCGGGTCCCTGTATTATTTGCCTTTTGCGAGTCTGCCTTTTGATGATCCGAAAACCGCGTTGATTGATCGCATGGCTGTTTCGACCTTACCCAATGCGACGAGTTTGTTTTACGGTGCCGGGGGCGATACGCCCCAAAAGGGTGCATTCCTCATGGGTAACCCGCAGCGTGGGGATGGGGTTGACGTATTGGTTTATGCAGAAAAAGAGGTCGTAGCGATCAGTCAGCAATTCAAGCATGCGGTGGTTAAAACTGGGAAAGCAGCCACGGAATCTTTGTTGCGCAGTCAGGAATTAAGCGGTGTGGATGTTATTCATTTGGCGGTGCATGGGAGGTACAATCGCACGTATCCTTTAAGCTCCGCGCTGCTGTTGGCTAAGGATCAAGAAAATGATGGCAACCTCGAGAGCTTCGAGATCTTCTCGATGACCATTGCTCCGAGCTTAGTCGTATTGAGTGCGTGTGAGTCTGGCTTGGGTCCGGTGGGTAAAGGCGATGAAATTCAGAGTTTGAGTCGCGCCTTCATGTATGCCGGTGCCGAGACTGTGATCGCCAGTCACTGGAAGGTGCCGGATGCGTCGACTGCTGAGTTGATGCAGGAGTTGTATCGCGCATTGCCTGAGCATGGGCCAGCTGGCGCCTTGGCTGTGGCGCAACGAAAGATGCGGAAACAAAAAAGGGCACCACGTGATTGGGC
Organism: uncultured Gemmatimonadales bacterium; assembly: GCA_964196025.1. Taxonomy (GTDB): domain Bacteria; phylum Verrucomicrobiota; class Kiritimatiellia; order CAXMRT01; family CAXMRT01; genus CAXMRT01. The sequence continues at coordinate 7,229 of CAXMRT010000114.1, read as the reverse complement.
GGGTTTTTACCTTATGGGGTCTGCGACCAAATGAGTTTTGCATCCTTTAGCGCAAGACGCGCATGGCTTGGAGCGATTTCCTGCGGGCTGCTGGGCTGGCTTTTGTCGGCTTTGCCGTCGGTTGTGAACATTGAGAATCAGGCGATCGATCTTCGAATGCGTCTCCGGACTCCGGATAGGATTTTTGCTGAGGGTGTCAGGGTTGTCTTGATTGATGACGCCGCAATGGCCGATCAGCCATACCGGAGTCCGATCCCTCGGGATCTTCTTGCGGATTTGATTCGGCGCGTGAGTGCGGGCGAACCCAATTTTATTGCCCTAGATGTTGTCCTTGGTGCAGCAACTGATTCGGAGCGCGACCGCGCGTTGGCGAATGCGATCCAGGAGGCGGGTAATGTTGTATTGGTCGCAGACCGCGTGTCAGGCGGTGAGGGGATGGAGTTCTCGAGTCCAAACAAGCTGTTTCGTGATGCTCATGCGGTGGGGCATCCCTTTTTTGAGGTCGATGCGATTGATAAGACGGTTCGCAATTTGGACGCCGGATCAGTCGAAAAATCGGGCGAGATGATGTCATTGGCTGCGACCTTGTCGATTCTTGTTCAAGGGACGGGCCGCTTGCAGGGCGATTCAGTATTGATCAACTATCAGGGCATGTTCTCAGCCGAAGAAGACGAAGTGTCTGCAGGTGCCGTGACAACCTTGCCTGCTTCTGTTGTGCGTCTAGGTGTGGTGCCGGGGGATTGGTTCAAAGGTAAAGTTGTCTTGATCGGGGCGGGTTTTTCCGACAGTGGGGATCGTCACCGGGTGCCTCTGTCCGGTCGAGGGAACGACTATAGTCTGATGCCTGGAGTAGAGATTCATGCTAACGCATTGGCGACGCTATTAAGCGGGCAATCGATCGAGAGAGTGACCGGTGGAGCTGCCGTTCTGATTGTGCTTGTCTTTGTAGGAGTGATGACGTTTCTTGAATCGCGTCTAAAAACCACGGGCGTGTTTGTCTGCATGCCACTCTTGATCGGGTTCTATAGTCTGGGTTCTGTCTGGATCTTCGACGCTATGGATGTTGCCCTCCCATTGATCCCAGTCTGGTTGGCGGTGCTGGGTGGTGCTTTGTTTCTCGCGGCGTATCGATCGCGGACGGAAGGACGCCAGCGGCGCTGGATTCGCAATGCTTTTTCGCACTACATCTCGCCTGAGTATCTGGAGACGTTGATGGCGGATCCTGCGGCTCTGGAGCTAGGCGGTGAGTTGAAGGAGCTGACTGTGATGTTTACTGATCTCGAAGGATTTACCGCGGCGTCGGAGAAGGCGAATCCTGTGGATGTCGTTGACTGGTTGAATGGGTATCTGCAAGGCATGACCGATGTGATCGTCAAGCATAACGGTACGGTCGATAAATTTGTCGGCGACGCGATTATGGCATTCTGGGGTGCACCCGTGGATCAGGATGATCAGACGGTCAGTGCCGCTCGTTGTGCCTTGGAGATGCAGGACTTTGCGGACGCCTACAATCGCAGTGAACAAACGCGTGGAGGTATTTCGGTTAGGACGCGGATTGGCATCCATACGGGGGATGTCTTTGTGGGCAATATCGGATCCCGTGATCATTTCAACTACACCATCATTGGTGACACCGTGAATTTGGCTGCGCGTATCGAGGGCGCCAATAAAGAGCACAAAACATGGATTCTTCTGAGCGAATCGACATGGAGCCGGGTAAGTGTTTATATGAGGGGACGCTCGATGGGGAGGATGACGATTAAGGGTCGTGAACAGGATGTTGAAGTGTTTGAATTACAAGGACTCAAGGGAGAGAGTGATGAGTAGGCATTGGTGTTGGATCATTATGATCGTCAGTGCGATTTTTGGCGACTGTTTGCAGGCGCAGGATGCGATAGTGATCGAGGCGGTGTCGGCGAGGATTCATTCGTCAGGACTTAAGAAACTCGCAGCGCCCGGTAATCAGTTAAAGGTGGGCGATCGTGTTGTCGCGGCCGAAACGGGTAAAGCGGTCTTGTTGTTGCAGAATGGCAGGATGAAAACCGTTAGCAAGGGGGCTAGCTACACGATAGTCGCTGCAGGGAAGTCGGTTGACGGCAAATTAGCTGCGCGCGTTTTTGGTACCATCGCGGAAGTTTTCGAGGCTGCCAAGAAGCCGGTCGTGAAAGCAGCTGTACGGGGGGCGTCCGATTTGTACGTGAATTTCCCACGCAATTCGGTGGTGGACCCAGCCGATTTGGTATTTCGATGGGCGGGTGGGGGGCGAACGTCTGAGCTTAAGGTATCGATCAAGTCGCCGTCGAAAAAGTTCCATTATTCGTTTAAGATAGAAGCGGGTAGTCGAAGCTGTAAAATGCCTGAGGGCTCGCCACCGTTTGAAGCTGGGGTTCGGTATTATTGGAAAGTGGTGGAGGTGGATCCTTTGGATGGCAGCGCCAATGAGTCGGATCTGTGCTGGTTCGAGATCTTGTCCGATTCGGATCAAGCTCGCATCGAAAAAGAGCTTAGTGGTCAGTCGCACTACTTTCGTTCGGCCTATCTTATGTCGCAGGCCCTCTATCACGACGCCGTTGACGAACTTACCACTGGAACCGATGACATAAACGACACTGTCTTTCTGAAAGTCATCTACGCACGGATGAAAGACACGGAGGCTCTCAAGGCCTTGCAGAAATAGCCTGTTCCCTTTTAGTTGTGACCCAAGAACCTCCCTCAACCTTGTCACTGGTCGGTCCCGATATCCATTTGTTCCTGAGTAGGACGGATCCGGTAGTGATCTAATGTAAGTGGTTAATGCCGAGGCCGATCCTGCGACAGTACGCCAAGCTGATTTCTAGGTCAGTTTGCATAAACTCTTTTGAGAAGCGTTCTTTAGGAGCTTCTGGTGGCGGCGTGCCCATGGCCGCTCGCTTGATAAAGGCGCTGTAGTCGATGTCGCGTATATCTGGGTAGTGTTGCCAAAAAGCGTCGTCTGACTTAGGGGGGAAGGTTCTGCCCCATTGCGAGATGGTCTCCAGTTGAACCGGGGCGTGGGGACACACTTTACCCCAAAGCTTGAAATAGGCGGGCCAGTCGATGTTTCCAGAGCCCATCGCTTTCCACCAGGCCTTGATATCGTTACCGTCCTGCCAGATGGCTGTATCGCGAATGCCGCTCGACAACACGTAGGGACCCAGTATGCGGAGATTCTCGATAGGGTCTTCCATTGTGAATGCGGCATTGCCTGCGTCGATCGTTGCTCCGACATAGTCGGGTCCTGCTCGCTCGATCAAGCCCTTGAGTTGCCAGGCGGTGAGGTCGCCTGAATGATTTTCGATCGCAATCTTTACATTCAGATCCTTGGCGACGGACTCCACGGATTTGCAAACCGCTACGGTTCTGTCGATCAAGGGTGCGAGCCCACCCTTTAGTTTTCGATCCTTACTACTGCCTTGATAGCACCTCGCCACCTTCGCCCCGAGATGATGGGCAACCTTGAGGGTGAGTGTGAGGTGCTCCACATCGGTTCCGTGCGTGTCACGGAAGTTGGTGGCTTTGCCACAGATCGAGCCTGTCCCCGCCTGTAGCTCGATACCGGCTGACTTCGCGCGAGCGCCAAGCTCCTTCAGGTAGAGTGGATCGAAGCTCTCGTACACATCGAGGTCGGACAGTAGGACGCTGTCTACGCGAGTTTTTTCCGCATAGTCCAATACCTGCGACGCATTCCATTTGAATGCGCGAATACTGAAATTGTCGAAACCCAGAGCGAGGCCTTGCGCGGGTTTAGGGGCATGCATTAAGCAGGATGACCCGATCGTACTGAGTGCGCTGGCGGATCCGAGTTGTAGGAATGTTCGTCTGTTTGTCTGCATCATTGTGTTGACCAATCGAATAGAGTTAGTTTTTTTGGATAGTGCCTGTTTTTTGAGAAAATGGACGTGAGCGTGGCGTTCAGTTCGGGCGTTATCATTGATTCCCTTCGAACCAGCCTGTTGTTCGATTGGCCAGCCCGACTAATGCAAGCATGACGGGCACTTCCACTAACACACCGACAATGGTAGCGAGAGCGACGGGAGACGTGGTGCCAAATAATGCAACGGCCACCACGACCGCTAGTTCGAAAAAGTTCGAAGCGCCGATCAAACCAGCAGGGGCAGCTATATTGTGTGGGAGCTTTAGTGCTTTGGCCCCAAGATAGGCAATAAAAAAGATCAGTACTGTTTGGATAATCAATGGGATGGCAATCAGGCCGATGTGTAGGGGGTTCTCTATAATCACTGTTCCCTGGAAAGAAAAGATGATCACCAAGGTAAGTAATAGACCGATGATGGTGGTGTGTCCGAATTTTGGAAGGAACGTGTTTTCGAAATAGTCTTGTCCCTTGGTCTTGAGCATGTGGCCACGGGTCAATACGCCGGCGGTCAACGGAACCACCACAAAAAGAACGACGGAAAGAAGCAGCGTATCCCATGGAACAAAGATGTCGCTGACGCCCAACAGAAATTTAACGATCGGCACAAAGGCCACGAGAATGATCAAGTCGTTGGTTGCCACTTGAACGACCGTGTACGCTGGATTCCCTCTTGTCAGATGACTCCAGACAAACACCATCGCCGTGCACGGAGCCGCTCCGAGCAGTACCGCTCCGGCAAGATAGGCTGTTGCCAGATCGGCCGGAATCAGGTTCTTGAAGATGACGAAAAAGAAAAGCCACGCGATCCCGAACATTGTGAACGGCTTGATCAGCCAGTTCGTGACCCATGTAACAAACAATCCTTTTGGGTTTTTACCGACGTTTTTCACGCTGTTAAAATCAACCTTCATCATCATCGGATAGATCATCAGCCAGATCAAAACGGCCACAGGAATGGAGACCCGCGCATATTCCAGCTTGCTGAGGAGGGCTGGGATACCAGGAAGGAACTTCCCAATCAGGATTCCGCCCACCATGCAGAGGGCGACCCAGACGGTTAGGTATTTTTCAAAAAAGCTAATTCCGGTGATGGGAGTGTCTTTTGTGCTCATCGTGTAGCTGTCAGGTTTGGTGGGTGAACGGAACGCTTGCGCGTAATGTTATCTGCAGTGCTCATTCCTGTTTGCTGGCTAGCACGGCAATATACGCTAGGATATCCCGAAGGTCGTCATCATTTTTTATATGTGTGGCCACGAGGTGCATTTTGTGGCCAGAGGTGTCCGTGCGCGGACCGCGTAGTAAGTCCCGATACTTTTCAAACTGTGCGGTCATGTACCAGTCCTGCAGGCCCGTGAGCGGAGCGCTTTTGAAGACGCGCTCTCCCGATGCGTTATACCGGTGGCACGACATACAGTTCTGCGCGTATAGAGTTTCACCTCGCTTGGAATCACCTCCGAGAGTATTGACGGTGGGGTGGCGTTTTAGTTTGGCGATGTATGTCGCGGTGGATGCCAGCTCTGCTGGAGTGATGGTTTTTAAAATTTCACGCATTGCGAGAAGGTGTACATCGTTGGTGCCAGCGCTGCGGAGCTCTTTCGAGATCTTTTCGATTTGAATAAGTGAGTACCACGCTGGCAAGCCTGCGATTGACGGCGATTTCAGTACGACGCTACCTTCGCCGTGCTGCCCGTGGCAGGTGGCGCATACCGCGCGGTAGGTCTTGCCGTCATCTTCTGCGTACAGGAGCGAGCCGGTGCTCAGTATCATGAATAAAAGTGCTGTTTTCATATCGCGTTCTCGTAGCGTCAAAACTCATACGGCCGCATAATACCGCGAAGTTGGGCCAATTGCACTCTCTCTCGTAGAGTGCGTTACCAAATGCCTGCGCCAACAGACAGCTATCGGTTCCAGTACGAATACTCTCCCTTCGGCGTTCTTATTTCCCAAGCAGGCGATTTGGCGGGGGATAATGTTTTTCAGGTGACGCGGCTGTAGTGGGAGTCGACTCTCGCTGGACCCCTACACTGGGGTTGGACAGGGGCGACACTCCTCCAAACGGCTAAGGGGATATGCACCTGCTTGACTCGGTCATCTTGCTTTCGCTAGGTCGATGCAATAATGCCTTTTCTGAACAATCGAGTTGGTTTTGATAGTTGTTTTTGCTAAAATCTCAGCCGTCAGGTAGCAAGTTGATTACAATTAGATTGGGCGTGCGGAACGACGCCGTCTGGCTGCGGAGCTTGTTTTTTCAAAAGTGCTTAAATTGTAGATAAATGGGTCACTTTGTCCCTTGAATCTATTTAGGTCAGAAGCGGATGGATGATATGTTGCAGGGCAATCTCATCTCGAAAAGTGTTAGCACAGTTGACCGTTTAGGGATGCTGCTTGGAATTGGTCTCGTCTGGTTATGTGCGATTCAATGTTTCGGTGCTCCGATGGATGGGCTGGCCTCTAAATATGAGCAGCCGGATGGAACCGTTGTAGAACTAAGAGTGTTCGGTGATGAATTCTATGCTAGGACCGAAACTCCAGAGGGCTACACCGTCGTCTTTGATCCGGCGAAAAAGACCTATTTCTACGCAGGGCTGACGCCTGACGGAAACGACTTTATCTCGACTGGAAAGAAAGTCGGCAGGATTGATCCTGCTGCGCTCGGCATCAAGAAGGGATTGAAGCTGAATCGCGTGTCGAGGGCCGCTAAGGCAACGAAGAATCATCAGAAATTCGAGGCTGTTGTTAAGCAGGAAAAAAGATGGCAATCCGTACAAAAGGCTTCTAAAGAATATCGAGCGTTCAAGAAAGAACTTAGGAAGCAGCAGAAGGCTGGCAAGAAGGGGTTTGCCATCCCGCTGGGCACCATCTTGCCTGATTTTGCAGAGCCGATCTCCGCGGATCTGGCGGAAGGCACGAAGACCGATGGAGGCTCTCCGCCAATCGCGCAGGCGCCGCCCAGCTTTACCCTTACAGGCGACGTGGTTGGCTTGACCATCCTCGTCGACTTTGACGATGTGCCCGGAACTGTCGTGACTCAGGCGCAAGTCGATGACTACTGCAACAAGCCCAACTACACGGGGTTTGGAAACGCTGGATCCATCTATGATTATCTCTTCATCCAGTCGGGCAGTAATTTACGGTATAACAACAACGTCACCTACTATGTTCGGGTTCCGCACCCAAAGACCTACTATGATGATACGGCTGTAGACTCGGGTCTGTGTGGCCGCTTGCTTCTGAATGACGCACTCGATGTGCTGATTGCCGATGGGTACGACTTTTCCGTGTTGACAGAGAAGAGCGGTGGCAATATCCGGGCCTGTAACATACTCTTTGCGGGATC
>CAXMRT010000113.1:0-11020 GCA_964196025.1 uncultured Gemmatimonadales bacterium | reverse complement strand
CACACCAAGTGCACACCGTTTACAGCATAGGACTACCAGGGTATCTAATCCTGTTCGCTCCCCTAGCTTTCGTACCTCAGCGTCAGTAACATTCCAGATAGGCGCCTTCGCCACCGGTGTTCTTCTTGATATCAACGCATTTCACCGCTACACCAAGAATTCCCCTATCCCCTCATGTACTCTAGTCATGCAGTTTCGAATGCAGTTCCACTGTTGAGCAGTGGGACTTCACATCCGACATACACGACCGCCTACGTACCCTTTACGCCCAGTAAATCCGATCAACGTTCGCCACCTCTGTATTACCGCGGCTGCTGGCACAGAGTTAGCCGTGACTTCCTCTTGAGGTACCATCAAACGCAACGGTTATTAACCATCGCGTAATTTTTCCCTCATGACAGGAGTTTACAACCCGAAGGCCTTCATCCTCCACGCAGCGTCGCATCGTCACGCTTTCGCGCATTGCGAATGATTCTCGACTGCAGCCTCCCGTAGGAGTCTGGGCAGTGTCTCAGTCCCAGTGTGGCCGATCGCCCTCTCAGGCCGGCTACCCGTCTTAGTCTTGGTGAGCCATTACCTCACCAACAAACTGATAGGACGCGAACCCCTCCCTAAGCGACAGGTCCCGAAGGATCCCCATCTTTAGTCATTCTGTCAGGTGACAGAAGACCACATTCGGTATTAGCACCCGTTTCCGGATGTTGTCCCCAACTTGGGGGCAGGTTGTTCACGTGTTACTCACCCTTTCGCCACTGTCCTCTTATAGCTTCACCCGAAGGATCCATTACAAAATTCTCGTTCGACTTGCATGCCTAATCCACGCTGCCAACGTTCGATCTGAGCCAGAATCAAACTCTCCATAGAAACTTCGGAGAAACATCCAGGCAAGCCTGAGTGCTCCTCACAAAAGTATGTGAACCACCGAAGTGATTCAAAGTTTTGATTCCAGGAACATATAGCAAATCACACCACTTCCGACTCGAAGTGATCTAATGTGTATTCTTAAAACGAAATTCGGTTGTCAAAGATCATGTCTTGAACCCAGCAAGCCAGGCCCAAACACCGAAGAAAAACACTCTCTTCAGCGCCTCGAAGGTCAAACGATCAATCGCTGTTTACCCCTCAAAAACGAGCCATAATCTAGTGGGTGGCATGGCTTTAGTCAACCGGTAAAACGAAAAAAGATGAAAAAAAGTAATTTTGTCGATTTAGGCCCGTTTTTCGGGGCTTTTTTTATCGCCAGCCACTCGACTGATAGCCCATCATAGCCGCCTCATGATAGATTTTTTTACATTAATGGCGCTTTGCTACCGAAAAGTGGACCTACAACCCAAAAACAGACAGGAAACAATACAATGGCCGAACTAATTGTCGCTCTGGACATGCCAGACACTCACTCCCTGCCAACAATCCTGCAGCAACTCGAGCAGGTCGACTACTTTAAAGTTGGGCTGGAGCTCTATACTGCCGACGGACATAAAGCAATTGAGATGTTAAAGAAGGCAAACAAACGCATTTTTCTAGACCTTAAACTCCACGATATCCCTAAAACGGTAGAAAATACGGTACGAGCGGCCGCACAACTCGATGTAGACCTCTTGACTGTCCACGCTTGTGGCGGCACAGAGATGCTGAAAGCCGCTGCTTCTGCTGCAGCTGACTGCGGCGAGAGAGCACCTAAGCTGATAGCAGTCACCACACTGACCTCGCTCAACGAGCACGACTTCGCTGACCTCGGGATCCAACGAACCCTGACGGAACAGGCTCTACGACTGGGCGAACTCGCCCTAGACGCGGGGATCGACGGCCTCGTCACCTCCGTACTAGAGGCCCCCGACCTACGCGATCGTTTCGGATCTGATCCCCTACTCATTACACCCGGTATACGGCCAGGCGGAACCACAGACGACGATCAGAAACGAATCGCCACTCCCGCAGGCGCAGTTCAAGCAGGCTCTAGCTACCTCGTAGTAGGACGCCCCATCATGCACGCCTCCGACCCAGCAGCCGCAGCCCAAGCCATTTTAGACGAAATACAGCAGGCAGTGAGCTAAATTCAGGCTCAACGGACAAAGTTAGACTTATCCACACCTTATTGACACCGCTCAGACAGACTTATATTCAGCTTATTAACAGGGGCGCTCATATTATGCGACGTCGTAAATATGTTTATTTTAAACATAAAGTGCTTGTTATAAAGACTTTATGACTTAGGCTTTCGGATGTTGTGGGCCATGCGGCAGCGGATTAACATTCGGTCGGTGTTTATCCACACGGAAAAAAGACACCCAAATTCGATTTAATCTTCAAGCACTTGGATAGACGGCATTTGTGATAGTTTATTGAAGAATAGAGCACCCGTCGACCGACTGAAACCTCGCCGGAAGGACTCTCCTTAGAAGGAAGCCAAAACCAAAAATCAGCGGAAGATCAAAGCCTTCGACCCACTAGTCCAGCTCCATTAGCACACGGTAAAACCGCTGCGTCTCCCCGACCACCGTATTGGGATCAATCATTAAGGTATCACCAAACACACCGGAATTCGTCGCAATAGGGAACCAGGGCGTGGAAAAAGCCCCGTCATTCACCTCCAGAATATAAGCCGCACGACCATATCCATGGATGCGTACACGCGCTTCGTTCCCAACCACTTCGAGGGTCGTGAGACTGGGAGCCAGGCGGACATCTCTCAGTCCGATGTTCCGCACACTGGCGGGTTGTACATAATCACCCAGTGCAACGGACGCCCCATTCGAGAGGGTCAGCTCCCCCAAACTGCTAAAGCCGGTTGGAATCGTCAATACCACATTACTCCCACTGGCATTGACTATCTCGACCGAAATAGAGGCAGAATCACTCAGGTTTTGTATGGGTACAGAAAAACTCCCACTGGCATCCGAGACATCATAAAAAGAGGCTTCGTTGCTTCCTTCCCACAATCGCACTTCAAGTCCACCTCGCCCTTCTCCCTCGTCGTATGCACGATTGGTGTTCGCATCGTAGAAACATGTTCCTGTGAAAAAGTGATCATTGTCCGTCCGACCATAATCCTGGGTATCCCAATCGGAGGTCCAATACCACCCGCTCCCGAGCCTATTGAACTCCTGAGTCTGCGAATGCCCCAAACCCAACTCGCGGGCATCCACATTCAATATTGCCTGCCGGTGCCCTCTAGAAGCCGCTGTGTCATCAATAAACAACCCCTCGTGAACACTCTGCGGCGACCGCCCCGAAGCCGGAAAACTACCAGAGCTAGCCGCATACCCCACACTCACGTTCTCAACATATCCAAACAAGGTGTTGGTATAGCCCTCCGTCAACTCTCGGGTGATACCATCCGTATTAAGGGCGTAATAAGGACTACCAGATGGCGTCGCATGCTGCAAAGTGTCTACACGCGCCATATCCTCAGAATGACGGTCAGCCGCTAAAGATAAGCGCGCATTCGGAGCCAGGGGCTGCATAGACACCTGCCACGCACCCCACTCGTTGGTCGTGGTACCGAAGTCATTGCTAGCGTCGACGTCTTCCGCGACATCGTACCCTGGAGTGCCTCCTGCAGTACTATTCGTCAAGAGAAGGCGGTCCGCCTCGCGCTCAGGCCCATACCGCGCACGGTTGATGTGCCACCGAATGTACTCCTTACGGGCAGAAAACACGCCGTCAGCATCATAGCGCGTAGCGGCTAGGCTCCACCCAGCCACGGACCACACCATTAAACCTGCCACAAGTACACGCATCATTCTCCCAAATCTAATCAAGAACCACGTAAGTCAATACCACTACTTTCATCTACTCTAACAGGAGTTTGAGATCCGGACACCCGCGAACCGCAGATTTATCTATCCACACAGCAGGAAATAGGACTATCCTTCATCCAACCCAAAGCACTATAAGGAGAGTCTATGCAGCCTCTAAAGCTACTGAAAAACACGGCCGTCACCCTACTACTCGCTATCATCGGATTTCAGGCTGTGTCCTGCGGCACCCTTCTGTACCCCGAGCGAAAGGGCCAAATATCCGGAAAAATTGATCCCAACGTTGCGATTCTAAATGGGATTGGACTCCTCGTGTTTCTCGTTCCAGGCGTCATCGCATTCGCGGTCGATTTTTCGAATGGAACAATCTATCTCCCGCCCGATAAATCGGCACAACTCCCACACGCTCCACGATCCGCAAAAACCGTTAGCTTTGATACACAAACCCTGACATCAGATAAGCTCGAGCAAATAGTCAAAACCGAAACCGGCCGCGACATCGATCTCCGCGAGCAGACGATTGAAGTAACCCAGTTACATACACCTGCCCAACTGAAACTGGCTATCGATCACATCAGTCGTGACTAAGTAACGACTGAATGCGGGTTCGCAGGATCCCCCACTCAGCTCGCTGGGAATAACCCGGAAAAATCTTTTCCGTGTGGGCGGAGTCGTTCATCTGCACCACCATGACAGTGAGTAAGGACTCAATTCCACCAGCCGACAAATCCGCAGCCACACGTGCGTGGCCATACCGAGCCTTCATTCGTTCAACTTGCAAAGGATATTGCTGAGTCGACCCGACCAACAGAATGTCACTGGATACAGGGTTCCAAATCCTGCAATGCGGGAACACATTCGCAATGGGGTCGATCATCAAGTACTGGGCCGGATCCTCGGGCTCATACTCGCCGATCCACGAGAATTTTCCAGAGTCACTTCCACAAAACCCTACACATTCGTCTTTCACTGAAGTGATGTTGTCTCTAAAGTCTTTGAAGGACGTACCAACCATGCCCCATACAGACACAGAGCCCTTTGCGGAAGAATGCCTCGCGCGCAACCAGTTGGAGCAGCTACAGCTGCGAAAACTCCGAACCCTCGGCACACAGCTCAATCACAACCCCTTTTACACAAAGAAACTAGAAGACACCCAAGCCCCTCTTTCCGAGGTGCAAACAATGGACGAGTTTCGAACGTTACCCTTCACCACAAAAACGGAACTCTGCACCGACCAAGCGAACACGCCTCCATACGGCACAAACCTGTCCTACCCCCTCGATCAATACGTCCGACTACACCAAACAAGCGGCTCCTCAGGAAATCCACTTCGCTGGCTAGACACCTCCCAGAGCTGGGAATGGGTACTGCACTGCTGGCAACTCATCTACGCCGCAGCTGGCATCCGTTCGGATGACCGACTTTTCTTCCCATTTTCCTTCGGCCCCTTTATCGGGTTCTGGGCAGCATTCGAGGGCGCGACACAACTAGGCGCATTCACCCTCTCTGGCGGCGGCATGACGACTCAGGCAAGGCTCAACGTCATTTTGACCCACTCAATCACAACCCTCTGCTGCACACCCACTTACGCACTAAAGATGGCGAAAACGGCGGAGACAAACGGACTCGATCTAGCCAACAGTCCCGTTCGTGCCCTCATCCTAGCTGGAGAACCCGGCGCGTCGATCCCGACCGTACGACAGCAGTTAGAGACGTCTTGGGGCGCCCGTGTTTTCGATCACACCGGCATGACCGAGATCGGCTCCGCGAGTATCGAATGTACACACGCACCCTCAAGCCCACACATCTTAGAAAGCGAATTTATTGCCGAGGTCATTGACCCAAACACACTCGAACCCTGCAGCGACGACGGTGAACTCGTGCTCACGAACCTCGGTCGACACGGTAGCCCACTAATCCGCTACCGTACCGGCGACCGCGTGCAAATCGACCGCACCCCATGCACGTGCGGACGCACCACCGCTCGACTTCAGGGTGGAATCCTCGGTCGACACGACGACATGATCTTTATAAAAGGAAACAATGTATATCCCGCAAATATCGAAAACTTGGTGCGCGAACACGCGTGCATCCGTGAATTCCAAATTATCGTCTCCGAAACAGACGGACTGAACGGCCTAAATCTTGAGATCGAGGCCTACGCCGGCAAAGAAGACGATGCCAACGAAGCGGCTAAAACACTAGCCACGGCGATTCACGATCAGTACTATTTCAATGTTCCTGTTGACGTACTAGCCACCGGAACCCTGCCCGACTTCGATATGAAAGCCCGACGACTCGTCGACAATAGAAGGAACCACTAATGGCTCAACGCTTCACCACACAACGCCACGTCCAATTTGCAGACACGGATATGGGCGGAATCGTCCACTTCAGTAACTACTTTCGATATATGGAAGAGGCTGAGCACGCTTTTTTAAACTCCCTAGACATCCCTATTGTCGACGAACAAGACACTCACACTCTCTCGTGGCCCCGCGTTTCCGCTTCATTTGAGTACATGCTACCGCTCCGCTATCCTGGGACCATCGATATTCATATTCAGATCAGCAAACTGGGAACGAGCTCCATCACCTACACCGCTCTATTTGAACAAGCAGGCGCTGGGGTCGCGCGCGGATCTGTAACCGCCGTCTGTTGCGCGATTAACGAAGGGAATATATCCAGCACTCCCATCCCCGATGACCTCCGGGCCCGCTTGAGCGCGTTTGTCTCAGAAAAATGATTCCAACGGATCGTTTTTCTAGTAAAACGTTGTAGTGATTCACCAATATCGCACGTATATATATGGAATAAGTTTCGAATCTTTAGGAGTTTAACATGAACCATCAGCGCAAACATCTGAGCACAAACACTTTAGCCCTCGTCCTACTCGCACTGACAAGCCTATCTCTCCTCAACGCCCCTGCAACCGCCTCTGAATGGCTGCAATGGCGGGGCCCCACAGAGACTGGCTATACGCCCGTGAAAGGCATTCCGGACACCTGGGATCAGTCGGGCAAGAACCTTATATGGAAAAGGTCTGACCTCGGCGCCCGTTCTGGACCACTCGTGCACAAGGGCCGCGTTTTTCTCATCAACAAGGCGGGAAGCGGGATCAACCAGCAGGAACGCGTTGTTGCGATCGACCTCCACACCGGCAAAACAATCTGGGAACATCGCTTTAACGTATTCCTAACGGACATCGTAGCCCATCGACTCGGCTGGTCGAATCTCGCGATCGATCCCGAAACGGGTAATATCTACGCACACGGCGTCCAAGGCCTGTTTTTCTGCTTCGACTTCGATGGCAAGATCCTGTGGCAACGCTCGATGACAGAAGAGTTCGGTCGCATCTCAGGTTACGGAGGTAGAACCAACACACCCGTCGTAGACGGCGACCTCGTGATCATCAACTTCCTGACAAGCGGTTGGGGCCCCCACGGCAAACCCGTCCATCGATTCATGGCCATGAACAAACTCACTGGTGAGCTCGTGTGGTGGTCAAGCCCAAGCGGCAAACCGCTCGACACAACATACTCGGTCCCCGTCGTCGCAGAAATTGGCGGACAACGCCTGCTCATCGCAGGCCTCGCAGACGGCGCTGTACACGCAATCAAAGTCAGCACAGGCGAACCTGTATGGCACTTTAAACTCAGCAAACGCGGCATTAACTCATCCGTCGTCGTCGACGGCAACCGCGTCTACGCCTGCCACGGAGAAGAGAACTTCGACAGCACTGAAATGGGACGCGTCGTCTGCATTGACGGCCGTGGATTCGGCGATATCACGGCAACCGGCGAACTCTGGCGACACGACACTATCGCCGCCAGCTACACCAGCCTACTACTCGCAAAAAAAGTCCTCTACGTCGCCGACAACTCCGGCAATCTACACGCACTAAACCCCAAAACTGGCAAACGAAACTGGCTCTATAACTATGGCAACAACGGAAAAGGGTCGGGGGTCTACGCAGACGGGAAAATCTACATCGGCGAAGTAGGCGGAAGCTGGCACATCCTCAAGCCATCGGAAAAAGGGTGCGAGACACTTAGCTCTCAAACCTTCAACCGTGAAGACGGTAGCCCAGACGAAATCTACGGATCACCCGCGATTGTTGATGGTCGAGTCATCCTTCCAACAAACAGCGAGCTCTACTGCATCGGAAACCCAAAGACAAAGGTGAAGCCGACCAAACGTAAGTCCGTGAAAACGAAACACGGACAAGGTCCAGCAACCCACCTACAAGTGGTGCCCGCGGAAACATGGATCAAACCAGGCGAAACACTAGCGTATACCGTGCACGCGTTTAACGAAAAGGGCCAACTCGTCCCCACGCCAAAAACTCTCAAATGGAGCGCAAAAGGCGTCTCGGGAACGTTCAACGGCAACTCATTCACCTCCGCCAAAAAATCCCCTATGCAAGCTGGCATAGTCACCCTCACCGCTGGCGACCTCAGTGCCAGCGTACGATTACGCCTCATTCCCCAACTCCCAATCTCGTTCAACTTTGACAAGAACCCAAAAGGCCTACCGCCAGCCGGCTGGATTTCCTCCAAATTGAAAACGCAAGTCCAAGACTACAACGGAGCCGTTGTACTCAAGAAGATGTCCGATCGCCCCGCCCCACCTTTCGCGCGGCTACGCTGCTACATGACGAATCCTCTAGACGTTGGCTACACCGTCCAAGCCGACATGCTCGGCGAGGCCAAGAAGAAACGATTCATCCCGGACATGGGACTCATCAATTGCCGCTACAACCTCGTCCTGCTCGGTACCAGCGAAATGAAACGAACGTTGCGACTCGTGACCTGGGCTCCCATGCCTCGACTCCAGAAAGACATCGACTTCGATTGGAAACCCGGCGTTTGGTACTCCGTCAAACTTAGTGTTGATGTGAAAAACGGCAAGGGCTTGATCAACGGAAAGGTTTGGCCTCGCGGCGAAAAAGAACCCACCAAGTGGACCATCCAAGCGGAAGATCCACACCCGAACCCCGCCGGTTCCCCAGGACTCTACGCCTACTCAGTAAACATCACCTCCCGCACACCCGGCACTCCCGTCTATTTTGATAACGTTTCGATAACACGCAACTAACAGGAATCTTATGAACAAACCTCTACTAGCGACCCTACTCGCCAGCATCATCGCCACCACCAGCTTTGCGGCCGATTGGCCCGCGTGGGGCGGAAACGCAACCCGCAACCAGGTCAACGACACTGAAAAGGGACTCCCATCAGAGTGGGATATCGAGACTGGAAAAAACGTCAAATGGGTCGCAGATCTGGGCTCTCAAAGCTACGGCAATCCAGTCATCGCAGACGGCCGCATTTATGTAGGGACAAATAACGAGAAAGAACGGAACCCCGCAATCAAGGGCGACAAGGGTGTTGTGATGTGCTTTAGCGAGAAGGACGGCAAGTTCCTTTGGCAAGCCGTCCACGACAAGCTAGATGCCGGTCGAGTCAACGACTGGCCCTTACAAGGCATCTGCTCAAGCCCCTTCGTCGATGGTGATCGCATCTACTACTGCAACAATCGCTGTGAACTCGTATGTGCCGACGTGAAGGCTCTGACCGACAAGAACGATGGCGTTAACGATGAAAACTATACGAGCCAGCTGGATGCTGACGTGGTCTGGCGCTTGGACATGATTGAAGACCTTGGCGTGTTCCCACATAACCTCGCGACCTCATCTCCGCTAGTCTACAAGAACCTCGTATTGGTTCTTACAGGGAACGGCGTCGACGAAGGCCACCTCAATCTACCATCACCCAGTTCACCTAGCTTTATTGCTGTCGACAAAATGACCGGCGAAATTGTCTGGGAAAGCAACATCCCCGGTAAAGGCGTCCTCCACGGACAATGGTCTTCACCCGCCCTCGG
The DNA here is from genome assembly GCA_964196025.1 of uncultured Gemmatimonadales bacterium. Taxonomy (GTDB): domain Bacteria; phylum Verrucomicrobiota; class Kiritimatiellia; order CAXMRT01; family CAXMRT01; genus CAXMRT01. Next base: position 1,376 of record CAXMRT010000113.1, on the reverse strand, counting down.
CATGGTGAACGGAAAACCACTAGCCGTATTCCCCGGCGGTGATGGGTGGGTCTATGCCTTTCATGCTGAGACAGGAAAGCTCGTCTGGAAGTTTGACTGCAATCCAAAAGACGCTAAATGGGAACTCGGCGGCTACGGTACTCGCAACAACCTGATCTCTACTCCCGTAATCACCGACAACGTCGTCTATATCGGTGTGGGTCAAGACCCTGAACACGGAACCGGTATCGGCCACTTTTATGCCATCGACGCAACCAAAACCGGCGACGTCACTCAGACCGCCGCACTCTGGCATGTCGGCAACAAAGAATTTGGACGCACCATGTCCACGCCCGCAGTCAAGGACGGCCTACTATACCATTGCGACCTAACCGGATACCTCTACTGTCTAGAGGCCAAAACCGGCAAACGGGTCTGGCGCCACGATCTGCAATCTGCAGTGTGGAGCTCCCCCATGCTCGTCGACGGAAAAATCTATATTAGCGACGAAGACGGCGATGTGTGCGTACTAAAACAAGGCCGCGAAAAAGTGGTTCTTGGGGAAATGTCTATGGGCGGCTCCGTCTACACCACTCCCTCTCCCGCGAACGGAGTGCTCTACATCGCGACAAAGTCAAAACTCTACGCCATCGGAAAATAGCCATGCAGCTCCTGAACGCTGACCCGAAAGACGTGCAACCCACACTCGATGCGTGGACCCGCGAGGTTGTCGCATGGCACTTCTCCCCCGAAACCGGCTGCCCCTTCTGGCTCGACTACAAAGACGGCCTAGACTGGGACCCCATCAAAGAAGTCCAATCGTTTGAAGACCTAAAGAAATTCGATCTCTTCGAGGACGAGTGGCTACGCGGTGGGCCCGTCAGGCGCTGGGTACCCAAAGCCTATTCAGACAAACCGATCTATGTCTTTGAGACCGGTGGCAGCACCGGCATACCAAAGTCGCGAATCAATATCGACGATTTCCGTATCGATTACTCGGAGTTCAGCGACACGCTCGACGACGCGAATTTCCCGCGAGGTAGCGACTGGCTCATGCTCGGACCCAGCGGACCCCGCCGTCTCAGACTCGCAGTCGAACATCTCGCCCAACACCGCGGCGGCATATCCTTCTGCGTCGACATGGATCCCCGTTGGGTGATCAAGCTACTCAAACGCGGGAAAATCGACGAGATGGAAGCCTACAAAACCCACGTGGTCGATCAGGCGCTCACCCTTCTGCGCGCACATGACATCAAATGCATGTTCACCACGCCCAAACTATTGGAAGCGCTCTGCGAGAAAGTGAACCTCAAGGACATCGGCATCGAGGGCATCTTTTGTGGCGGCACCCAGATGGATGCTCAGTTCCACCGCTTTGCAGTCGAAGAGCTTTTGGA
>CAXMRT010000112.1:0-26412 GCA_964196025.1 uncultured Gemmatimonadales bacterium | reverse complement strand
ACGAGCGTTGCCTGTCTCTTTTTTGCATTTTCTTTCAACCTAAATCCGGCAGGAATGAGAAGACCCATAAGAAAAAGTATGACGGCCATCACCACCAACAGCTCGATGAGCGTCAAACCAGTACTGCGGTGCCCACGAAATCCGCTATCTTGACCAAGTAATGATGTCATCATCCTTATCACTTCCCCATACTCCATCTGGTCCGTAGGACCACGTTGCAACACGACGGCGAATAACTTCGCCAGGAACAGTGACTTTATTGTCATTATCCGTATCCAGCGCGATGTGAATAATCGTGCCCCAAAAATCAACCAGGTCCTCGGTCGGATCAATATCGATGTCTAGATACTGAATCTCGCGCGGATTCAACACCGAGTCCGTCCCTCGCAAGATATCGAGTGCCGCTACATCCATCACAGTGATAGTTGGAGAGCTCGGAAAGGCTCTGTAATCATCAAAATACGCCTTCCAGGCGGTCTCTACTTGATCCATTTGAGTACGGACAGCAGCGATCCGTGCGTAGCGCTTTACGGCAAAAACCCCTGTCAGAATGAGACTCATCAAGATCATTAAAATAGCGATAACAACCAGCAATTCAATCAGTGTAAAGCCACTCTTGTTTTTCAAATTCTTCACCCCTCACCTGTGAAGCCGACATTACCCACATCGTCCACCGTGCCACGAACACCGTCTTCACCAGCAGACCAAACATTATATCCCTGCAGATTCGAAGTGGGCTCATATCCATAGCTTCGACCCCAAGGATCCTTGAGAGTATACACCTTATTCGACCAATTAATCATACCGAATTCGAACCCCATTTCTGTAGAATCTTGCTCGTGGCCTGGAAGCGCAGAACCAGGTCTAATCTCGTTATAATAAACTTGGTAACGTCCCTCTTTGTGATTCTCTATCCATTTCATCAAGCCCTCTGGAAGCCCCGTATTCAAATCTGGCATAGCAGCCTTCAGGTCTGCCCAGTCTGGCGGCTTGCCGCCCCCATCCGGATCTTCCCACAAAATGCCCTGCGTGTTCGGATAATGACTGTACTCAGCGTAATACTCCTCCAACCAATGCTCAAGATGCTCCAAGTCGTCAGTAGATTTCGCTATAGCCGACCTCTGAGAAACCGCAGCCTGTAACATCATCAAAATAGATGCCAATATCCCTATGATCGCAACAACCGCCAACAACTCAATCAGCGAAAACCCTCTCTGCCCCCTACAGCTTCGGTTCGTAGTCATACACCTCTCCAAAATAATTTCTAATCAATCTCTTCGTCCAATGACATAAACTTATCATAGACCGGTTTTAGTACAAGAATAAATAAGCTTTAAAAACAGCTGTTTTTTGGAACAAAACCGATTATTCGCACTTATGAGACAAAAATAAGCGAGCGCGCGTCATAATCGGTCAAGAAAAGAAGCTTGTGAGTGCCCCCGTCATCACCCTATCGAACGAAGGGGGCGAGCTCAATCCGCCAAACGTCTACCTCTAAGAGAGTTGACCCATCATTGCGAGCAGCGGCAAGAACATGGCGATCACGATTGTACCGACAATGACAGCCAAAAAGATAATCATGATTGGCTCGATGATAGCGGTCAGTCCATCGACAGCCGTATCCACCTCGTCCTCATAAGTATCCGCCACCTTCATCAACATGTCCGGCAGTGCGCCCGTTTCCTCGCCGACATCAATCATGCCTACAGCCATTGCGGGAAACACGGAAGCTGCTTCGAGCGGAGCTGTAATGGTGTCCCCTTCTTTAACATTGTCATGAACCCTCTCAATGACTCCCGCGACAACTGCGTTGCCAGAGGTGTTCTTCACAATATTGAGTGCCTGCAGAATGGGCACACCGGCATTAAGCAAAGTTCCTAGCGTTCGAGAAAAACGCGCGATAGCGGTTTTCTGAAACAGCGGGCCCGTGATCGGCGCCTTTATCTTTAGGGTATCCAACACCACACGCCCCTTCTTCGAGTTTCCTGCTAGCCTCAGTCCAACCACCATAAACACGATAAAACCAATGACAAAGTACCATTGATGACGCATAAAATCACTACACCCAATCACGAACTCTGTCAAAGGAGGCATACTATCATCACCATGATTCATGTCGGAGAATACCTCCTGAAACTTTGGAATAATGTAAACCATCAGGAAGCTCAAAATGGACAGCGCCACAACCAAGATCACACAAGGGTAAATCATAGCACCCTTTATCTTGTTTCTAATCTTCTCCGCTTTCTCCATGAATTCCGCCAGACGGTTAAGCACCACATCCAACACACCGCCCACTTCGCCGGCTTTCACCATATTCACATACAGGTTGTCGAAAATCTTTGGATGCTGGTTTAACGCATCCGAGAACGTACTACCACCCTCGATAGCTTCGCCCATCGCAACAATAGCGTCACAAAGGTGAGGGTTTTTCTCCTGCTTCAAAAGTACTTTTAACCCTCTCAAGAGAGGCAAGCCCGCATCAAGAAGTGTGGCGAGCTGCCTGGTAAAGGTCGCCAGCTCGCGCGGTTTCACACGAATCGGACCCTGCAGACCAGGTAGCTTAAGCTCCATCTGTAGCCCCGTGCCGCCGCCCTTAGCTTTTGCTGCACCGCCCTTCTTCTTCTTCGCAGCGCCGCCACCACCTGACGACTTAGCCGCCTTAGCCGGTGCTGGCGCACCTCCCTCGCTTAGCTCGGTCACGCTCGTGGGAAACCAGCCCTGCTCCTTGATCATATCGATCACGCGAGCCTGATTATCGGCATCCACTATTCCGGAGCTCTCAGCCCCCTTAGCATCCACCGCAACGTACTTGAATTTTGGCACTTATCATCTCCTTAACGCTGTTCACAGCCTATCGGAGCAGCGGAGAACTTTCAAGAAAAAGACACCCATCACAAGGTTTTCGCCGGAATAAAAAAAAGGCGCGTCACCTGAAAGATGACGCGCCTTGAAATTGATTAGCGAAATCGCTTAACTCGCGGCAACCTCTTCCGTTTCCGCTTTTTTTACGCCAGGCGTATAGGTCACACCTACCCATTCAAGCAACACCATCTCGGAGCTGTCTGAGGGCCGGGTTCCAAGCTTGGTCACGCGCGTATACCCGCCCTGACGATCTTTACACTCCGGAGCAACATCATCAAACAAGATAGAAACCGCCTTGCGTTGTTTCAGGATAGACAGCGCTCTACGGCGTGAAGCGAGATCGCCGCGCTTTCCGAGAGTGACCATCTTTTCCGCCAGCTTGCGCGACTGCTTCGCTTTCGCCTGCGTGGTCTTAATCTTCTTCTCGAGAATCAGACTACACACTTGAGCCGCAAGCATCGCACGCTTGTGCGATCCGCTACGCCCCAACTTCGAACTATTACATTTATGCCTCATCGTGTGTCACCTTCAGACGCTTATTGCGCCAAGTCCTCAACCAATTCAGCATCAAAAGTCATGCCCAAACTTAAACCAAGCTCGGTCAACTTGTCCTTGATCTCATTCAACGACTTCTTACCAAAGTTACGATACTTAATCATATCCGCTTCGGTCTTCATCGCCAACTGACCCACGGTTGTGATATTCGCATTATTCAAGCAGTTTGCAGCTCGTACACTCAACTCGATCTCATTGACGCTCATAGAGAGCTTCTTACGAAGGTCTTCACGATCCTGGTCGATCTGCTTTTCGGCTTCTTCAAACTCAACAATATCTTTGTCATAATTCACAAACACATCGAGATTGTGACGCAGAATCGCTGCCGACATCGTCAGCGCTTCATCAGGAGCGACGCGACCATCTGTCCAGATTTCCATCTCAAGTTTATCGTAATCAGTCCGCTGGCCAACACGAGTGTTGGACGTTGTGTAGTTCACGCGGCTGACAGGTGAGAACAAAGCGTCGACAGGAATCTGTCCAATTTCCATATCGCCTTCTTTATTCAACTCAGCCGGGCAATAACCACGCCCAATACGAACACTCATCGTAATCTCAAGACTACCATCCGTATCAAGTGTCGCGATCTTGTGATCAGGGTTCAACACCTCAACCGTACCGTCAGTCGTGATGTCAGCTGCAGTTGCAACGCCAGGACCCTTTTTGCTCAGGGTAATCGTACGACGATCACGAGAGTAGGCCTTCAAAAGCACCTTCTTTAAGTTAAGGATGATATCAGTCACATCCTCTACCACACCCGGAATCGAGCAAAACTCATGGTCAGCACCTTCGATCTTGATCGATGTAATCGCCGCACCTTCTAGCGACGACAAAAGCACCCGGCGCAAAGAGTTCCCCACGGTCCGGCCGTAACCGATTTCGAACGGTTCAGCAACGAACCGAGTATACGTATCTGTAGCGGTTTCTTCATCTTTCACAACCCGCTTCGGCATCTCAAATCTACTCAAACGAATAGGCATTTCTAATCCTCTCTGACTACACCCCGATCACACTCGGGAATTACTTGGAATAAAGTTCGACGATCAGCTGCTCATTTACAATAGGAGCGATCTCTTCCCGACTTGGGATTCGTACAACCGTAGCGTTTAGGTTCTCACCATCACGCGATAACCATGCCGCCAACTCTCGTCCCTCAGCAACTTCTAAGCTGCGTTGGGCAAAAGCCTTGCTCTTAGCGTTGTCCTTCACGCGAATCACGGCACCTGCTTTGATAATCATCGATGGGCGATTTGCTTTGCGACCATCCACGGTCACGTGGTCATGCAAAACGTACTGCCGTGCAGCGCGTCTCGAAGGCGCAAACCCCATCCGGTAAACAAGGTTGTCCAAACGCATCTCAAGCATTTGCAACAATACCTCTCCGGTGACACCCGATTGACGAGAAGCCCGGTCAAAGAACAACCGGAACTGAGCTTCACGCATCCCGTAGAAGCGACGAAGACGCTGCTTCTCACGCAACTGTGTGCCGTAATCGGACATTTTACTGCGCCGACGGTTACCACCGTGCATACCTGGAACTGGCCGACCGGTCTCGATCGGACACTTTGCCATATAGCAACGGTCACCCTTTAAAAATAGCTTCATGCCTTCTGCTCGGCATCGTCTACATGCTGGTCCTGTATCTCGCCCCATACCCTAATCCTCTTCCGTTATACGCGGCGCCGCTTGCGGGGCCTACAGCCGTTATGCGGCATTGGTGTGACATCTTTAATCATCGTGATACCCAAGCCCGCTGACTGCAACGCACGAATGGCAGACTCACGTCCAGCCCCCGGACCCTGCACCTGAACAGCAACCTCGCGCATGCCCTTACTCACAACCGCACGAGCCGCTTCCTGGCCCACAACTGTTGCAGCAAACGCTGTACTTTTCCGAGATCCTTTAAAACCGGCCCGGCCAGCACTACTCCATGCCACGACATTTCCGCGGGTATCACAAATCGAAACCATAGTATTGTTAAATGTCGCCTTAATGTGTGCAATTCCTGGAGGCAAACTCTTGACGCGACGACGTTCACGTGCTGGCTCAGCCGCTTCTCCGTCTTCCGCCGCGGGTGCACCTTCTGCAGCCCCCTCAGCCGGAGCGACAGCAGCCGCATCACTAGTTTCAGCCTTGGCTGAATCTCCAGCCTCCGCCTTAGTAGTCTTCGCTTCAGGTTTAGCCGTCTTACTAGCCTCACCCTTAGTCGCCTCAGTCTTCGCGTCAGGCTCGGCCGTCTTACCAGCTTCAACCTTAGCCGCCTTAGTCTTCGCGGCAGGCTTGGTAGCCTTGGGCGTTTTAGCCGACGCATCTTCTGGTGCCGGTGTAGTTGTTTCTTCGTCAGCCATAATCCGTACTACCCTTTACTTTCCCTTAACTGCTGCACGCGCATCTTTGCCGCGAACCGCGCCAATCGTACGCTTCGGACCCTTGCGAGTCCGGGAGTTGGTCTTGGTGCGCTGTCCGCGACAGGGCAAGCCCCGGCGATGACGCAATCCACGATAACTACCAATACTGATCAAACGGCGGATGTTCTGCGACACCTCACGACGTAAATCACCCTCAAGAACAAAATTATCCTGCAGAACTGCTATCACACGACGCAACTCTTCGTCCGTGAGGTTTTGGGCCCGCGTTGTCGGATCCAGCTTCGCCTTCTCGACGACGATCTTGGATCGCGCCGGACCTATTCCATGTATATACCGAAGCGCATATTCAACACGCTTATTTCCGGGGATATCAACACCTAATACTCTTGGCATAATGCTCCTGATCAACCTTGTCGCTGTTTATGTCTAGGGTTCGTGCATATCACGCGCACAACACCCTTGCGCTTGATCACTTTACAGCGCTCGCACATGCGTTTTACTGAACTACGTACTTTCATATCAAACTCCAATACACACAAAGACCAACCAATATATAGATCTCGAAGTGCTCTGTCTACTGAAAACCTTAACTATTTGCGATTGATAAAATCCGTGGCCCATCAGCCATTATAGCGATGGTATGCTCAAAATGCGCCGAAGGCTTACGATCGCGCGTAACCACCGTCCATCCGTCGTCCAAATACTCCACTCCTGGCACGCCCATATTGATCATAGGCTCGATTGCAATGGTCATTCCAACTTGGAGCAGCTCTCCACGACCAGCTGGACCAAAATTCGGAATTTGAGGATCTTCGTGAAGCGTCGTCCCTACCCCATGGCCAACAAACTCCCGGACAATCGTAAATCCAGTCCCCTTAACATGCTGCTCGATGGCATGCGAGATGTCCCCCACCCGTCCGCCGGGACGCGCCATATCAATACCTTTGTACAGCGCCTCCTCGGTGACCTTGCAAAGTTTCAGGATCCCGGGATCCGTTACTCCGACCATCGCTGTTACCGCAGTATCCCCTATAAACCCGTCGTACTCGATTCCTACATCGGTACTCACAATATCACCAAGCTCAATGCGGCGGTTTCCACCAATCCCATGCACGACTTCCTCGTTCACTGAGATACAGATATTTCCCGGAAAATCGCGATACCCAAGAAAGGCACTCTTCCCGCCGGTCTCGGCAATCAATCGAGCCGCTAACGAATCGACGTCACCGGTCGTCATCCCCGGAACAATGGACGCAGCCACTTCATCTCGGACGGAGGCGGCCATGGCATTAGCGACTGCCATACGCTCAATCTCTTCCAATGATTTCAGTACAATATTTGCGCTCATACAAGTTGCTCCAATTTTTCAACCATGATCGCATTAGTCTCTTTGAAAGGCCTATCTGCATCTACACGATCAAGCACACCCCTACTCTCATAATAATCCACAAGGCTCGACGTTTCGCTGGTAAACACATCCAAGCGATGCCCAATGGTTGCCTCAGAGTCATCCTTGCGTTGGTACAGAGCCCCCTGGCAGTGATCACAAACCCCTTCGACTTTAGGTGGGATATTGACCACGTGAAAAATCTCGCGACACTCTCGACAAATCCGGCGACCCGATAAACGGCTCACTAACACATCGCGTGGCGATCCTAAAAAATAGACTTTCAAGAGGCGGATCCCCCGGCGATCAAAGTATTCATCCATCAGACGAGCCTGAGTCAGAGTCCGCGGAAAACCATCGAGCATATAGCATACATCCTTTGGTCCAAAATCGAGACGTTCTTCGATCAAGCCGAGCATCACATCATCAGGCACCAGTTCGCCTTCCACCATAAAGGGTTCGGCTTCTAATCCAAGTGGTTGGTTTGAACGAACCGCACTCCGCAACATATCACCTGTGGAAATATGGACGTACTCGGTAGCAGCGGCGACCCCTTCAGCGGCTGTCCCCTTGCCAGCGCCGGGCGCACCTAGAAGTATGGTCACTTGGATACTCATAACCCTATTCCTGCCCTCGAAATCGACTAATGTCGACCGCGGCTACGACCCTTTTTGAAGAAGCCGTCGCCATCAGGATATCTCATGACAAGATGTGATTCGACCTGACGCATCGTGTCCAACGCCACGCCGACCATAATGAGCAAACTTGTCCCGCCGAAAAAACTCGCGATGATATAAGGGACTCCAAACTTACTCGCAAGCAGTCGTGGAATGACGGCGATCGCGGTAATAGCCAAGGCACCCACAAAGGTGATGCGAACCATGGTCTTATTCAAAAACTCGGCCGTCGGTTTCCCCGGACGAATCCCAGGTACATACGCTCCACTACGCTTCAAGTCATCCGCCATCTGAACGGGATGAAACTGCGTGGCTACCCAAAAGTAAGAGAAGAATAAAATCATCAAGGTATAACACACCATATAGGGACCGCCACCCATGGTGAAGAACGTGCTGAAACCAACACTGCGCTCTGGACCCAAGACCCAAGGAATCAACCCAGTAGGAATGATCATCAGCGCTTCAGCGAAAATAATGGGCATAACGCCGGAGTAGTTCACCCGCAGCGGAATATGGTTCTGCCCACCTTTGTACACCTTGTTCCCGACAATACGCTTCGCGTGCTGCACAGGTATCTTGCGAACCGCTTGCGTAATGGCAACCGTCGCAGCAGTAACAAAAAACATCATGAAAGCGAGCGTAGCAATATGGAACGGACCAAACTCCTCCACTCGATACATTTGCACCGCAGTGGTCACCGCCATCGGCAAGCTCGCTATGATATTGATCGTAATGATCAGTGAAATACCATTCCCAACACCACGGTCCGTAATCTGTTCACCCAACCACATCAACATCATCGTCGCAGTCGTCATAGTCAACACACTAATGAGCTCAAAGGATATACCCTCCGGGTGCAAGACGATGGGTCGATCAGCGCTACCCATCATCTCCAGCCCTCTCGCCCAAAAGAAAGCCTGTATCACGCAGATAATGAGCGTGAGGTAACGGGTGTACTGAGAAATTTTCGCACGGCCAACATCCCCTTCACGGGACAAACGCTCAAGCTGGGGGATAATCGCGGTCATGAGCTGAATGATAATCGACGCGCTGATATACGGCATGATACCCAAGTAGCCCACCGCAAGGTTGCTCATGGCGCCCCCGGCGAACAAGTTCAGCAGCACCATCACACCGCCGCCCGACTGGTTAGCCTGCTGCTGAATCAGATCCGCCATCGCCGTCGGATCAGCACCCGGAGTGGGTACGGTACTCAGGATCCGACAAAGAAAGATCAACCCGATCGTAAACAGAATGCGTGTTCGCAATTCTGGAATTTTAAAACTGTTTACAAATGCGGCTAGCATGATCTGCGCTCCGTTTGGATCTGAGGGTCTTTAAACGCTCGGTTACTTAAACTTAACAACTTCGCAGGCGCCGCCGAGGGACTCAACCTGTTCGCGAGCACTTTTGCTGAACGCCTGCAGTTTAATAGTAAGCTTCTTCTCTAGCTTTCCATTCCCCAGCAATTTCACGCCGTCCGCTGACCCTTTAGCGAGTCCACGCTCGTTGAGCGCTGCAACCGTTATGTCGGCTCCATCGTCAAAAATGTTCAAGGCAGATACGTTCAGGGCAGTATATTCGACCCTGTTGAAATTATTAAAACCACGCTTAGGCAGACGGCGAATCAGACGCATCTGACCCCCTTCGAATCCGACCTTATGCTTATGTCCCTTACGAGACATCTGCCCTTTGTGACCACGGCCACAGGTTTTGCCCATGCCAGATCCCGGGCCACGTCCAACACGTTTCCGACGGTGACGAGCACCCGGTGTATTACTCAATTCATGCAAGGTTATCATTGTTCACATACCTTAAACTACGGTTAAACTTGTTCCATCTGGCGGATCGCCTGGATTTCACTCCACGTCCGCAACTGCTCAAGCGCCTTAAAGGTCGCCTTCACAACATTGATCTTATTATTGCTGCCCAGTGACTTTCCGAGAACGTCGTGGACACCAGCTAAATCCAACACGGCACGAACACCACCACCCGCAATAACCCCGGTACCCTCTGAGGCAGGTCGCAACAAAACACGTCCACCGTCTGTCGCACCAATTACTTCGTGAGGAATCGTACGCCCCTTCATCTTCACAGACACGAGGTTACGCTTCGCGATTTCAGTCGATTTGCGAATGGCATCAGCTACTTCGTTAGCCTTCCCAAATCCATAACCGACCAAGCCCGCGTGATTACCGACCACCACTAGTGCAGAGAAGCTAAATCGACGCCCCCCCTTAACCACCTTAGAACAGCGGTTCACAAAAATGACCCGTTCTTCCAGCTCATTCGCTGGCTTCTCTTCATTCTGTCTTTTTTTACCGTCCGTCACAATCACTCCTCAACACTTAAAGCGACACACCGGCTTCAACCACAGCGTCCGCCACAGCCTTCACTCGGCCATGAAATCGATAACCACCGCGATCAAATACCACGCGCTCAACACCTTTTTCTTTCAATTTCCCTGCAATGGCAGTCCCGAGCTCGCCAGCGACAGCCACGCTTGTACGTGAACCGCTTTTCCCGGCATTCGTAACCGAAGCCACAGTCACTGCGCCCTCATCATCAATTGCCTGAACATAAATATAGCGGTTCGAAACCATAACAGCCAAGCGCGGACATCCTGACGTCCCGCTGACAGTCTTTCGAATATGCCACCGTCGACGCAGACGTCGATCTTTACGATTTACTAATGTAATACCCATGACTTATGCCACCGTCTTTCCTGCCTTGCGGCGAATTTTTTCACCCAGGTACCGAACACCCTTACCTTTGTAAGGTTCTGCCGGACGAAAGGCCCGAATTCTCGCAGCGGCCAAACCGACCTTCTGCTTATCCGCGCCTGTCACTTCTATATTCGTATCATTTGGTAAGGTCAGAGTCACACCTTCTGGCGGCTCATACAAGACGGGAGACGAAAAGCCAACAGCCATCGAAATACCACGCCCCTTGCTTTGAGCACGAAACCCAACACCTTCAAGAACGAGCTGCTTCTTATAACCAGTCACAACACCTTCAATCATATTTGCGACCAACGAGCGCGACAGCCCGTGCAATGAACGCTGTTCCTTGCCATCGTCTGATCGCGAGAAACTCAACACTGCACCGTCTTGACTCATCGTAATACCCTGCGGCAAGGTCCAACTAAGTTCACCTTGCGCCCCTTTCACGCCCACATCCTGACCATTTACGGTTAGAGTGACACTACTCGGTACCTCAATAACTTTATTTCCGATTCTTGACATGGCTTCCGCGATCCTTACCAGACGTAACACATGACTTCGCCACCAACGCGACTCTTACGCGCAGAACGGTCACTCATTACACCCTTGGAGGTAGTTACAATTGCAATGCCCATACCATTCAACACTTGTGGCAGATCATCGCATTTAAAAAATTGACGCAAACCCTGCTTACTCACCCGCTCAATACCGCGGATGACCGGCTCGCCCTCATTAAAATACTTCAACGAAACGATCAAGGACTTCTGAACGCCCTCTCCCTCGACACGAAAACCTCTAATATAACCCTCGGACTTCAAAATCGCCGCGATGTCCGACTTCATCCGCGAGTGCGGCATACCGCACTCTGGATTGCCAGCACTCTGAGCATTCCTTACCCGGGTCAACATATCTGCTACTGGATCACACTGACTCATATCCGCTACCAACTCGCCTTGACTACACCTGGAATCTGCCCATGTGAGGCCAGCTCCCTAAAACAAATACGACACACCTGAAATTTCCGAATAAAAGCGCGTGGGCGACCGCAACGCTTACAGCGGTTGTACGCACGCACCGAGAACTTCGGTGTCTTTTCCGATTTAACAATCAATGCCTGCTTAGCCAAAACCAGTACCCCTTTTTCTCGTTATTTTGCTTCGGCGAACGGAAGACCCACTAGCTCCAAGAGCGTCCGGGCCTCATCGTCATTTTTTGCCGTGGTCACAAACGCAACATCCATCCCCTGCGTCACCTTTATCGCATCCGGATCCAATTCAGGGAAGATAATCTGATCAGTGATCCCTAAGTTGTAATTCCCACGACCATCGAACCCTTTGCGAGGGATTCCGCGAAAATCGCGAATTCTAGGCAAGGCGCAATGAATGAAACGATCCAAAAACTCATACATCTTGTTCCCGCGCAGCGTTACCTTCGCGCCAAGCTGATTTCCTTCGCGAAGACGGAAGTTAGAAATACTCTGCCGCGCCAAAGTAATCTTTGGTGCCTGGCCCGCCAACTGCGCTAACTCAGAAACCAACACCCGGAACTCATCCTTGCTGACGGAGTTACCAATACCCATATTAATGACTACCTTATCAATACAGGGGACCTCCATCGTGTTCTTCAGCCCCAGCTTCTCCTTCAGAGTAACGGAGATCTCATTCGCATATTTTTCTTTTAAAGTTACCATTTTCTAAATCCGCCGTTATTCAAATGCGTGGCCGCATGATTTGCAAAGTCGAGTCACTTTTTTCCCGTCGCGCTCGCGCCGGACTTTGACGCCTTTTTCGCACTTCGAGCAATACAACATGACATTAGAGACATGGAGGGACGCTTCTTTTTCATAAACGCCACCCTGAGGGTTTTCCTGAGATTGATTTCTCTTCAAGGTTTTCTGAACTAGGTTCACACCTTCAACCAGGACGCGGTCGCTATCCGATGTAACCGCTAGCACCTTCCCGATTCGACCGCTGTTTTTTCCTGCTACGGCAACTACTGTATCGTCTTTTCTAATTGCTGTCATGACACGTCCTCTAGAGCACTTCCGGTGCTAACGAAATCACCTTCATAAAATTCTTCTCGCGCAATTCTCGCGCAACAGGCCCAAACACTCGCGTTCCAAGCGGATTCAACTTGTCATCCACCAGCACCACCGCGTTGTCATCAAATCGCAAATAAGTCCCGTCTGAACGTCGAACTGCGTGCTTCGTGCGAACGATCAGCGCCTTCATCTTGGCACCCTTCTTGACCAACCCGCCAGGAATCGCGTCTTTCACAGACACTCGCACCACATCGCCGACATGAGCATACCGCTTACGCTGGCCTAACACGCGAAAACAACGTACGCGCCTAGCGCCCGTATTATCCGCAACCAATAAATCTGTTTCTGCCTGTATCATTGAACAACGTCGGCGTTACGCCGCTCCCTTATCAATTACTTCGACCAAACGCCAGCGCTTACTCTTACTAAGAGGACGAGTTTCAGAAATACGAACCGTATCCCCCATCTTCGCCAAGTTCTCTTCATCATGAGAATAGAGTTTAGCGAATTCCCGAACAACCTTCCGATACAGCGGGTGAGCCTTACGCGTCTCAACCATCACCACAATCGTCTTGTCCATCTTATCGCTGACCACCACACCGGTCCGCTCTTTGCGATTCTTACGCTCTGTTACTTGTTCTGCCATCGTCTATAATTCCCTGGCTTATGCCTGCTTCTCGTGCATCACCGTGTGAATGCGCGCAACTTCACGCCGGAGCGTACGAATACGTAGCGGCTGTTCCGCCTGCCCGATAGCCTGCTGCACGCGCAGGTTAAACAATTCCTTTTTCGAGTCCTCAAGCTTCTCCTCGAGGTCCTCTATCGACAAATTTCGTGCTTCAGCTGCTTTCATCAAATCGTCCCCTTAACCATTACGCGAAACGAACATCGTTCGAATCGGAAGCTTGCAAGCCGCTAGGCGCATCCCTTCACGAGCAACCGCCTCTGGTACGCCCGCCACCTCAAACAACATCGTGCCAGGCTTAACCACTGCCACCCAAAATTCCGGAGCGCCCTTCCCCTTACCCATACGAGTTTCGAGAGGCTTCTTAGAAACCGGCTTGTCAGGAAACACCCGGATCCACAAATTTCCTTTGCGCTTCATGTGGCGATTGATCGACACACGACACGCCTCAATCACGACCGACTTCAACCAGCAACGCTCGAGAGCCTTGAGACCGTAATCGCCGAACGATAAGTTACACCCAACATGGGCCACTCCACGGCGACTGCCGCGGTGCACCTTGCGGTGCTTCATACGTTTAGGCATAAGAGGCATTGGCTCTCCCCTTCGTGTCTACTTCTTCTTTGTCCTTACAAATCCAAACCTTCACACCGATCAGACCAGCTGGTGTTGCGGCTTCCGCAAATCCATACTCAATATTCGCTCGCAAGGTATGAAGAGGCGTCCGACCATCTTTATAAACCTCACAACGCGCCAGCTCTGAACCACCCAATCGACCAGCGGCACGAATTTTTATCCCATCAACACCCATATCCATGGCCGTCTTAATGGCACGCTTCATAGCACGGCGAAACGACACCCGGCGACACAACTGACTCGCTACGTTTTCAGCGACGAGCTGAGCATTGATATCTGCGTTGCGGATCTCGCGGATCTCGATATACAAATCTTTTCCGGTCAGTGTAGAAAGCTCGGTCCGAATACGCTCGATGTCCTGGCCTTTACGACCAATAACAATCCCAGGACGCGCCGTCCACAACGTAACACGAACACGATTGGCATATCGCTCAATAATCACGTCGGCAACTGCCGCATTCTCAAGACGCTTCTTCACTGTATCGCGAATAAGAAGATCTTCATTCAGCAACTTACCAAATCCTCGGCTATCGCTGAACCAACGAGACCGCCAATCCTTATTGACAGCTACTCGCAATCCAATTGGATTTACTTTTTGTCCCACGGGACTCTCCTTATTTCTTTCGAACCTTCTGGTCCGTTAAAATGATTTTGATATGGCTCATACGCCTACGAATAGGACTCACCATACCCCGAGCGCGCGGCCAATAACGTCCATGCATCGGACCCTTATCCACCACCGCTGTCTTCACATACAAATCTTCGACAGCCAAACTATTATTGTTTTCAGCATTCGCGACAGCAGACTTCAACGTCTTGCCAATAAAGCGACCCGCTTTGCGATTACTAAACTGCGTAATCCTCAACGCTTCCTCAACCGGAAGCCCCGTGATATCACGCGCCAAGTCCTGACCTTTCAGCCAAGACAACTTCACAAACTTCGATTCTGCTCTGACTTCCATTTTCTACTCTTTCTTCTCAAACAAAATTGCACGATCCCCAATAACCGGAACCCTACCTTCTACCAAAACGTTCTCGATCGACAAGCCCGCTATCTGCTCGCGAACATCAATCACAACCGCTTCCGCGATAGTCACTCCGTCTCGTCTAACGGCGAACTTCATACCCGCCCTGACTTCGCGCCACGAACCAGCGTTCAACACCAACATGTCCAACCCCGGACTCACGTCCAAAATCCGCAACTCGCGCGTCGCCAGCATTTGCATGCGGGCTTTCTGCTCCGAAGACTGCGCTTCCACAGCCTCTCGCAACGCCAATCGCTTCTTATAGGCCTCAACCTCAGCACGTACACGCACCAGATCACTGACCAAGCGTCGGATTTGCCGAGATCCTTTCGACACCTCCTGCACCGGTTTCTCAACCAGCGCGTCCTCCTGGGCATGCCCCACTGACACCACCGTCAGCAAGAACATCAACAAAATGAACACGTTTTTCAATAACAGGCGCGTTAGACTACCAGTTACCTGTTTAGTGTCCACTAAATTCCCATTTTTTTTACTTTAAAGTCGCTGTTTTATCACTCGCAAGGCCATGACGCCTAAAGGCACGCGTTGGAGAAAACTCACCCAAACGATGTCCAACCATGTTTTCAGTAATAAATATCGATATATGCTGCTTGCCATTATGGACAGCCATGGTGTGACCGACAAAGTCAGGAGTGATCATCGACCGACGTGCCCATGTTTTCACAGGACGACGATCGCCAGAGCGGTTCATACGCTCGACCCGCTTCGCCAACTTCTCATCTACAAAAGGACCTTTTTTGAGTGAACGTGCCATAACCTATTTCTTCCTTCGTTTCACAATAAATCGATTCGACGGCTTACTTCTCGCACGCGTCTTACCGCCCTTAGCCAACTGCCCCCAAGGAGACACAGGATGACCCCCACCAGACGTACGCCCTTCACCACCACCCATTGGATGGTCAACCGGGTTCATCGCTACACCACGCACAGTCGGACGAATACCCAACCAACGCTTGCGACCAGCCTTGCCCATCTTAATTTTCGAATGATCTGCATTTCCCACCTGACCAACTGTGGCCAAACATTCAACACGAAACCGACGAATCTCACCAGACGGCAACTTGATTTGAGCATACTTGCCCTCACGGGACATCAACTGCGCAGCAGAACCAGCAGATCGAACACACTGCCCACCACGTCCGGCAATCATTTCCAAATTATGGATCAACATACCAAGCGGGATACTCGAAAGCGGCATTGTATTACCAGGCTTAGGATCAGACTTTGATCCACTTACCACCATCTGCCCGACTTCCAAACCGACAGGTGCTAAAATATAGCGCTTCTCTCCGTCCAAATAATGTAACAGCGCAATGCGCGCGCTCCTGTTCGGATCGTACTCGATGGTTGCGACCTTGGCCGGTACATCAAATTTGTTACGCCGAAAATCAATCTCTCGATAGCGACGCTTATGACCGCCACCGCGATGGCGAACAGTTATTCGACCAGACGAGTTACGTCCAGCCTTCCGGTGGAGACCTTTCGACAACGAGCGCTCAGGCTTCGCCGTCGTGATCTCGTCGAACGCAGGCAGCGCGGCGTGGCGCCGACTCGGGGTATACGGTTTAAATGTCTTAATAGCCATAACTCAATCCTCAGGTTAAATCGATACGGTCGCCGTCAGCGAGCGTTACAATCGCACGCTTCCAGTCAGAACGCTTACCGTACGTCCGTGTGCGCTCACGCTTTTTCTTCCCGATATAATTCTGGGTATTCACGTTTTGCACACTGACCTTAAATAGACGCTCTACAGCATCTTTAATTTCATACTTATTTGCCGCGGGGTTCACTTTGAAAAAATACTGGTTCTCTGTCTCACCCAGCATCGCACCCTTTTCGGTCAAATGAATGGTATCTATCACAGAATACGGGTCGTTCATGCCGCACCTTCCGATTCTTTGCCAAGGCGACCTTCTAAAGCCGGCACAGCGTCTTTATCAATCAACACAGTCGGGTAACGAAGCAACTGATACGTGTTCAGACTCGATACCTCGACAATCTCGACGCGCTTCAAATTGCGCACAGCTAGAGCCGTCGGAATATGCGCCTTCGCCAGAACCAACAGCACTGGCCCCGTAACCTCTAAGGATTTCAAAAACGACACCGCATACTTTGTCTTGGACTCTTCGAACTCAATTCCGTCAATAACCCGCAGACCACCGTCGGCAATTTTCTCGCTCGCCGCACGGCGAAATGCCAACTGCGCAGTTTTACGATTCACCTTCTGCTCATACGATCGAGGATGGGGCCCAAATGCAACACCACCACCACGCCAAATCGGCGACTGCTTATAACCAGCTCGCGCCCGTCCAGTCCCCTTTTGCGCCCAAGGTTTCGCACCCGTGCCAGCGACAGCGGACTTATTCTTCGTAGAGGCGTTGCCACCGCGTCCTGCATTGCGATACGCAACCACGACATCCTTCAGAGCCTGCGTGCCACGAGTAAGTGTTAGCAGGTCATCAGAAATCTTGACCTCACCCTTCGCCGCTCCCGTCTTATCAAATACTTTTAGAGAACTCATACCGATCAACCTTTCTTCAACGCTTTATTGATCGTCACCAAACCACCAGATGGCCCAGGTACCGCACCGCGGACGAGCAAAACCCCATCCTCGTCGCTAACCTTTACGACCTTCAAATTCTGAGTCGTCACAACAACGTACCCAAAATGACCCGGCATTTTCTTACCCTTGATGACGCGAGCTGGATAGGAACTACAGCCAATCGAACCAGGCCGCCGGCGAGAATGTCCACCGTGACTCATCCGTCCCTGCGCCATATTGTGACGCTTAATAACCCCCTGGAAACCGCGACCCTTGGTGCGAGCCGTCACATCAACATGACCCACCTCCGCAAATATCGACGCCGTAATCACATCTCCCACAGCCGTCTCATCAGTCGCCTCAACACGAAACTCCTGAATGATACGGTGCGGCGCAACGCCAGCTTTCTTAAATTCACCCAGCTGAGGCTTAGCTACACGCGACTCCTTCTGTCCCTCAAAGGCAACCTGAACAGCATCATAACCATCAGATGCTGCTGTTTTACGCTGCAAGACTGGGCATGGCCCAACCTCAAGAACCGTCACAGGCACCTGCTTGCCGTCTTCATCGAAGACGCGCGTCATTCCTAATTTCTTTCCGATAATCCCTTGCATGGCTCCACTCAAATCTTAATGGTGATATCTACCCCAGCAGGCAGATTCAATTTCTTTAACTCGTCCACAGTCTTCGCTGTGGGCTCGACAATATCCAACAAGCGCTTATGCGTGCGGATTTCAAACTGTTCCATCGCCTTCTTATCGACATGCGGACCCTTATTCACCGTGAACCGCTCAAATCGAGTCGGCAAAGGAATAGGCCCTACCACATGCGCGCCTGTGCGCTTCGCCGTATCGACGATGTCTACAACTGCCTGATCCAAGACCCCGTGGTCATATGCTTTCAAGCGTATACGAATTCGTTGATTTTCCATTATATGTTCACCACTTAATTAATTCGTTCTGAATATCTTCAGAAACCGTTCTGAAAAAATGGGGCTCCATAGTGTAGCTAGCCCGACCTTTAGTCAACGAGCGAATTGCCGTTGCGTAGCCAAAAAGCTCCGATAACGGAACCTCCGCCTTTACTACCTGAAACACTCCGCGATTACTCATTTCCGTGATTTTTGCACGCCGACTGTTCAAATCGCTAATAACTTCACCTACATGATCCGCCGGCGAAATGACGTCAACCGCCATAATCGGCTCCAAAATGACTGGCGAGGCACCCAACACTGCTTCGCGAAAAGCCATGATCGCCGCTGTACGAAAAGCGGTTTCAGTCGACTCTTCAGGCTCATGATCACCATCGACCACCGACACCTTTACATCAGCTATCGGGTCGTTACGAAGCGTTCCCGTGGACAAACCGTCACGCAACCCCTCTTCTATCGCAGAATGGAACTGGGCGGGAATTCGATCGGAACGAACATCAATCGCCACCTCGTTACCAGTCGACCGCTTGAGAGGCTCAACACTCACGCTCACACTCGCAAACTGTCGCTTGCCACCAATCTCTCGATCGAAAACATGCGTCGCACGATTCGCAGCACTAACCGTCTCACGGTAAGCGACCACTGGCTTACCTACGTTGGCCTTAACCTTATACTCACGGAAAATCCTGTCAGTGATGATCTCTAGATGCAACTCACCCATACCACTGATAATCGTCTGCCCGGTCTCTTCATCGATACGAACACTAAAAGTCGGGTCTTCTTCAACCAAGCTATTGATGGAGTCCGCTAATTTCTCACGGTCGGCCTGAGTTTTTGGCTCGATAGCCATAGAAATCACTGGCTCAGGAAAACGTATCCGGTCTAACTCAATTTGCGCGTTCTCCACACAAAGAGTATCTCCCGTTGTAAACCACTTCAACCCAGCCACAGCCCCGATTTCTCCTGCCGACAACACGTCTACGTCTTCGCGGTTATCCGCGTGTAGGCGTATCAAGCGCGTAACACGTTCACGCTTACAGGTCCGAGGATTGTAAACACTCATCCCCTTCTTCAAGACGCCTGAATAGATCCGCACAAATTGCAATTTGCCAACGTAAGAATCATGAACCACCTTAAACGCCAACGCGCTCAAGGGTGCCGCCACATCAGCCCGTCGAACGTCGATCTCACCGGTCTTGGGATTCACGCCCTTCCGATCAGAGATGTCGAGAGGAGAAGGAAGGTAGAAATTGACCGCATCCAACAAGGGCTGCACGGCTTTATTTTTCAGCGCGGAGCCACACAACACCGGCACCAACACGCCACTGATAGTGGCACGACGAATAGCCGCACGAAGGACGTCTGCAGACAAATCCGGCTGCTCTAGATACAGCCCCATAAATACATCATCAAGATCAGCCAAACGCTCAATGAGCTGCGCACGAGCCACCTCAGCCTCGACCGCAAGGTCGGCCGGAATGGGCTCAATACTAAAGCCAGTACCCAAATCATCCTCGTCGAATAGAAGTCCCTGCATCTCTAAAAGGTCAATCACCCCACAAAATGAGTCCTCTTTGCCCCACGGCAATTGGATGGCCGCCACCGGCGCCTCCAACTTTTCGCGCATTTCCTCGAGAACCGCACTAAAGTCAGCCCCCAAGCGATCCATCTTATTAACATACGCAATACGAGGCACGTCGTAACGGTTCGCCTGATGCCACACGGTCTCAGACTGAGGCTGAACCCCTCCTACCCCGCAAAAGACACCTACTGCACCGTCCAGAACCCTCAGAGAGCGCTCAACCTCAACAGTGAAGTCTACATGACCAGGCGTATCGATGATATTGATCTGGTGATCGCGCCAATGACAGGTCGTAGCGGCGCTAGTGATCGTAATGCCACGCTCGCGCTCTTGCTCCATCCAATCCATCGTGGCGGTACCCTCATGCACCTCACCCATGCGATGGAGCCGACCAGCATAGAACAGGATACGCTCAGTTACGGTCGTTTTACCCGCGTCGATATGCGCAATGATTCCGATATTACGAATCAGGCCAAGCCCGTCGTTCGCAACTACCGTATCTGCATCTTGTTTGCCAGCCGTCATAGCGCGCATCTGTAATGTCTGCGTTTCCATAAAATCAATCAGCGGCTGCAAAGCCGCTGAACCTCATGTATATCTCCCGGCGGATCGCCGGACAATTGAGCGTTTCTACCAACGATAATGAGCAAAGGCCTTGTTCGCCTGTGCCATCTTATGCGTATCGTCGCGCTTCTTCACCGCCGCACCTTGAGCGCTATACGCATCAAGGAGCTCGTTACCTAGCGCAATATGCATCGCTACACCCTTGCGCCCTTTAGAAAAACCAATGATCCAACGCAACGCCAAGGCCATCTGGCGTGAACGAGACACCTCGATAGGCACCTGATACGTAGCGCCACCCACTCGACGTGACTTCACCTCAACTCGAGGCTTCACGTTGTCGACTGCGCGCTGAACAAACGCCAAGGGGTCGTCTGTTCCCGACTTCTCCACAACCACATCAATCGCACCGTACACGACACGCTCAGCAATGGATTTTTTTCCATCACGCATGATGTGATTGATAAAGTGTGCAATCAACTCGCTATTATATCGAGCATCCGGCTGCTTCTTACGTTTTACTGCTTTGTGCCTTCTGGACATCGTCTATCGATCCTCAAATCAAGATTTTTTTGCGCCATACTTGGAGCGGCCACGCTTACGACCATCCACTCCTAGACAGTCGAGCGTACCACGAACCACGTGATAGCGAACACCCGGCAAATCCTTTACTCGCCCACCACGCACAAGAACAACGCTATGCTCCTGCAAGTTGTGGCCCTCTCCGCCAATATAGGCGGTCACTTCAATACCTGTAGTCAGTCTGACACGAGCAACCTTACGAAGAGCCGAGTTCGGCTTCTTAGGAGTCATCGTTTTTACCTGCAAACAAACACCCCGTCGCTGTGGGCAAGACACCAATGCTGGAGCCTTGCTTTTCTTAATAATTTTCTTCCGGCCCTTACGAACCAATTGATTAATTGTCGGCATATTAGCCCATCCTTCTCTGTCAATTCACAAGCAAAACGGTCGGAACAATAGCCCGTATCCAACCTTCGCGCAAGGCTTATCCCAATAAATTCCGAATTTGCTCCTGAGGGTCTTCCTCAACCTCTGGCATTTCCTCCTCCGGAATAGGCTCTACCAACGGCACAAGCTTGATATTCCGGTGGATTCCGAACCCGGACCCACCTGGGATCAAATGCCCCATGATAACGTTCTCTTTAAATCCACGGAGACGGTCAACCCGTCCCAATGTGGCTGCATCAGTCAACACTCGGGTGGTATCCTGGAACGACGCTGCCGAGATGAAACTCTCGGTTTCAAGCGAGGCCTTCGTTATACCAAGCAGTGCGGGCTGAGCTTCCGCAGGACGACGACCTTCGGCCATAGCCGACTCATTCCGCTCCTGAAAACGCTGACGCTCAACCTGCTCGCCCCACAAGAACTCGGTATCACCCGGTTCCGTAATCCTGACTTTCCGCAACATCTGACGCACGATAATTTCAATATGCTTATCGTTGATTTCGACGCCCTGAAGCCTATAGACCTGCTGCACTTCATTCACAAGATATTCCTGAAGTTCTTGTGGTCCACAAACTTCAAGGATCTCTTGCGGCACAACAGGACCTTCTGTCAACTGCTGACCCTTATGAACCCGGTCCCCCTTGACCACAACAATGTGCTTACCGAGCGGGATCAAGTGTTCCTCGACATCACCGGTCTCTTCGTCGCAAATAATCAAGCAACGCCGACCACGCTGGTTTTCACCAAAGTCGACCGCACCCTCAATCTTAGCGATCTCGGCGGCATCCTTCGGCTGACGCGCTTCAAAGAGCTCTGCAACACGTGGAAGACCACCCGTAATATCCTTCGTTTTGGATTCTTTACGAGGGGTTTTAGCAAGCAGTCCGCCAGGCAACACTTTTTCGCCTTCTTCGACTACAACATGAGCACCAGCCGGAATACTGTAATACCCCAACACCTCATCCGACCCTACAGCCTTCACCACTACCTGCGGATGCAAGTCCTCTTTGTTTTCGAGGATAACCGTTTCTTTCATGCCAGAGACAGGATCTGCCTCTTGCTTAACCGATACGTTATCGACAAAATCGTGAAAACTCAAAACTCCACCATGCTCGGAAAGAATCGGGACGATATACGGATCCCAACTCGCGAACTGTGTCGCCTTCTTGACCTCATCGCCATCCTTAACCGTGAGGACAGCCCCCAGAACAATGGTGTAGCGCTCGAATTCTTGGCCGGTATCCTTATCGTGAATGGAAACTGCACCATTCTTGTTAAGAACGACCCAACCTCCCTCTTGATTCTCAACGACTCGGAGGTTGGTAAACGCAACCACACCCGCATTACCAGACACCAGTTTGGGATCCGTCATTAACTGCTGAGCGACACCACCGATATGGAACGTACGCATCGTGAGCTGTGTACCGGGCTCCCCGATTGACTGGGCCGCAATAATTCCGACGGCTGTTCCGATTTCCACGGCTTTGCCAGTCGCCAAATCACGACCATAACAACGCGCACATAAGCCGCGACGCGACTCACAAGTCAACCCACTACGAATTTTCGCGGTATCCAGAGCTATTTCCGAAATACGTTCGCCTATCGCTTCATCGATTGGCTCACCGGCACGGAGTATCACTTCTCTGGTAATCGGATTCAGAATGTCATTGAGCGTTGTCCGACCCAAGATTCGAGTCACGAGTGGCACCAAGTCCTCATCACCCTCTTTGATCGCTTTGACTTCGATACCGTTCACCGTATTGCAGTCCTGCTCGACGATGATGACGTCTTGCGACACATCCACCAATTTACGAGTCAAGTAACCCGCATCAGCGGTCTTCAACGCGGTATCGGCCAAGCCCTTACGAGCACCATGCGTACTAATAAAGTACTCAAGCACGCTCAAACCCTCACGGAAGTTGGACAAAATCGGACGTTCGATAATCTCACCGGAAGGTTTGGCCATCAAACCACGCATACCCGCCAGCTGACGAATCTGCTGCCGACTACCACGAGCCTTTGATTCCACCATCATAAACACAGGGTTCGTCTCCGCCAGCCCCATGTTCTCTTCTATCGCCTGGTACATAGCATTTGAGGTTTCCTCAGTAGCACGCGTCCAGATATCGATAATCTTGTTGTAGCGCTCGTCATCAGTGATCACACCTTGACGATACTGGTTGTTTACTTCCCCAACCTCGCCACGCGCCTTCGCAACAATCTCCTCCTTCTCAGGCGGAATAATCATATCAACCATTCCGATGGAAATACCCGCCTTTGTGGCATGCTCAAAACCCATTCGCTTCAGCGCATCCAACAATACAACGGTCGCTTCGTGACCGGCTTCCTGATGGCAATGCCAGATCATCTGCCCCATACCACCCTTATCGACCGTGGTATTGATAAATCCAACCGAATTGGGCCAGATCTCATTAAACAAGACTCGGCCGACAGTTGTTTCGATCACATTCGGCTCACTCACGCCGTAGACCGTTTCAGTACCCACATCTGGATTCTTAATCCGAATCCGTGAATGCACATGCAAGTCGCCCTCGCCCAATGCAGCGTGAACCTCGTTCACGTCCGCAATCAAAGGTAGATGTTCGGGCGTTTTGTCAGCCTTCGACTTCTTGGCATACTTTCGGCGGGTGTCAGTCTGAGAGTGCATAGTCAGATAGAAGCAACCAAGCGCGATATCTTGCGTCGGCGTCATGATCGACTTGCCCGATGACGGCGAGAAAATACTATTCGTCGACAACATCAACAGTCGCGACTCCAATTGTGCCTCGACCGACAATGGAACGTGCACTGCCATCTGATCCCCGTCGAAGTCAGCATTGAATGCTGTGCATACCAACGGATGAAGCTGAATAGCCTCGCCTTCAACCAAAACAGGAGCGAAAGATTGGATACTCAAACGATGCAAGGTTGGCGCACGGTTCAACATAACCGTCTTTCCCTTGGTCACTTCTTCAAGTATATCCCACACCTCTTCAGTCCGACGCTCGATCAATTTCTTTGCGCTACGAACGGTGTGCACATAGCCAAGATCCTTCAGTCGACGGATAATGAACGGCTCAAACAGAACGAGTGCCATTTTTTTCGGCAACCCGCACTGATCCAACCTTAAATGGGGTCCAACCACAATAACCGAACGGCCGGAGTAATCGACGCGCTTACCCAACAAGTTCTGACGGAAGCGACCACTCTTACCCTTAAGCATATCACTCAACGATTTAAGAGGGCGGTTACCTGCACCCGTTACAGGGCGTCCATGACGACCGTTATCGAAGACCGCATCGACAGCCTCCTGAAGCATCCGCTTTTCATTCCGGATAATGACGTCAGGGGTCTTGAGCTGAAGCAAGTTCTTCAACCGATTGTTCCGGTTGATTACTCGACGGTAGAGGTCGTTCAAGTCGGAAGTCGCAAAACGACCGCCTTCCAACGGCACCAACGGACGCAGGTCAGGAGGAATAACCGGCAACACACTTAAAATCATCCATTCAGGACGCGTTCCGCTAGTTCTGAATCCTTCGATACACTTCATTCGTTTTGAAATCTTCTTGCGAGTCTGCTTACTGCGAGTCGCTTCCATCTGTGTTTCAAGATCTTCCATCAACGCATCAAGGTCAGCCAACTCCAACAGCTCACAGATGCCTTCAGCACCCATCACTGCCTTAAAGCCGTCCTCATACTTGTCTTGAGCTTCGCGATACTCGATCTCACTCAACAGCTGATTCACCGCCAGAGGCGTATCACCCGGATCAACAACAATGTAATCCTCATAGTACAAAACGCGTTCGAGTGCTGCACCCGTCAAGTCAAGGACCAGCCCAATGCGACTAGGGGTACATTTGAAGAACCAAATATGGGAGACCGCAACAGCCAAGTCGATGTGCCCCATCCGCTCACGACGAACGCGAGACACAGTCACCTCAACGCCACAGCGATCGCAGATCACGTCTTTATGCTTAATGCGCTTATACTTACCGCAACTACACTCCCAGTCACGGCTTGGCCCAAAGATACGCTCGCAGAACAATCCGCCGCGCTCCGGCTTAAAAGTACGATAGTTAATCGTCTCTGGATTCTTAACTTCGCCGAAACTCCACGAACGGATTGTTTCAGGCGCCGCAAGCTTGATACCAACAGAATCGAACCCTGTCATGTCCAGGATCCCAGTATTCTCAACAGTGGAATGATCTCTCAATGTATAGCCTCCCAGCTTATTTTCTAAATTCGAGGTTGATTAACCTTACACTACCAGATTGTCATCTTTGCTACTGCTGCCCACCACATCAAGGCACAGGCTGCGCAGCTCGTTAATCAACACGTTGAAGGATTCCGGCATTCCCGCTTCCAGCGAGTTGTGCCCCTTCACGATAGACTCATAGATTTTAGTACGGCCGGCTACATCATCACTCTTGACCGTCAGAAGTTCTTGCAGCGCATATGCCGCGCCGTAGGCTTCCAGAGCCCACACTTCCATTTCGCCCAAGCGCTGACCCCCATACTGAGCCTTGCCGCCCAGAGGTTGCTGCGTAACAAGTGAGTATGGACCAACCGCGCGTGCATGAATCTTGTCCGTCACGAGATGATGCAACTTCATCATGTAGATCTGGCCAACCACGACCCGCTGATCAAATCGATCACCAGTCCGACCGTCGAAGAGCTCGGTCTTGCCATCCTCGCTACAACCCGCCTCGACCAACATCTCATGAATCTTGTCTTCCGAAATACCATCGAAGACCGGTGTCTGAGCATGCATACCCAAGAATTTACACGCAAGCCCTAGATGAGTCTCCAACACCTGACCAACGTTCATTCGAGACGGCACACCCAA
>CAXMRT010000111.1:0-18356 GCA_964196025.1 uncultured Gemmatimonadales bacterium | reverse complement strand
CATGTCACGGGCAACGCCTTGTGCGTCCGTTGTCATCAACCCACGCCACCTCCGACCTTCCCGAGTCTGAAAGCTGTGGATTATGATTCGCCTGCGCATCATTTTCATGAAATAGGGACACCTGGGGCGCAGTGTGTGAATTGTCATATGGACTCGAAGGTTTACATGGGGGTGGATTCGAGACGCGATCATAGCTTTCGAATTCCGCGGCCGGATCTGTCGACCAAGCTAGGGACGCCGAATGCCTGTGCGAGTTGTCATGCGGACAAGGATAGAAAATGGGTGTTGGATGCGTTTACTCAGCGGTACCCGCGGTATGCGGGTACAGGTGTTTATCACTTCGCCGAGAGTATCGCAAAAGGGCGGGCAGGAGATCCGAGTGCGGAGCCGGAGCTTATCGCGATAGCGGGCGACCGCGGGTATCCAGATATTGTGCGCGCAACAGCCGTCGAATTGTTGGTCGATTACGCGAGCCAAGAGTCCTTGGACCAAATGATTGGTAGCCTGAAGGACCCTTCCGAGCTTGTTCGTCATGCGGCCGTGAGCGGCGTGGACCGTTTGTACCCCGACGACGGCAATCCGTATGCGCAGCGTCAGAAGCTCACCTGGTTGGCGCCATTGTTATTGGACGAAACCAAGTTGGTTCGGACAGGTGTGGCACGTGTTCTCGCGGGTGTGCCAGACGCGATGATCGAAGGGCGTTTGTTGGCCGGACTTACGCAGGCAAGTGGAGAGTTTCTGAATCGGCAGGTGATCATTCAAGATCGACCCGAGTCGCATATGAATATGGGTGTTTATCATCAAGCGAAGGGGAAGCTCACCGACGCCGAAGCCGCGTATTTATTGGCGGTGAAAATTGACCCACTCTTTCATCCCGCACGGTTTAACTTGTCGAATTTGTACAACACGCAGGGAAAGAACCAAAAAGCGCTGATGGTGCTTACTGATATTGTGACTGCAGATCCGCGGAATGGGCAGGGCTGGTATTCATTAGGTTTGCTCTATGCCGAGTTGAAGCAGCAGGCGCAAATGTTGGCGGCGTTGAAAAAGGCGGCGACCTATTTGCCGCAAAACGCACGGGTGCATTACAACTACGGGCTTGCGTGCCAGAACGCCGCGCAACCAGAAGCGGCTTCGGCTCAATTCCAGATGGCGTTACAGTTGGAGCCGCAGAATTTAGATTTCCTTTATGCTGCGGCAATCAACTTTTTGCAACAAGGGAACCGGCGTGCTGCGACGGAGTTTGTTCAGCAGATGTTGATTATCGATCAGCGTGATGAGCGTGCGCTTAATCTCATGAAAAATTTGCAGCGCTCAGGTCCTAACGCACGCGGAAAGTAACTTACTCTTGGTCTGCAATGATCCTCACCACGTGTGTGGCGGTGATGATAAAGCCTATGAATAGGCCTCCGACGAGACCTGCTGCGAGGCGCCTTAAGAGTGACCAGTCCGGGATATAGATCACGCAGCCCACCATGCCTAGTAGTGGGAGCAGGAGAATTGCGCTTGAAATAAAGGGGTGCTTGCGCGCAAGGATTTGTAGAGAAGGGCTTGCTGGAGAGGTCATGATTGGGGGGTGACGCTGCCGTCTTCCAGTCGCTTTTTGAGCGCTTTACCCGAGCTCATCATAATGCCGAGTGGTTTCATTAACTCAACTTTCGCGCAGACCAACTTGATGATCACTGCTAAGGGGGTTGCGAGTAGTGCGCCGACACCGCCCCAGAGCCAACCGAAAAAGAGGAGGGACACGAGAATCGTAACCGGGCTTAGGTCGAGACGATCACCCATGACCTTGGGCGTTAGAATATTCCCCATAATCTGCTGGATAGCGAGCAGCGCGATCAGTACGAGTATGGGTTTTGTCAGGTCGGGGTAGTACTGGACCATGGCGACCAAGATGGGCGGGATGGTTGCGATGATTGACCCGAGGGTCGGAATGAAGTTCAGGAAAAAGGCGAGCATGCCCCATGTGGCAGCGAAATGGACGTTAAGCAGGTCCAAGGTGCCCCAGACAAGGATGCCGGTGACGCCGCTGATCAGAAACTGAACGACTAAGTAGCGACTGATGTCGGATCCGATCGATTTTTCCATCTCCCGAACCTCCGCTGCTTCGTGTTGGTTAAAGATCATCATCACCTTGTAGCGAACATACGGCTTACCTAGCAGCAGAAAGAAGAGGACCACCGTGATGAGTACCAGGTTCCGAGCGAAGGCGACCACGCCGCCGGATGCGGACACGAGGCCGCTCTTAATCATAGACCCCCAGTCAACCTCTTCCAGAAAGTTAGGGGGCGTGTCAGGGATGGGGGCCAAGGCTGGAACGACGACTGTCGATGCGAGATTCGTGGATGTCTGAGTGGGTTCGTTGGAGGGAGGCAGGAGGGGGTCGGTCTCCTCTGGCTCGAGACCCTCTTCGTGTTTTAGAAACGGGAAGCGTTTGTCCATATTTTCAGAGAATTCGTGATTTATTTGGACGAGGCGTTCTTGGTAAAAATCGATTCGACTGGTGAGGGGGCGGAGCTGGCCGATGACGAAGTTGCCGCACAAATAGGTTAGGCCGAGCAGGGCAACAATTAGAATGGCGCTGCCGAGAGTGCGGTTTACTTTTCGTGCGCACAGATAGTCGAGCGCCGGACTCAGTAAATGAGAGAGGAGCCACGCGATAATCAAGGGCAAGACCACGATTTTCGTGGCCTTGAGGACCATACCAACGGCGATGACCGTTAGCACGGCCAGTAGTGATGTGAGTACCTTGTTTTTGTCCATAGCAGTCCTACCATAGAGAGGGGGCTCTAGGGTGTCGAGTGTTGAGTTGGGTGTACTAGGCGTCTGAGGCTGGGGCTGGAGGCGCTGTGCGAATGCGTGCCAGGACCCATTTCATGATGAGGGGTAGGACACCGAGCAGAACGAAGGCTAGGATCAAGGTGGGGGAGAGAATTCCCTTGAGAGAGTCTATCTGAGAAAGCTCTGTTCCCGCATTTACGTAGATGAACGTGGCGGGCAGCATGCCGACCATGCTGACGAAGAAAAAGGTCACGAGTCGAATACCGGTTAGTCCCATCAGTAGGTTGATGATGAAAAAGGGGAACACGGGGACGAGCCGGAGTGTGAATAGGTAGAAGGCTCCCTCGCGTTCGATTCCTTCGTTGATAGCGACAAGTTTGGTCCCGAATTTTGACTGGATGGATTCGCGGAGAAGGTATCGCGCGATCACGCATGCTAATGTGGCGCCGGTGGTGCTGGCGATAGAAACCACCCCGGTGCCGACCCAGCGTCCAAAAATGGCGCCGGCTGCGAGGGTCATGATCGTGGCCCCAGGGATTGAAAGGGCTGTAACCATGACGTAAACAGCGATAAACCCGATGATAAAGAGGCCTGTGTGTGCCGCGTAAGAGGATTGCAAGGAAGCGCGAGAGTCCTTCAGTGCGTCGAGTGTGAGGTACGTGGTGTGTAGGTCGTAGTAGAAAACAAGACTGACTGCGCCGGCGATAGCAGCGACGATGAGAAGTTTTGCCAACCAAGACTTTTTCGAGATATGGCTTTCGGTGGGGCTTGGGGGGGAGTCTGTCATGGGCATTATTGTGCGTTCAGGCTCCAGTCATAGTCGAGCCATTTGATAGAGAAGGTTGCGGAGGTGAGGGCATTGCTTGTAGCGGTGGTGCCATGCTGTGCGATGAACGAGATGGGTCCGTTGAATTTCCCGTAGCGGGTTGCGGCGGTGTAACTGGAAAAATCATCTGTGAACCAGTCAAAGATTTTGGAGAGGTGAACCTCCTTTTTGTTTGGGTCGACTGCTACTTTGCTGAAATTCCGCACGAATTTTTTTGATTCGAGCTCCAGTCGGTCGTCGATGGTTTCGGCTGTATAAGCGGTGTTTGCCAAATTTGGGCAGCCGACCGATGCGCAAACGATGGCGACGTGAAGTCTGGCATCACCGAGTTCTTTCCGGAGTTTAATGTTCTCGATATCAATCAAGGTAATGGAGCTGCCGCCTGCCTTCCATGTAAGGGTGTCCCAGACACCGGGAATCTGGCGAATGCTGTTGGCGGGATAGAAGCGCGCTTTGAGGCCACTCGCCCGTTTGAGTGGGTAGTGGTCCACTACCGCTCGAATAGTGAATACATTATAGGCATTGATCCAATAGGCGAGTTTTTGGTTGTCGTTCCAGGATCCG
This sequence comes from uncultured Gemmatimonadales bacterium, assembly GCA_964196025.1. GTDB lineage: Bacteria > Verrucomicrobiota > Kiritimatiellia > CAXMRT01 > CAXMRT01 > CAXMRT01. Next base: position 14,182 of record CAXMRT010000111.1, on the reverse strand, counting down.
ATCTCCGCGGGTGTGACCGAGCCGAGTTGAGAAACAACCGTGTTCAAAGGGTGGGTGTCTTTTTGAAGTGCGGGATAGTCTACACGCCCCTGGCGGTCGACATGGGTTGTGAGGAGCGTGTTCCATGTTTTATAGCTATGGTCGAAGCCCTGTACCGGTGTCGATACGAGCCAGGCGGCCGCAAGCAGCAGTGGCGCGAGCCAGCGAGTGTGGGTGGAGGTGGAGGTTGGAGTCGTCATGGGCAGTGTATTCATGTGAGGACCGACTTTAGGTCAATTTATTGAAATCAGGAAGCAAACTCTATGTTCGACTATCAGCTGTCCAGTTAACGCTGCTTTCTGTTAACTTGGACTCTTATGTCTTTAGAAAAAGCACAGCAATGGATAGAGAACGCTCAACGCGTGGTGGGGTTTAGCGGCGCGGGGATCTCTACCGAGTCTGGGATTCCTGATTTTCGGAGCCCAGGGGGCGTATGGTCCCAGAACCGGACGGTGATGTTTGATGAATTTCAGTCGTCACGCGCGGGCAGGGAAGAGTATTGGCGACAAAAAGTGGCCATTTGGCCAGAGATGCGCAAGGCCGATCCGAATCGAGGACACATGGCGTTTGTGCATGTACATGAGGCGGGATGTTTGGCTGGAATGATTACGCAGAATATAGAAGGACTTCATCAACGTTCCGGTTTGCCCGATGAGAGCGTGATCGAGTTGCATGGGACGATGCAACGGGTGACGTGCCTTGATTGTGGCGGAGAATTGTCGATGGACGAGGCCTGTGCGCGTGTGGCTGCAGGCGATCTCGCGCCCGAGTGTTCCTGCGGGGGTTATTTTAAGCCTGCGACTGTTTCTTTCGGACAGAGCTTGGTGGCCGACGACTTGTATCGTGCCTCTGCCTTGTGCCGAGAGTGTGACGTATTTATTGCAGTGGGATCGTCGCTCGCGGTTCAGCCAGCAGCTGGGTTCCCCGCGATGGCGAAGGAGTATGGAGCGCGACTGATTATCGTTAACCGGACGGAGACGCCCTTGGACAGGCTTGCGGATTTGGTGGTTCGGGATGAAATTGGAACGGTTTTACCGGAAATGGTAGGGATGAACTAGTGCTTGAGACCCTCACCATTCTACTTCCTGTGTTTCTCGTTATGGGCATTGGCTTTGGGCTCACCCAGCTTGGACTTGTCACGCGCGAGGTGCAACGCGGTCTCGTCGGGATTGCCTATTGGGTTGGGTTGCCGTGTCTCTTATTCGTCAAGATTTCTCTGGCAGACCTATCGGTGGGCCACTTGGAGGGTGTGTATGTGGCTGTGTTCGCGGCGATGGTCGCCTGCTACATGGTAGCCCGACTGGCGGGGGGCGTGGGCCGGCTGCCACCATCGTCTATGGGCGCGTTCGTACATGCGTCATTCAGGGGGAATCTCGCCTTCGTGGCTCTACCGGTTGTCGAGTTCAGCTTATTTGCTGCGGTTGAAAGGTCGTCGAACCCAGAAGCGACGCGAGCGGCTGCGGAGATAGCATCGGTAGCGATGTATTTGGCGCTAGCGTATATGGTGATTTGGTACAACATTCTGGGAGTCCTTACCCTCTTAGTGCATCAGAAAAACGGGAATGCGCCAACGATCATGAGCATCGTGCGCAAGTGGCTGACCAATCCACTGATTATCGCGTGTGTCGCGGGCTGGTTATGCAATCGGTTCGCAGTCCCGCTTCCAGTCTTCGTTGAGCGAACGTGTACAGTGATGGGGCAGGCGGCACTCGCGATGGCGTTGATGGGAATCGGGGCGCAACTCGCGCTGACGAAGATTCGGACGCGCGTCTCGTGGGCGGTTGGTGCGGCGATCATTAAAGTTGTGGTCGCACCTTTGGTCGCCGGGGTCGTGGGTTATTTGTTGGGGCTTGATTCATTGCAGTTGTTGGTGGCCCTCGTCATGTCTGCGTCCCCAACTGCGGTCGCGTCCTATGTGTTGACCGACCAGATGGGCGGTGATCCTGACCTAGCCGCGAACAGTGTTGCTGTGAGCACGGTGCTCGCGTTTGCATCCTTCTCTGTGATACTGCTGGTTGTCTCATGAGTGGAACCTTACCTGTTCAAATTGCGCGTACAATTCGTGCAGCCGATGGATACCTGGACTTGAAGCTGGTCGAGGATGCCGTGCTTGAATTGAAGGGTGTGCCGACGGACTACCATCAGGACAGGCGTTACTTGACGGTGGTGTATCGCCTCTGTCAACTGACGGACGACTGGACGCGGGGTCGCGACGTTTCAAAAACGTTGTGGACTCAGCATGCGGAGGATGTAGACGCGTGGGTTAACTATGCGTACGCCGTCCGGCGGGCCGAGTCGATCGAAGCGGCTCGAGAGATTTTGGTCACGGCGTTGGATCAATTTCCTGAAGAAGCGATTATCTCGTATAACTTAGGCTGTTACGAGTGTCAGTTGGGGGCGTTAGACGATGCCCGCGCCTATCTACTTGCGGCGTTTACGCTTAGCCCGGGCCTTCGTGACTTCGCGCTGCAAGATGCGGACCTCGAGCGCTTGCATGCTGACATTCGGCAGGGGGCGTGATCTCTGTGAAGCGTGTCCCTTTGATCGTTCCTTTTTTGTTCAGCATGATGTGTCTTGTTTGGGGCTCGTCGTTTATTTTGATGAAAATAGCGACGCCGGTTTTTGGTGGGATGCGGGTGAGCGGGTATCGTTTATTATTGGGGGGGCTGGTTTTATTTCCGCTGGCGCTTGTTCGCTGGAAAAAGGGCCCAATATCGCGGGAGCAACTGTGGGCCCTGCTGGTGGTGTGCATGGCCGGAAATGCGATTCCTTTCACCTTGCAGCCCTTTGTGATCGACCATACTCAGCATAGCGCCTTTATGGGCATGGTCATGGTATTTGTCCCTCTCGCCACGCTGTTGTGGTCGATCCCCATTTTAAAAACGCGGCCTAGCCGGCCCGAGCTTATGGGTGTGATTGGTGGCTTGGTCTGTCTGCTCGTCTTGATGTGGGATGCGAGGGCGCTACAGCTGGACCTCTTGGACGTGTGTCTGGCGCTAATGGTGCCTTTTTGTTATTCGTACACGGCTACTCTGGCGAAACGACACCTGCAAGGGATCGATCCGATTGTCGCGTCTTCGTGTACCCTGACCGTTGCGGGAATTGCGGTGTTGTTGGCTGAGATTCCTCTGCACGCTGTGTTGGAACCAGCGCCCGTATTTGTGCTGGCGGGAAATGGGACGGCCGTGGTGGCGATTGTTGTGCTGGGCGTGGTGTGTACGGGTTTGGCGACGGCGGCGTTTTACGTCTTGCTGAATAAAGTCAGCCCTCTCTATATTTCGATGGTGTCGTATATCATTCCGTTTGTCGCCATGGCGTGGGGCCTGCGGGATGGTGAGCAGATCACCTTGATTCAGGTGGTAGCCATGATGTTTGTGTTTATAACGGTATGTGTGGTGCAGATTCCTGCGTCGCGCGTATCGACCCAGGGAACGGAGCAGTAGTGCGGACGATCGGTCGATTTCTGCGTGCCTATATCCCGGGCAAGATCCTGTTGTATGTGGTGGGGCTGTCCTGTCTGGCGGTGAATATTTGGTGCATGACGGTGGTGCCGTCGCATATCAGTGAAGCGGTCGACTTACTGAACGAAAACAGTGAGGCGGCGATTCTGACGGAGCGTGCACGCGCAACGCTGGTCGAGTTGTCCTGGATGATTATCGCCTTGGGGGTCGGGTTGGCGGTGTTTCGGCTCTTGTCGCGCGTGGTATTATTTCTTCCTGGGCGACGTATCGAGGCGGAAATCCGACGTGATTTTTTCAAAGCCCTGACGCGTTTGTCACCTACGCAGCTGAGTCGTTTTCAGTTGGGGGATTTAATCAGTCGAGGAACATCCGATGTATCGACCGCGCGGGTCACCGTTTCCATGGGTGTCTTGCATACGGCTGGGTCGCTGTTCCTGTTCGCGATGTGTAGCGTGAAGATGCTTCAGATCAGTTGGGTACTGACGGTTTTGAGTGTTCTCATTGCCCCGATTGTAATCCCAACGGTGAAGAAGTTATCACGTAAGATGATGACACAGGCACGCGTGACGCGAATGACACTCGGCGATTTGTCTGAATCGATACGGGAAACGTTCAGGGCGCATACGCTCGTGAATATTTATCCTGTCTTTGATCAGATTTTGAGCCGCTACGATGCGGTAAATGACCGCTATCGAGATGACAACGAACGGCTGATCCAGATTCGTGTCCCGCTATGGAGCATGATGGGTAGCTTTGCGAGCTTTAGTCTCTTCCTTCTAATGGTTGTTGGCGGATACATGATCGTTGGCGGGGATACCGGTCTAACGATTGGGCAGCTGGTTGAGTTTTCGATTCTTCTGGGCTTGATTCAGGAGCCGATGCGTAGCGGTGGCATGATCATCTCCTTGTTCCAGCGAGGTGAAGTATCGCTCGAGCGATTGTATGAAATTTTGGACGCCGCGGATGAGCAGGACGAGCAACAAGAGAGTCGGCCAATCTCCACCCTCGCCTCCCTGCTGGAACAGCATGATGAGTCGGCACCCTTGATTCAGGTGAACAATCTGACGTTCGCTTATCCCGAACAGGCAAATGCGGAAGATCACAGAGATCCGTTCACGTTAACCATTCCTGACTTGCGGATTGAAAAGGGGAAGCGATATGGCATTTTCGGTTCGGTCGGAAGTGGAAAAACCACTTTGGTGAAAGTGTTGACCGGGAATATTGCGATTGAGCCCGGGACATGCCGTTTTGAGGGTGTTGATTATGGGGACATTGATACGGCGCTGCTCTTATCGCGTTTTTCCGTGGCGCCTCAAGAGAGTCGTCATTTTGCGCGGACGATACGCGAGAACGTGTCTCTCGTCGCCGACAACCCGGAGTATGAGGCGGCGTGGCGGGAGCGTGGCCGGGTGTTGGGTTTTGATGATGCGTATCTGGTGAGCCAGTTGTCCTCAGATATCGCTGAGTTCCCTGAAGGCTTGGACGAGGTGCTCGGCGAGAATGGGATCAACTTATCCGGCGGTCAGAAACAGCGGCTTGCGATACTGCGCGCCTTAGTGAAGCCTCATCAAATTCTCGTGTTGGACGATGTTGTGTCAGCGGTGGATCACCATACAGAACAAGAAATTCTAAAGGCCTTGTATGCCAGGTTGTCTGACCAGACGCTCGTGTTTATTTCCCATCGAATCTCGGCATTGATTCCCTGTGACGAAATTTGGATTATAGAGGACGGGTGTGTGGTCGATAAGGGCTCGCACACGGAGTTGTTATCGCGCCACGACGTTTACCGCCGGACTTACGAACACCAAGTGCTTGAACAGCGGGTCGGAGGTGTTGCGTGAGGGGGGATCGAAAGCTCACAGCATTTTTCTTCCGACATGCCGCTCAGCACAAGCGTAGCTTTGTGTGGGGATTCGTTCTCATGCCTGTGTGTGCGGTGTTGGCTGTGGCGGGCCCGAAACTTTTGCAACTTGTGATCGATAACGGGATCAAGCAGAACGATACGGACGCCATTCTGCGGATATCCCTGCTTTATTTAGCATCGATCGTGGGGCTTTTAGTCGCGACGGTTGGCCAGGGTGTGTTGTTGCAGATGGCGGGGGTGCGGACCTTGAATGATATCCGGTCGGCCGTTGTGCGCCATATTTGCCGACTGGGAAAGTCCGTGTTCGAGAGGCGGCCGTTGGGAGTGGTTGTCAGCCGGGCTACCTCTGATGTCGAGGCTATTGGCGAATCGTTGTCGTCAGGCATTGTCAGTATCGTTCAGGATTTGGTTACGATTATTGCCGTGTTCGCGATGATCTTTCACCAGGACGTTACCGTCGGCTGGCGAATGTGTTTGATGCTGCCTATTCTTGGAGCGATCATTGAAGTGTTTCGGCGGTTGTTGCGCGCCAACCATGATCGGCTTCGCACCTTAACGGGTCGGATGTCTGCCCAATTGAATGAAGCGACGGTCATGCGTGAGGAGATAAAAAACTTCCATTTAGAAAAGGCGTTGGCTGCAGAATTTGAAAAGACTAATGTTGATTACCGTGACACCAGCGTCAAGGTGATCAGCATGGATGCCGCCACCTTTTCGATTATCGAAGGCATGAACTACGTGGCCATCGGGGCCTTGATTTTATTGGGGGTCGTGGGCTCGACCACGAGCGTGATGACTCCGGGTGAGGTGGTGATGTACATCGGGTATATCAACTTGCTGTTCACACCGTTTCGGCAATTGGGACAGCGATTCAATGTCATGCAAGCGAGTTTTGCAGCGTTGAATAAAATTGATGAGATCGTATCGTTGCCTTTACCGGTCGATGTTGGCCACGCGCCGGTGCAGGGAGGCGGTGTTGCCATGCGTGGTGTCACCTTTGCGTATAACGCCGAGCGCGACGACGTGCTGAAAAACGTTTCGTTTGAGATTGAAGCGGGCAGCAGCTTGGCGATAGTGGGCCCGACTGGTTCTGGGAAGACTACTATTGTCCGTTTGCTGACTCGCTTGTATGACGTGGATGTCGGGGAGGTGTGCGTGGGCGGTCAGCCGATCAAAGATAGTGATCGCGAGGCCTTGCGTCACGCGGTTGTGTTGGTGCCGCAAGACCCCGCAATTTTTCACGGATCGGTTGAGGACAACATCACCTTGTTTCGGGACGACATTTCTGCAGAAGCGGTAAGACGGGTGTGTTCGAACATCCGGGCTGCTGAGTTTATAGAGCGCTTGCCGCAAGGCTATGCAACCGAGCTAGAGAGCGAGGGGGCGAACATTTCCGCTGGGCAACGGCAATTGATTGCTCTGGCGCGTGCGTTAGTATCGGGGGCAGATGTGTTGATATTTGATGAGTCCACAGCGAACATTGACACCGAGACCGAGCGGATGATTCAAGAAGCCCTTACATATGTGATGGCCCACAAAACCACGATTCTGATCGCGCACCGACTATCGACCATTCGACACGTGGACCGAATCCTTGTTCTCAAGCAGGGCCGAGTTGTGCAGCAGGGGTCTCACAGTGAATTGGTGGCGGAAGAAGGTGGCTTGTATAGGATGCTGTTGGATCTACAAAGTACTTAGAGTGCCGTCCGAGCCGTCGCATTGGCATGTGTGGCAGGGATTCCATACGTAGGTACTTGGCACGATGTACACGAGCCTGGTGGATGCGTCGTTGCCGCCACAAAAATTTTTATTCCATTCTCCTACAATAAAAACCGAGGGCCATTCGTTTCTTGGGCATGAGAGATAATCCGAATGGAGGTGAAGAGTGAAAGCGAACCCAATGAAAGTGATCATCGTAGCCAGCGTTTTTGTATCCACCATGGCTGTGGCGGAAATGTCGGCGGAGAAACGGACGGAGATGTTGGAGAACAAGAAGGAGCGTCGAGCTGAACATCGTGAACAGCGTGCGGAGCGCTCCACCAGCGCGTTGGGAGACGGGGGCGAGCTGGGTGGTGAATGGACGGTCGAGAGCGTGCGTGAGCGGGCGAATGGCAAGAGCGTTATCGCCGTCACCACGGGCGAGGCAACTAAAACCGAGGTGGGACGAGAATGGACAGCTGTCACGGTGGGGACGACCGATAATGGAGCTTCTTGGACGAGCGAAGCGGAAGGCGAAGCGGTCAAAAATGAAGACGGCACCGTGACGCTTACTAAAGAGTGGGAAAAAACCTTGGACAATGGGAACACCGTGTCGGGTGAAAAAGAGACTACGGTGACGCGAACCGAGGACGGCCGAACGTGGGAGTCAGAGGCCTCGAGGATCTCGGAACAAGGAACGTCCACGGTTTCCGCGAGCGGAGAGTCGGTCCGAACGGAAGACGGACGTGACGTTGCTATAGAGCGGGAGGGGACGCGCGCCAATGGAGCCGAGTGGACGTCTACGACGGCAGGCAAGGGGTCACGCACAGAAGATGGGCGGAGTTATAGTTCGACTACTAGCGGCCAGTCGGACAAGGGCGTCACTTGGACAGGGTCATCGGAACGGAGTTCGAGCCGGACGGCTTCTGGCGTTGAGCGCACATCGTCGCACAGCACGGACCGGTCTGTCGCCAAGAAGGAACCAGGCAAAACGGCTTCCAGTGCAAGGCGTTCGACGACCGGTCGATCGAGTGGTCAAAAGGGTCAGGCCACGAGTCGTTCTACGCGAAGCCGGTCGGGCGGTGGTCGAGGCTAGTCGCGATCGCGATGACGCAGGCTGCTAGCCGTGGCAGTCTGGAGAGGCGGGGGCCTTGGTCTGCCGCTCTTTAAACTCCGCGGGCGTGTAGGTGTGTAGTGCGAGGGCGTGGATGTTGGTTTTTAAATCGTCGGCTAGGACGGTGTTGACGCTCCGGTGGCGTTTGACTAGGGGGGCACCATCGAAAGACTCCGAGACGATGACGACCCGAAAATGCGACTCTGAGCCTGGGGGAACGTTGTGCATGTGGCTCTCGTTTGCCACGTCCAAGTGGGTTGGATTGAGGGCTTTCGTGAGTTTGTCGATGATGGCGGCTTGGATCGTCATGACGCGTCTTCTGAAGGGGCAGGCTTTTTCTTCACGCGGGTATCGAGTCCCGGATAGAGGATGTCTTTACACGTTCCGCATACGCTGTGCGTAAAACGCGCCTCTGAGTGTTCCGAGATGTACTCTTCTAGTTGTTTCCAGTATCCGTCGTCGTCCCGGATTTTTTTACAATTGGAGCAAATAGGAAGGAGACCGTCCAGTGCCTTAATTTGGCCCAGGGCCTGCTTTAGTTGGCTGATCAACGCGTCTTTCTCGAGCTCCAAATGTTTGCGTCGTGTGATGTCGCGTGAGACCCCGAAGGTGCCGATTGTTTCGCCTTGTTCATCTTTTAGGGGTAGCTTGGTGGAGGAGCACCAGCTGTCCCTGCCGTCTGTCCAGATTTCGTGTTCCTGCTCGTCGACGAGCGTTTCGCCTGAAGCAACGATGTGTTTTTCTTTGATGCGGGTTTGTTCCGCGTGTTCGGCGGTGAAGAAGTCGGCATCGGTCTTTCCGATCAGTAAGCGTGGATTACCATCTGGGTTGTGTTTCTGGGCCATGTGTCGACTCACCCGCAAAAAGTGGCTGTCGAGGTCTTTGAAGTAGATAGCGTCGGGGGCGTGGTCCATGAGATTTTGAAACATCGCGCGCTCGAGTGGATCCCATGCGCGGATGCGGGCGTCGTGGAGTTCTGTTTCCAGTTCAAAGACGCGCGATTCTAGTTTTGCGATTTCTGAGCGGAAGTAGGCGCTGTCTGGTTCTGGTGGTGTGTCCATTCTGTTGCTCTCCTGAGTTGAACTATTGCAGAAAGCGAATTGGCTGGCAAATAAAAGGAATAAACGGCGAGCAGGGAGTCTCGTCTGGAGTTGACCGACCGACCTCTTTTTCCTATACTTTTATTGAACAAAAGGGGGTACGAATGATTGGTGACACATTGAGTCGACTGGAGGGACGCATTCAGGATGCGCCTTCTATACGGGATGGCAAGAAGACGGAGCTGCTCGAGCTTCTAGGGTCTCTGCGTAGTGAGATTGAAGAGTTGGCGGAAGATCATCACGAGCCGGCAGAGAGTATCACTGGATTCGCGGGTTTGACGGCCCATGAAGCCACACGAGCTCAGCCGAACCCTGGCTTGTTGGAAGCGGCGACCAAAGGGCTTCTCGAATCGGTAGAAGAGTTTGAGGTGTCGAACCCTCGGCTCGTCGAACTTGTGCATCAAGTGTCGACTCGGCTGTCGAACATGGGGATTTGATCAGGCCTGCTCAATCGCTTTGAGTACGGCGTTGAACGTGCGCCGCAGCTCGATGGCTTTGAATGGCTTGACGAGTGTTTGGTTCGGCCATTGCAGGCAGTCTTTGTCTAGCCCCTTAATGGCGACTTGTACGCCCGACACAAAAATGAAGGCGGGCATGGATTTGTCGTGTGCGATGCAGTGATCGTTCAGCTGCCGAAAGAGGTCGAGGCCGCCAAGAATGGGCATATTGATGTCCGTTACGATGATAAGTGGGTCGAGCAATTTGCCTAGGTTGAGAGCGTCTTGACCGTCTGCGACGATATGAAGATCAAAGTCGGACAGATACTCTGCGAGTGCACGTGCATAAATGGTTCGCACTAAGCGATCGTCCTCGGCCACGATAATGTGTTGGTTTCGTTTCATAACCAGTGGCGACGAGCCTTCCTGTTCTGTCACACCGACAAAGCGAATTGATCGGTGACGGTTATGCTCGTCGTCGCTGTGCGACTTTAACAACTTTTAGGGTATCCGTCAAAATCGTGCGGAGGCAGGTGGGCTCCTTGTTAAAACCCTTTCGATCGTATGTTATATGGGTTTTTGTTGATTTTTAGCGGGCGTTTTCAATGGTGAGGGGTCCCTTTTCAACCCCTATCGGCATCACTCTTTCGTCTGCGGATGACGCGGAGGAATTCTGGCAGGGCGTCGGAGGTTCTGGTAGGCTCACGGCATGATATTACGGACACTATTGATTTTGGGCGTTACTGCGGCGCTTTCCGTTTCATCCAATTTTACGGATGGCTTGGAACTGCTTAAGAAAAAGAGGTATTCGAAAGCGGTGCATGCGTTCACGAAGGTTCTCGACTCGAAAGAATCAGGCCAGACGTTTCACTCGCAGGCGCGTTGGTATCGTGCGCTTGCTTATATTGGGGATAAAGAGTTGGCCTTGGCCCGCGAGGATTTAGTGTGGTTGGTGGAACACGGGACGGAACCGAGCCTGCGAGACGAGGCGCGGGATTTGTTTTTTAAGACGGGGGGTAAAAAAGAGACCCTGTTGCCTGTGGAAGGACCCGAGGAGGTGTTTGCCGCCTTCTCGAAGACCTTGGAGAAAGGGGATCTAGCCAGCGCGAAGAACTATTTGGTAGGCGACCTTCGGGGGTGGGACCGAATTCTCGAGTCGGTCAGTGTTGATGGAAGAAGCCGATCGGGTTTGGAGGCATTGGCCCAGGAACGAGAGTCACTCCGTTTTATCTCGGAAACGATTAGCGAGGCCGGTGACGCAGCGACCGTGATAGTCAGCTATAACGGGCGGTTTGAATTGGGGATGACTCCTCGCGGTGGCCGCTGGTTATTTTCATCTATCATCCGCTATGAACCGCCGCAAGCGGTGACCGCTTTGCGCGAACCCCCTGGATATCGCCGGGAAAATGAAGGCAACGTACGGCGGTTGCAGACGCTGGGCGTTGCGATACGGTTGTATAATGTAAAGACGGGGCGGTACCCGGGTCAGTTAGAGGATTTGCGGCCTACGATCGCCGATGCGGCGATCTTCATGTGGTCTGGGCCTGGAGGAACGCGAAAGGAGCCGTTCGCCTTGAGGACCGATATGCCGAAGGCGGTAGATGCTGACTCGACTGACTCCGATTCGTCCGTGACGCCAGATTTGTTAGCCGCGGCGCCAGTCGCGACACGAGGGCGCAGGGAGGTTTTGTACCGTAATGGTGTCACGGGGTGGATGCCCGAAAAAACCTTTTTGAGTCGGGTCACGGATCAAACGTGGGTGACGTCTCTAAAAGCTGCCGACAGCGTGGAGCCTGACCTTCGAAAGAGCGTTGAACGCTTGATCCAAGCACTGGGAAGTCCTGATGTGCGAGTCCGGGCAGACGCTCGTCGCGGCATTTTAGAGGCAGGTGCGGAGGCGCTCCCGATCCTAGACGCCCATCGGGAGGCTCCCGATTTGGAAATTCGACTTTCCGTTCGAGAGCTTCTAAACGTTCTCTCGCATTAATTTAGTGAGGGACCATTCGCGATTCACGGGTGGAGATTCTCCATCCCACTCAATCAGTGTAACCGGATGTGGTTCTTCGCAGAGCGCGCGACAGCTGATAAAAGAGATCCCCTCTTGGGTACAATGAAATCCGGCGTGGTGATGTCCGCTGATCGACAGACCGATGCGAGCCTCTGTCATGGTATCGATGACGTCTTCGGCGTTGGTGAGGTTAAAGGGGCTGAATTCGGTGTGGGGCGGATGCAGAGACATGTGTTGGAGAACCGCGATGGAACCGCTGTGATCGTCGCGTGCGAGTCGCATCAGGTCCAACCCATCCGCTGTTCGGCGAGCATTCGAACCTGGTTCTTCAGGATCTACGAGTGAAAGAATGCGCAGGTGTCCGATGTCAGTAAAGACCGCCGGTCTTGGAAAAATTTTATAAAAGTCGGCGGGCGCCAGATCATGGTTTCCGGGAATCACTATGCGGGGTGCATCGAGGTGAGAGAGGATGCCGTTCAGGACGTGACAGCGTTCGATCGCATCCGAGGCCGCGGGATCGTTGATAATATCACCGGCGACCAGAACGATGTCGGGGGCGATTGATTCGTTGAGTGCTGCCACGATGTGCGTCAGGAAGTAGATCGCGCGGTCGCCCTGTTGGTCCGGCCGATGCCGTGTGGACGTTTGGTGCAGATCGGTGATGACCGCTAGGCGTAACATGGCTTAGGGTCGGGTCCGAAGTGGGCGTGGTTGCACGTGACTACTCAAGGGGCTTTACTGTCTGATTGTTGGAAGGCTGGCTGGGAGGAGGTCGTGGGTGTTGGAGAGGGCGACTTCTTCAACAACATAGAGGCTGCTGCAACGACCATCAACGCAATGATAATGAGGGTGAGCGTGCGTTCCTTTAGTTTGGTAGAAAGAGTGCTGCCCCAGTTGATACCTGCCAGAGAGCCGATAAACATGATGACTGCGGTCATGATGTCGACTTGCCCGTTGCTTGAATAGATTCCGGCGGTGATTAGGGAGAGTATGAGGGAGATGGCGATTGACGTACCGACCGTGCTGTCGGCCTTCATCCTAGCGATGAGCATGAGTATGGGAATAATCAAAACGGCGCCACCGATGGATGTGCCTCCGATCAAGATGCCGGTGAAAAGACCCGCTAGTACCAAGCCGCCGCGCCGAGTGTTCGAGAGTGGTGCCGAGTTTGACTCGTCCGATGCCGATGCACGTGACGTTCGGTTTCGCAGCAATTTGAGAATCATGAGAAGGGTGGTTCCCACAAAGACCCATGCGATGGTCTGCAGGAGTAGCCGTTGGAAGGCCACGGCATCTAATAGAGATAAGTGGCTGCGATGGTGGTTGATGGCGATGGCGATGGCGACGCTGCCTGGAGCGGCGCCGACTAAAAAAAGTTTAACGGATGACCAGTCGATCGTTTTGAGCTTTGAATGTTTATAGGTCGCGAGAATTTTTGCGAGAAAGCCGAACAGGCTAGCGGTACCGACGGCTACGGTGGTTTCGAGCCGCAGTAGAAGGACGAGAGCGGGAATGAGTAGCGAGCCTCCACCCACTCCAGAGAGTCCGATTGTGAAGCCAATGACCATCCCGATGAGGAGTCGGATACCGATATCTAAGAGTGTGAGTTCGAAAGGCATGATGGACGTATCGACTTCGCGTATGGGTGTGTGACGGCTGCTAAAACGGAAAGAGGTTACTATCTGTGGCAGGGCGGATTTCGTCAAGGGCTAAGGCGTTGCGCTGGAGGCCGAGAGACGTTAAGCTTGAGCATGACAAAAACGAGTCTAGGCGTGAGAATAGTGGTTGGATGGGCGTTGGGTGCGGGGATGTTCGTGACCGCGTCAGCACGCGCTGCGGAGACGAATGCGCTCACGACGCTCCCACTCGCGACGGCACCGATGGACTATGCGAGGCTTGCGAAGTCGGGTGTGAGGATTTACAAAGAATCGCAGATTCAAAAAACAGCCGAGGGTCGGAGCCAGTTGGCGTTTGCTGCGATGCAGACGATGGGAACCGAGATCACTCCCACGGGGCTGCGGTTTGTAGACAAGTTTGTCTACGGGCTCCGGACCTTTGAGTATTCGTTGGAGTGTCATCGCAACCCGAGCCTGTCACTGGCGGCATTACGGTTCACGATCAATCAGGCGGGTGCGGCGGTTAGCACGGGCTTGATGCGCGTGCATGGGGTGGTCGGGGCGCTGCGGGTGGGGGATAAAGTTGAAGAACTGCGGTTCCCTGATACCACGGTTGTTGAGGCGAGTCTGCGCCGGATCGTCATTTGTCTCCCGAGGACGCCTCGAGTCGTGTATACCTTCGAGCACTTTTCTCCGACTCTGGACATTCATGCCTCGGCTGCGCGTGCCGGTCACCCGTATACGATTACCTGCCGCGGGGCATATCGGATTCGCACTCAGGCGAAGACGACCTTGATATGCACCAAGTATGAGGTGGAGGTGGGCGAAACCCTATCCAGCTATTA
>CAXMRT010000110.1:0-3747 GCA_964196025.1 uncultured Gemmatimonadales bacterium | reverse complement strand
CACAGGAAAGGAGGCGCCACCTCGGTATAACCATGCTGCTCAACATGCATATCGAGCATGAAGTTTTTCAAGGCGCGCACCAACCGTGCACCCTGTCCGACAAACAACGGGAACCCGGCACCACTCATGCGCGCCGCACGCTTGAGGTCAAGGATACCGAGTTCTTCACAAAGCTCAATATGCGCCTTGGGTTCGAAATCAAAATGAGGAATCTCTCCGACCGTCCGCACCACTTCATTCGCATCTTCAGTCAGACCGCGCGGTGTGGAGACATGCGGTAAGTTCGGAATACCCAAAACCAGCGCCGTCAACTCGTCGTCAATTTTTCGTATATCCTCGTCCATGACCGCCACTCGGTCACCTAGCTCACGCATTTCAGCCTGAACCGACTCCATATCCTCGCCAGCGGCTTTGCGCTTCCCAAACTCTTTTGAGACCGCCTTACGCGTCGCCTTGAGCGCCTCAACCTCAGCCAAGCTCGCCCTCCGCCGCGCATCACATTCCAGCACAGAGTCAACGACCGCTGTATCAGCACCACGAGCAGTCAGACCCTCTCGGATTTCATCCGGATTATCGCGAATTCGCTTAATATCAAGCATGTTTCTCTCCTGAAAATCAATTGCGGCAAATCGTACAGGATGCGTTGTGAGATTGCAATAGGCGATCGGGTCCTGCTAGGATTCACGCTTAGTGCGGTGAAAGTGAACCCTGCCCACTATCTAGGCGTATATACCACGATACGCACAATCACGCTGAACTGAAATAAACACACTCGAGAGTGAGGGAGAAAAACACGATGAACTGGACGATGGAATCCCTGTCCGACCTAGCTACCGGCTACTGGAAGTCGGGCGTCCTTTCCGCAGCAGTCAAACTTCAACTTTTCGCTGCTTTCGAAAACGGCCCCACCTCCTGCAACGCGGCGGCTCAGGAGCTCGGCTGCTCGGCCCGCCATCTCGAGATCCTGATGAACGCTCTGGTCTCAATCAACGTTTTGACACTCTCAGACGGCCTCTACGCTATCGAGCCCAGCGCCCAGGACTACCTCAGCCCGACAGGCAGCATGTCCATGCTCGGAGCCCTTCAGTATAACAATGATCTCTACCCGCTTTGGGGCATGCTGGATAAATGCGTAACGCAAGGCGACCAAGTCATCCCGAAAGACAACCACTTGGGATTCGACCCGGAAAAAACCAAACACTTCGTCCTCGGCATGCATAGCCGCGCACTCGGCATGGCGCCAAACCTCATCCCGGCAATCAATCTCAACGGCCACCGCAAACTCCTAGATGTTGCATGTGGGCCGGCCACGTTTAGCCGCCAACTCTTAAGCACACACAAAGACCTCACCGCCACGGCCTTCGACCTGCCCCCCATTCTCGCGATTTCAGAAGAACTAACCAAAAGCACCGACGTCGCAGACCGCATGTCGTTTCACCCCGGCGACTACCACAACGACCCACTTCCCACCGGCTATGACGCGGTGTTCTATTGCGGGGCCCTGCACCAGGAAACGCCGGCATCAGCGAAGCAAGTGTTTGAAAAGATTTACGCCTCACTCGACGATGGCGGAACCGCGTTCATCGTTGACCTTATGACGGACACCACCCGCACAGCCCCAATCATGTCGACACTCTTTTCGATCAACATGCTGCTGACCAGTCCAGGCGGCGAAGTCTTCTCAGACACAGACACGATGGCTCTTCTAGAAGAAGCAGGGTTCAAAGACCTTAGCCGATCAGAGGCATCGGGCACACCCTACTGGGTCATCACAGCCCAAAAGTAAAACGCTACTCGCGACCGAACTTACGGTTCAACTCATGGAATGACGTAAAGATCAACGTCGGGCGACCATGAGGACAGGTGTATGGCATCCGCGTGGTCGCTAGATCGACAACCAGCTGCTCCATTTCTTCCAACTTTAAACGATCCCGAGCTTTGACAGCTGCGCGACACGCAGCTGTGGCAATCGCAGTCTCCCGCCAAGTCTCGTGCCCGCCTTTTGATCCACTCTTATCGAGCGTCCCCGCAACATCCTTTAGAATGCGGGACGCAGAAGCAGCAGAAAAGTATCCCGGCAAGGCATCCACTACAAATGTATCACCGCCAAAATCGGAAACGCCAAACCCCATCGCCTCAAACATATCCAAGTTCTCACGCACGCGCTCGGCATCGGTCGGCATCAGCTCAATCGTTTCAGGTATCAGCAGGGCCTGACTCTCAACATCTTTTTTCAGGAACGCCGACATAAAACGGTCAAACAAGACGCGTTCATGGGCGGCGTGCGGATCCATCACCACATAGCCGTCATCTGTCTCCATAAAAACATACAAGTCACCAATCTGTCCCAAGATTCGACAATACGCCCAAGGTGTATCCACCGGCCTGCCTTCGTCCATCAAGCTACGATCAGGATCCCCATCGGCTAAGGACTCCGATCCCTCTGAGGCCCCAAGCACGGGAGCAGGCTCAACCAAGGGAATACTCGGATACTTAAAGGAGCGCGTCGGCGGCAGGTCAATAATGGTCATCTGCTCCGGCGTAGATACATCCAGTTCGAAGACGGGCTCCGCATCCTCGGTCGGCAGAGGTGCCCCCGTCTCCGGCCCCCGCTTGAGCGTCGTTTGAATGGCATCAATCAACGCATCGCGGACCTGTCGCGGACGCCTGAATCGCACCTCTTTTTTGGTCGGGTGCACATTCACATCCACCAAGTCCGGAGCCATGGTGATATTCAGAAACAACAAGGGGTGACGGTCACTCGTTAACAAGGTTCGATACCCTTCGCGAATGGCATGTCCAATCACAGGCGCCGACGCTGGTCGGCCATTAATAAAAATAAACTGTTCATGACGATCCCTACGACTGGCGCCCGGAAGGCTGATGTGCCCCGTGATGTGCACAT
Source organism: uncultured Gemmatimonadales bacterium (assembly GCA_964196025.1). Classification (GTDB taxonomy): domain Bacteria; phylum Verrucomicrobiota; class Kiritimatiellia; order CAXMRT01; family CAXMRT01; genus CAXMRT01. The sequence goes on along the minus strand of CAXMRT010000110.1, from coordinate 842 downwards.
CTTCAGATTGCACATCCACTTCCGTCAGATTCTTCTCATAGTCCTTCCCAAACAAGTCGCGTAGCCGATCCAACAATGTCCCGTTGCCAGCCAACAAATACACGATCCGACTGTCGACTTTTAACGACATTCCCACAGCGGGATGCGCTAGCGCTTGCAGAATAAACTGTTCGCGCACATGGGAGAGCTCAGTCTGCTCCGTTCGAAGAAACTTCTTTCGAGCCGGCACGTTATAAAACAAGTTACGAACCTCGATCAAGGTGCCCGCGGGACACCCAACCTCACCGACGTCTTGAATTCGCCCACCGTTGACGACAATTTCAGTTCCCGAAATTTCCCCTTGGGGACATGTCTTAAGCGTGAAACGAGAGACGGACGAGATTGCCGCGAGCGCTTCGCCTCTAAACCCCATCGTCTGGATATTTTCGATGTCGTGAACGTCACGAATCTTGCTGGTTGCATGACGCTCAATCGACATCAAGGCATCATCGCGATTCATGCCCGATCCGTTGTCGGCAATGGCCAATAATTTCCGTCCGCCGGCAACCACTTCAACATCAATTTGTGTAGCACCAGAATCGACCGCGTTCTCGAGCAACTCTTTCAGTGCTGAGGCTGGACGCTCGACCACTTCTCCTGCCGCAATCTTGTTCGCGACAGCATGGGACAATAATTGTATTTGGCTCGCCATTCGCGCACCTTAAGGGGTTAATGGAAGGGAGGCAAGCGACAATTCAACGCACGCTCTGCGGCTCATGGATCAACGTACACATGAACCGTAGGAGTGACCGCCATAGCTGGAGTCAGGAAGCTCAACAACTCTGATCGAGTGATTCGGCCTT
>CAXMRT010000109.1:0-5652 GCA_964196025.1 uncultured Gemmatimonadales bacterium | reverse complement strand
CGTTTCCCTTTAGCTGCCGCAGCAAATCTTTGAAATCAAGTTTCATTACTTCTCAATCGGAATGCCGCGGCGAACGAAGGTCGGGATGTCCAAGTCTTCTCCATCTATCATTGTCGGCTCCACATCCTTAAATCGTCCACGACCAAAGGTATCGAAGGCCATTGATGTCTGCTCAGCCGCTACGCCGCTGTCGAGAACAGTCGCACCGTCCTTCTTGACCAGTGCCGTGTCGCGCCGTTTTGGTTCACCTGCGTCAGCCCCGCCCTGCCACTCTTCGGATGCCATGACCGAAATTAATACGCGGTCGTGCCAGCGCTCATCGATGATGGCTCCCATGGCAATATGGGTGTTCGCTCCCGCTTTAGCAGAGATCGCGGACATGATGGAGTCCACCTCTTGCAAACGCAGGTCTGGACCTCCCACAATACTCACAAGCAACCCGGCGGAGTCCGCCAACAGCTGTCCATGAATCAATAAAGGCGAAGAAAGAATCGACTCAACCGCCGCCTGGGTCCGTCGGGACCCCACACCAAACCCTACCCCAAACACGCACGTGCCGCCGGAAAGTCGCACCACTTTGCGGAGGTCAGAATAATCCAAATTGATTAAGCCTTGTCGCGTCACCATCATCCACAAGGACATGATGGCCTGACTGACAATGCGATTGGTGTGACGGAAGGCATCCGCGATACTGGCGCCCTCTTCCACCAGTTCATAGAGACGCTCATTTGGAACCAGCACAACCGAATCCGCCATGGAACGAGTTAGCTCCAATCCTTTTCGGGCATGTTGCATGCGCTCTTGTCCTTCGAAACCGAATGGTAAGGTTGCGAAAACAAGCGTCAAGGCGCCTGCCCGATGAGCGGCATCAATCATCTCCGGCAAGGCACCGGTCCCGGTCCCGCCTCCTAAGCCGACAACAAAAAAAGCAATGTCAACGCCCTCGAATGTGGCACGGCAGAGATCGCGATCTTCTTCAACAGCCAGCCGACCCACTTTCGGATCCCCGCCCGCCCCTAGACCACGCGCAACATTGGAGCCTATCTGAATTTTAGTCGGAACCTCACGCGACTGCAAAGACTGGGCATCCGTATTGACCGCCACCAGCTCCGGACCGTTGGACCACTCGCGGTACATGTGATCCACCGTATTGCAACCGCCGTCACCGACGCCCACAACTTTGATCCGCTGCACCGCGCTCAAGGATGGGTCTGCACCGTAGTTATACATCCTAGTTAAACCCCAACAAACCCTTGAACCAGGTGCCCACTGAATTCCGTCGCGACGAGTCCAAGGTGCGGAAGGCATATTGCACCATTCCAATCGCGGCCGCATACTCGGGACCCTCAGTGGCGACGGCTAATCCGCTGACACTTCGCGGCCGCCCCACATGACACGGTAGCCGAAAGACGTCTTCGGCCAACTGCACAACACCTTTCATGTGAGCACCGCCTCCGGTGAGAACCACGCCGGCGCCGATCAAGTTCAGCACACCATCGGCTGCTAGGCGATCGCGGATCATTTCAAAGTTCTCGGTCATACGCGCATTAATGACCTTCTGTAGCGATTGCTGATTGATCGAACGTCCTTGAAACCCGACTTCGGCCGGCAAGGCTAAGCGACGACCTTCTTGCCCCACATCCACTATCGCAGATCCAGACTCGCATTTGATTGTTTCGGCCTGTCGGCGCGGAATGGTGAAACACTGCCCAATATCATTGGTCACGTGGTCACCCCCGACACCCAAGGCACCCGCTGCGGCTAGGGCGTTGCCGGAATAAGCCACATAGTCCGTGACGCCACCGCCAAGATCAATGGCGATGACACCCGCGCTCCTCTGTTCGGGACTCAGAACCGCGAAGGCAGAACACAGCCCGCCGAAACCAACATCGGCAACTTCAAGTGGTATCGACTGAACCACTTTGATCGTGTTACGCAAGACACTGCGTTGGCCATGAACCATCAGCAAATCGAGCGACAGCTTGGCGCCCTCCATACCTTCGGGGTTACTCACTTTTTCTTGACCATCGATGCAGTAATGCTGATGAACCGTGTGCAACAACTCTTGATCATTCGGCAGGTTAATAGCACTAGCCACCTCGACAACCTGGTCCATGTCGTCCGAGGAAATCTCCCCGCCGGGATCAAAGACCGGCACGGTCCCGCGATTGATCAAACTTTGCACATGCCCACCGGTAACCACCAAGTGCAGAGAACGGATGCTGTTTCCGGAACTTTCCTCGGCGTCAGAAATCGCGGCGCGCACACAGCTCACGCTGTTTTCAAGATCGATAATTTCGCCTTTGCGAACGCCTTTGGAGGGATGAACCCCCATGCCTGTGATCATCACGTTGCCATCTTCGCGAAGCTCGCCAACAAGGGCAATTACCTGAGAGGTCCCAATATCGAGAGCTGCAATAATGGGAGGCGCCATGAACCCTCGTCAGGTTGACGGACCGGAGGCGGTGATCGTCTCTGGGTGTCGCAGATTAATATTAGAGTGCTGCCGGCCGTCTTTTTTGGCTTTTCGAACCACGCCGACGAGGCGATCAAGCTTTCCTAGCAAGTTGACGCGTGCCGCCTCGGTTTGCAATCCGCGCTGGTCCCAATCCAAATCGACAGAGGCCACAGGTCCATTCGGAGCTAACGAAAGCTTCAGGTAGTCGGGATCGCGGACGTCAATGCTCGCCAATTTCAGGTCAGAGCCGTATCGCTCGGGCGAGCGGTCACAGGTTGCAATCACCGTGAGCGCATTCATCACCGACTCATCGACCACGTCGCCGGGCGTTAAGGACTGACGAATACCACGGATAACAGGGACCGTTCCACGGTGAAGACTTTTGTAAAAAACATGGCCGTGAGCGTCGATAAAGTTGCGGGTGCGGTCAATGCGAGCCACTGGCCGACGCTCGTACACATCAATGAACAAACTAGCCGGCAATATACGTCGAATCACCACTTCTTCGATGTTGGGTACGTCGGACAAGAGCTCACTTCGGATGCGTCCCACGCTGAAGGCAAAGAGATTGGTCCCCTTGTCGATACCCGCAAAGGCTCGTACCTTGGCCGCCGTCACAACACCATCCCCATGGGTCGTGATTTCAAGCTCGCGGATCGTGTATCGATCATTCGTCGAATACAGCCCACGAAACGATAGCCACACCAATCCTCCCACGATTGCAATGATCAGTGGCACCAATACGAGTACCGCCATCTGATGTGTTCGCATCTTTCTGGCGCCACTACTGGTGGCCTTCACCATCAACAAAGGGGACTTTGATGCGGACTTGCTCCCTTTACGACGTTTCCTGCGACGTTTAGGTTTGGCAAACCACATAGGTCAACTCCCATTCCAGACCCTCATCACGATACAGCATGGCCGCAACATGTTGAGGTACTGGTGATTCCTACTAATTAGCTCCTGCACAAAAACCGGTCAAATTTCGAGGTTATAGTAGGATTGAAAGGCGTAAAATGCGATCACAAAGCTCAGAAAAGTTCATTCCTGCAGCTGCAGCCGCCTTCGGCAAGAGACTGGTGGCCGTGAATCCAGGAAGCGTATTGACTTCTAAGACGTGAAAACTGCCATTATCGGCCAATAAAAGGTCCACACGCCCCATTCCAGAACACCCCAAAACCTCGTACGCATCTTTCGCAATCTGTTGGCACTCAGCGGTTTGCGCTTCTGACAGAGGGGCTGGGACACGATAATCAGTCAAGCCTGTGGTGTATTTGGACTCGTAGTCGTACAGGCCGCTGTTTGGGACGATTTCAATGACAGGCAGGACCTGATCCCCGACCATGCCCACGGTCAATTCTCGGCCAGAAACAAAGACTTCCGCCAATTGCTCCGCTCCAAACCTCCATACGTCACGATTACACTGCTCCCAGTCTGCTCGGTTCTGCAAAATAAACAGTCCGATGCTCGAGCCTTGGCAGGGCGGCTTAACAACCGCGGGGAAAGGGAGTGGAAAGTCGTCGCCCTCTTTCAAGACGGCATAGGCCGGAGTCGGGATACCCGCAGCGACAAACGCCTCTTTGGACAAAATTTTATCAAAAGCGATTCGGCTCGATTCGGGACCCGACCCAGTATAGGGCACGCCCAACTCCTCGAGTCGACTCTGCACGCCCCCATCCTCCCCATATTCGCCATGCAAGGCAATGAAGGCCGCATCGATGTCGGCAGGCAGGGTCCATTCTTTCGAGGTGATATCCACTTCAACAACATCATAGCCTGCCTCGCGCAGGCCTTTAGAGACCGCGGCCCCAGAACTGAGAGACACCTCCCGCTCGTCAGAAAACCCGCCTAGCAGCACGGCTACACGCTTCACCACCGCTCCGGCATTCAACTCATCACCCATATCGACTCACTTCCATCTCTAACTCAATCCCGAACTGATCGCGAACCGCGACTTGCGCATGCCGAATTAAGGCTTGGACGTCCGCAGAGCGCGCACCTTTCTCCGCATTGATAAAGTTTGCATGCTCGGTCGCGAAACTGGCACCGCCAATACGGAAGCCCTTTAAACCGGCCGCCTCAATCAATCGACCGGCATGATCGTCAGGAGGATTCTTAAACACAGAACCGACAGAACGCAATCTCGATTGCCAAGCCCGCTGCTCAGCAATCATCGCGCGCCGCGCGAGTGCCTCCGCCAAATCCCCATCCGGCACCGACAATCCGACTTCGATCACAATCTTGTCGAGCACCGCAGAGCAGCATCTGTAACGAAACCCCAAATCCGCTTTCGAAAGCGTCGTCACGTGCCCGCTGTAGTCGACCACACGCACCCACTCCACAAAATCCACCATCTCAGCACCATACGCACCGGCATTCATTCGGGTCGCCCCACCGACTGTACCCGGAATCGCTTCCAGAAACACCAAGCCGGTCTTGCCCTCGTCAACCAAACTCGCGAGACGATTCAAAGGCACCCCTGCCCCTGCAACCACGGAGTCGCCCTCCACTCGCAAGCCAGCAAACGCATCGCCAGACAAACGAACCACAATTCCACGTACACCAAAGTCATGCACGAGGCTATTGCGACCCGCACCTATGACGGTGACGGGGATGCGTTCATTCGCGGCAGTCCTGAGCAAGGTAAGGAGCTCCTCCTCGGAACGCATATCCGCCACGAGGTCGGCACGTCCGCCGAGATGCAAGCCCGTCTTGGTTCCGAGGACATGATCACGCCGGAGATCGGAATGCAGCCACTCACGCTCACACAAACGGGAGATCGGGTCGCGATAGGTATCCAGCGCTGACACGCCCGCGTGCAAGGAGTCGCTCGCCCAGGCCGCGATGTTCTCAACGTCGCCTGCGCCCAGCACAGCCAGCAAATCGCCCGACTTGAGATGATGACGTAAATAGCTCCACGCATGCTCAAGTGAATCGGCGACCATCACGTCCAGCTCACTCTGCGCACGAAAACGCTCGTATAAGTCCCAAATGGTCCCACCCATGATCGGCGCTTCGGATGCCGGATACACCGGTATCAAAATGACCTCATCGGCTCCCGCAAATGCCGGCGGAAACTGATCGCCCAAGGCCAAGGTCCGCGTATAGCGATGCGGCTGATAGACCACGATGCGACGACCGGCAGGCAACGACGTCAACACGCTCATCGCCGCAACAATCTCCGTGGGGTGATG
>CAXMRT010000108.1:0-10346 GCA_964196025.1 uncultured Gemmatimonadales bacterium | reverse complement strand
CGTACTCCTTGCCTGCGATGATCTCCGCCTTGGGGATTGCAGCCAGTGCTCCCAGAGCGATAGCTGCGTAAAGCAGAGTAGCGATCGCGATTGAGCTGTAGATTGCCCGTGGAATGTTTACTTCTGGAGTATCCATTTCGTTGTAGGCATGGATGACGAGTTGAAATCCTTCATACGCCACGAAGGTCAGCGCGGCGATCATCACGATGCCTGTCCACGAGCCGTGCGTATCGATCAATGGGAGCGCATTGTGGATATCTCCTTTGTTAACCAGCAGCCCTGAGATAATAAGTAGAAGAATAACTTTCGAATAGACCATCACGTCCTCCAGCTTTCCCATGCCTTTGACGCTGACAATATTGATTATGGCGAAAAACAAGATCACAAGTCCTGCCACACCCTGGCGCAGATAAGGAATGTTGGCTGTTGTAAGCATCGTGCAGAAGTATGACGAGAACGTGAACGCATACAGGGCTAGGGTGCTGATGTACCCGAATACGACGAACCAGCCTATAACCGCGGCGGCGAAGGGGGAGTTTGGAAAGGTCTTCTTGAAAAAGGAATAGGTGGCGCCCTCATCCTTATATAACAGCGCCAGTTTAACGTAGGAGTAGGCCGCGCAAAGGGCAAGCATGCCACCGATGAGAATCGCGACCGGTGTGGAGTTTCCGATGAATTCAACGGATACGCCAAGAATTGCAAAAATACCGCCGCCGACCATGCCGCCTAAAGCTATAGCGATCAGCTCTGTCAGGCCGAGTGGACGATCTCTTCTTTTGGTAGGACGTTTGATCATTGTAGGCTTACGGACTTTGTCTAGGACCGGAGTGGATGATGTAGACAAGCGTTATGTTGGTCCTACGCATAAAATGGAGCGGGTGAAGGGAATCGAACCCTCGTAGCTAGCTTGGAAGGCTAGAGCTCTACCACTGAGCTACACCCGCTACTTTGAAGAGTCTTGTTTGTAGCGGACTAGGGCTTGAAAAACAAGGTGAAAAACAGGTCTTCTGTGAAAATGCGCTGGCTGCTAGAGGATGTCTAGGGCTTGAAGGTAGGATTTTACTTTATCGCGCGAAAAGTCCTCCTTGTTGAGAAATAGGTAGTGACCAGCGGTGAGTCGGCGTTCCTCAGTTTCGGATCGGAGAGAGCCGGACATTAGCAGGATTTCGGGTGGAGTATCGAACTTTTGATTCTCAGCCCAATCGAGAAATTCGAATCCAGATTGACCGTGTACATGCAGGTCTAGGAAGACGACGGAAAAGATGATGTCGGATAAGAGCATCGCACGTGCATCCGCGAGGGTGGATACGGCGGTGGCTTCCACGCCCATTTCCGGGAGGAATTTTGTTAGAATACGCCGGATAACCGGATCGTCATCAACTATGAGTGCATGCATGGCCTTGTCCATAAGGTCGTTGGTTAGTCTGCCCTGACTATATCCGGTGGGGGCAGGGTGGACAAGCTGAAACGCTTGAGAATCGGCCTGGAGACGTTGATATTCGGCTTGATTCTGTGGATGGATTTCAGCTGTTCCCCTCAGTGTTGCGCGGTCTGTTTAATGCTGTTATATGTGGGTTTTCGTTTGTGGGTCGTCAGGGAGTAATTGCCATTGTGTTCGATGACGAATGGCCCGTTCGACGGTGTTCGCCAGAAGTGATGTAAAGGGGGTCCTGATGTTCAAGTGGTTGAGTGTATGGTGCATATGTGTGGTAGCGGTCTCAGCGTCGGCTGAAGAGGCAGCGTTGGGCCCGGATTCCCTGGTGCAGGACGGCGTTCCTGTAGGGGTGGTGACTAAGCACGAATGGCGCAGCAAGGTGTTTGAAGGGACGGTGCGTGATTACTACATCTATGTACCCGCGCAGTATGATAAGCGGCTTGCTGCGCACGTGATGGTGTTTCAGGATGGTCACGCCTATGTGAAACTCGACGGACAGGTTCGAGTGCCGACTGTGTTTGATAACCTCATTCACAAGAAAGAGATGCCGGTGACGATTGGGGTATTCGTTAACCCCGGTCATTTGGTGTTGAACGGGGAGGGTAAGCGCCCGAAGTCCCCTTGGAAGTCGAGCAATCGCAGCGTGGAATACGATACGCTTAGTAGTGACTACGCGACATTTTTGATCGATGAGATTCTGCCGGAAGTAGGGAAGAGTTACACGCTAACCACCAATGCCTCAGAGCGTGCCATTTGTGGGATGAGTTCGGGGGGGATTTGTGCCTTTACCGTTGCATGGGAGCGGCCGGATGCGTTTCAGAAGGTGATTAGTCATATTGGAAGCTTTACTAATATTCGTGGAGGCGACCGTTATCCCGGAATTATTCGAAAGGCGGAGTTGCGTCCGATCAGAGTGTTTCTACAGGATGGGTCGAATGACTTGAATAACCAACATGGGAACTGGTGGTTGGGTAACCAGCAGATGATGAGTGCGCTCGAATTCAGGGAGTATGATGTGCGCTTTGTGAAGGGAGAGGGCGGTCATAGTGGTAAACACGGCGGCGCTATCTTCCCTGACACCCTCCGATGGATTTGGCGTAAGTAGGGGGTCGTCGTTTTATGGATGCCGCGAGTTGCGCGGCATAACCCCCTTACCTGGGAGGGACCTTCCTTTGTTGGGGGACAGCTTTTTTTGTTTAGTTTCGGTTTAAGTTGTCCTGACAGAGTGTATCTTTTGGTTTTGGCTTATTTCCCGAAAACGTGTAGGTCGTGGATGGACCAGAAATTTCTCTGCACCTTTTCGAGAAGGCTGATCTTTAGATGTTTTGCCTCGAGGGTTTTGGCGAAGAGGAATTCGTTAATGTCTGACCCGGTTCCGGCTTTCTCGACGACCTTGGTCCATGACTTGCCATCGGAAGAGACTTCAATCTTCAGTTTTCTCGCGTGGTCATTGCCGGAACCCGTATTGTTGAGCGAGAGGCCGCCGATCATGCGTTTGGTCGGGAACTCAATAGAGAGCCACATCCCCGCGCGTTGGCTTCCCTTCGTATCATAGCGGGACTGTAGATTGCCATCGACGGCGTTTTTGAGTGACCCCGCATTGTTGCTGGCGGTAAGTATCCACTTTCCTCGATTCTTCAGGCGCGGGGTATAGTGTTTCTCAAGTTCGGCTTGGGTCCAGTGTTTTTTGCGTGCGTCACGTTTCCGGACTTCGGCAACCAATTGGGGCGAGACTGTTGCGGCGGTGTTGCCGAAAGAGGTGCGAACATAGCTCAAAACTCCTGCCACCCACTTGTCGTCGTTTGATCCCATCGGGATCATGAGTTTCGCCGCATACTCTTTGCCGTCAAGCTTGCCTTCGAGCCCGTAGAGTACGGTGCTTATTGAGAAGGCAGGGTGGCCGTTGACACGTGGGGATCCGGCGAGGGAGGGACCCATGTGTAACTTGTCAGATGTAATGTAACCCTTGCCGTCCTTGCCGTGGCAGGTGTTGCAGAGAGTGTCGTAGACGATCTTGCCTTTGGCAATGAGACCCGCCTCTGCTTTCGTGAATGAGCCGGCAACTGCCTTGTTGGCCGGTGGAGGGGGTTTTGGCGCGGCGGGATGCTGAGCGTAGACCATACTGAGTTTGGCCTGCTTTTTGACGATTCCTGAGGGGTCTTTGGTTAGGGAGACTGCGAGGTCAGCGACCTTTGTATTGTTGATGTAGAAAGGTTCTCCGAGACGCAGTGCGGCTTCGCGAATGCGGGGGTGTTTGTCTGCACCTGCTGTGAGGACGATCTCTGGTGTGATTGCATCAAGTCCTTCTAGTGTCCACAGAGCGTGCAGGCGACCGAAATGGTTCGAGTCGTTCTTCGCCATCTTTATGAGGGATTTAGTGACTGATTTGTCGCCGGAAAGGACGATGAGCTTTTGGGCTTCCATGCGCCACCATCCAGCTGGGTGGTTCAGGTAACCGATCAGTTTTGAGGGCTTCATTCCGAGCATTCTAGGCATGGTCTTATCGCGTTTATGATCTTTGTGGCGTAAGCGCCAAATTCGGCCGCGATCGACATTCTTTCCGAGCCCGTAAGCGTCGATTACACCTCGTAGGTAGGAGCCTTTGCGCGTCCAGTTGCCTTGTTGGATGATGCCGCGATACATGTCGACTAGGTAAAGTGTTCCGTCTGGTGCGTTGGCGGAATTCACGATATGGAAGTTGGCGTCTTTTGTACGGATGAATTCTGATCGAGGGTAGGCGTTGGTGAGGGAGACGACTCCATTCTCATCTTCGATTATTTTCGCGCGGCGGACGAGGCGTCCGACAGGTTCACCAAAGATGAGGTCCCCGACTAGGTCTTGAGGAAGGCTGTGGCCAGAAAAAATGGATTGACCGCAGGTGGCCGTGAAATGGTTGAGTGTGTTGTCTTCACGTAAACGGCGATGGCCTCCTTGTGTGTCGGGATAGTTGTCGATCGGCCATACATCGGTCCAGTTCGCTGCGGTGTTTCCGCGGCCGCTTTTGCCGTAAAGGAGGTGGTGTTGGTAATCTTGTGGGCCACGTTCACCCCCTGCATTGTTGTACCAAACTTTCCCATAGAGATCTTGGTCAATACCCCATTGGCTTTGTCCCGGCATAGTCGTTTTTGTAAGTTCGCCGCCAGAGGTGCCGGTGTAGCGATAGCGGAAGCCGTTATAGGTAGAGTACCACCAGTTGTCCAGGGCCCACACAAAGCCGTTTGGCTGATGTTCCATGTTGCCGCCGCGCGCGCCGCCTTCGTGAAAAAGTTCGATCTTGTCGGCTACTCCATCGCCGGTCGTATCTTCGTAGTATTTGAGGTCGTGCGTTTGTGTCTCGCCGATTACAACGCCCTTGTTGAGCACCATGATTTTTCGGGGGAGCAGTAAATTTTTGGCGAAAACCGAGTGACTGTTGTAAACGCCATCCCCGTTAGTGTCTTCATGACGGGAGACAATTCCTGTGCCTGCATTTTGATTGGTGGCATTTGCATCGTTCATATAGTTGCGCATTTCCAACACGTACATGCGGCCGTTGCCATCGAACTGGATGTCGACCGGTTCTTCGATGTCTGGGTCACTGAGGACAAGTTCGAGGTAGTAGTCGTCTTGGAGCTGGAGGAGTTTAAGTTCTTCGGCTGGGGTGAGGTAGGCGGTTGCTCCGTTTGTTGGCGGGCCCTGTTCATAGCCTTTGCCATGAACCAGAGTGGTGATGCAAAGGATGAGACTAAGGGCAATGAATGTGTGGATTCGCATATGAGAGGGTCTCCTCGTGGTTAAAAATGAATGAGGAGATTATAGAAGTTTACTATAGAACTTCAACGGCCATTCCCGTTTTACGCAGAAAACTCCAGGTTTCCGGCTTTTTATCAACAGTCAACAAGCGTAACCTTTACCCATGATCTGGCCCCGCGTGACTCCAGTTTTTCTCATTTTCATTATGACTGCCGGTGTTGGTTCACCTGTGAAGGCGGATCGGATTGGCTTTGGTCCTATGAGTGGGCTCGGTGGTGTTCGTCCTAAAGCGTAAGAAGCGGATTATGGCAGAGTGAGAGAGCGCGTGATTTCGTGGAGTGGTCGAGAACGTAAGCAGGAGGATTAGCCGTGAGAAGGGTGCTGAGTAGAGCTGTGTCCGCCAGCGTGTTGTTGCTTGTGGGTTTTGTGCAATCCGCTTGGGCTTACGGTCTTCAAGTTGACTATTTATATGAATGGACGGTGACGTTTCCTTTCGGGGTTTGCGGTGTTTTGCAGCACGAGGGTGATACCGGTTGCTACATGGTCTGGTTCGGTCATATACTCCAACTGCCTTTCGGTGCGCCGCTGGCCCTTCTTCTGGTTGGTTTGGCGATTTTGACATTGGTGTTAGCTGTGGCATTTGTCTTGCGACGCAAGAAGCGCGTCTTGCTCGCGAGAGACAGCGCGATTTAGGGTATTGATCACTAGTAATGGTGTTTAAAGAAATGATTCGGTCGTAACGAAACACGGCAAATGATTGAATGAGTATTTCGCATGTCTCTATCGTGATACGATCGGTTTTCGGCGCGTTACCCCCAATTTGCTTGTGTCGACCCATGTCGATCGATAAACTTTCTCGGTGGCGAATTTGCCATATTTGCGCATTAAGGTCGTCGCAAGGCCTGCTGGCCATCGATTGGGTTTTAAGTTGAGTAATTAAGGGAGTACACATGAAATTTATCCATACACTGTTGATGTTTGGATTGTTTTCGTTTTTGCCTGTCCTCGGACAGTCGCAGGACGCGAGCGAGGGCGCAGTCGCTGCTGCGGAAGAAGTGGTCGACGTTGACGGGGCCGACCCATCATCAACTGCGGTGACTGAGATTGACTCAGTGGTGGCTGCCGCTCCAGAAATCGATACCGGGGACACAGCCTTTATGTTAGTTTGTGCGGCCTTGGTACTGTTCATGACTCCGGGTTTAGCCTTTTTCTACGGAGGGCTGGTACGCCGGAAGAACGTTCTGTCGGTGTTGATGCAATGTTTTATGTGTATGTGTCTGATGACGGTTCTCTGGGTCATTTGTGGGTACAGTCTCGCGTTTGGTGAAAATGTCTGGGGCGGTTTCATCGGAAATCCATCTCAGCATTGGATGTTCAAGGGCGTCGGCATTGAGCCGCAGTCGGGTTCCACTATCCCTCATATCCTCTTTGCTGTGTTTCAAGGGATGTTTGCGATTATCACACCAGCCTTAATTATTGGGGCGTTCGCAGAGCGCATGAAGTTCAAGGGCTTTATGGTATTTTCCGCACTCTGGTTGATTTGCTGCTATACCCCTTTGTGTCATTGGGCGTGGGGCGGTGGTTACTTTAATGGCGAAGACGGTGCAACGCTGCTGATGGCTAAAGGGCAGGTTGCCATCGATTTTGCCGGCGGAACGGTTGTTCATATTAACGCGGGTATCGCAGCGTTGATGACGGCACTGTTCTTGGGGCGCCGCCAGGGGTACCCGGATAAGATCTCTCCACCACATAATCTTCCATTCGCTGTTCTTGGAGCTGGAATGCTTTGGTTTGGTTGGTTCGGGTTTAATGCCGGTAGCGAGTTGGCTGCCGATGGGATTGCGGCTCGCGCTTTCGCGGTCACCCATGTATGTGCGGCAATGGGTGGACTCGCCTGGGCCTTCATCGAGTGGATACGTGATGGTAAGGCGACAATCCTTGGGACGATATCCGGAGTGGTTGCGGGTCTTGTTGCGATCACGCCAGCCTGTGGCAGTGTGAGTGTTCAGAGTGCCTTGCTTCTTGGCGCACTGGCGAGTTGCGTGGCGTACTTCTCGGTGGCGATTGTGAAAGAGAAATTTGGTTACGATGATTCGTTGGATGTGTGGGGCATTCACGGCATGGCCGGAATCTTGGGCGCTGTGGCCGTAGGCTTCCTCGTTATTGACGGCACAGGCGGTTTCGGTCAGGCGTGGGTTCAAGTCAAGAGTGTCTTGGCCACGATCATTTACACGGGCACGGTGTCAGCCATTCTGTTGAAGGTCGTGGATTTGACCGTTGGCTTGAAGACAGACGAGCATAGTGAGCGAGTGGGGCTTGATTTGTCCGACCATGCCGAACATGCGTACACGATGTTAGACTAAGGAGATTGGCGATGAAATATATCATATCAGTAATCCAGCCAGACCGTCTCGATGAGGTGTTAGACAAGTTGGATGAAGCAGGGATCCACTTGGTCACAGTGACGCATGTGATGGGCCGTGGTCGACAGAAGGGTGTTGCGGAAGTGTATCGTGGACACAAGGAAGTCGGTAGCCTGTTGCGTAAGGTCAAGTTGGAGACGGCGGTTAACGACGACTATGTAGATAAAGCCATTGCGGCCATAACTAATGGTGCCCGTACGGATAGTATCGGCGACGGGAAGATTTTTGTGTTGGATATGGACGACTGTGTTCGAATCAGAACCGGCGAAACAGGCGATGACGCTATAGGCTGAGTCCCGTTCGGTTTGGTTTTGTGAAAGGCGTCCTATTTTGGGCGCCTTTTTTTGTGGTCAGGGAGAGGGTTCAAGGGTTCAGGGTTCAGGGGTTCAGGGGTTCAGGGGTTTAGGGGTTCAGAGGTTAAGGGGTTTTGTGACAATGCGAACGTCGCGCGGGCTCTTCATGCCAGGGACTCGCAGTGTGGTCGTTTTGACATCGGTTTTGCAACACGAGGCTGAGAGTAGGGGTATGAGGATGACTGAGAGTACGGCGATGAATCGATCGATTGGGCTCATATAAGATGAGTGTCAAAATCGATGAACGGGTTCAATGCTCAGTTGGGTTTAGAAAACCCCTTAAAATTCTCCGTCTTGACCCGTTTACCTGACCGGGCTGACTTACTGAGTGTTGATAGCTTTGACTATTTCGCGGCGGAGTTCAACTGCGTCTATGCCGCCGAGGTGAGTGAACAGCGTCTTTCCGCCGGGTGCGATGATCAGTGTTAGGGGTAGGGCGCCTGCCCAGTCGGGTGCAAGAATGTCAGCGAGTTTTTCGAAGCCGGCTTGTGGTGTGCGTGAGTTGTTGCTTGTTCGGTTTTCCGCTTCGAGACTTTTTGTAATTCGGCCGACGACGGGCGCATGAATTTTCTTTAGCAAGTCGAGTGCTTTATCATGTCGATCATCGGGATCGGTCGAGATTGTGATCAACTCCACCTTTCTTGCTGAATAGCGACGTTGAGAGTCAACAAAGTGCGGGAGTTCGACAACACAAGGCGGGCAGGTGGTGGACCAAAAATTAAGGATACGAATTTTTTCAGTATTGTTTTCAATGAGCCCCTTTGCTGTTTTCTCATCGAGTAGATCAAGTGTGACGGGCCGTTTGTTGTAGGCTGCGTGCTTGGCAGCTACCTTTTCGCGTTTGAACGACCACTTGGTTGAGCAGCCACGGGCGCGGGTTTTTTCAAGCGTGACAGGTTTTGAGGCGAGTAGTTCTTCGACGGCGTTGATGACGTGGTTGTTCTTAGCGGGCCCCGTGTTGCGGCCACCGTCATCAAAGGCCCCTTGATAGCGAATCTTGCGTTCGCCATCGAGAACAAAGGCATGTGGAGTGGCTTGTGCGCCATAGGCGGTCGTGATGGCTTGTGTGTCGCCATCGTAGAGGTAGGGGAAGGTCCAACCAAAGTCCTCTACATAAAGTTTCATTTCAGGAAAGGAGTCACCGTGTACCGACCAGCCCACCTCCCAGGGTTCTAAAGCGAGTGGGTCGTTGCCGGAGATGGCGATGAGTTGGACGCCTTTGTCTTTGTAGGTCTCGTGAAACGCTTGCAGACGTTTGCTCGCACCGAGCGCGTCTGGGCAGTGATTACAGGTGAAAACGACGACAACGAGTTTGGCGTCCTTGTAATCGGAGAGGCTGACGGTCTTATCGTCGACACCTTTGAGAGTAAACGCCGGAGCTGGTGATCCTACAGGCAAAACCGGCGGAACGTTGTTTTTGGCGAAAAGTGATCCGCTGCAAGCAAGACCGAGAGCCAGAGTTAGGGAAAGGTGGAATATGTTTTTTGTGGTGGTCATTTTGATCTCCTCAGGTTGTGAGCTGGAGCCTAGCAAATCTTTGTCGCAAGACACACTTGAAATGGTGTAAGATCTACTTTTCTTATTCCAAAAAGAAGGGTTTGTATGCGATTACTAGAACGATTGACGGTGATGATGGCGCTGAGCATGGTTCTCCTTACGGCCTGTGGTAAGGATGACGATGATGATAACCCGGTTGGTTCGGGACACGATTTCGGCCAAAACGATGCGAGTGTGGTGGCTGCTGTGGGGAACAGTCTCACTGCTGGAATTGGAGTTACGCCGTACCCCGCATTTCTAGGCGGGATGATTGGTAAGAGTGTGCATAACCATGGGATCCCCGGAGCGCGATCAGATGCGGTTTTGTCACGAGCGTTGAGCGTATTGTCTAGCCTGCATCCGGGCTATATGATCATCATGGCAGGGACCAATGACGTCAACGGAGGCGTCCCGCCCGAAGAGGTTATCGCAAATCTTCGAGCGATGGTCGATGCGGCGCGTGCGAATCAGACTGTCCCTATTTTAATGACTGTGACGCCTGGCTATTATAGTTGGGAGTCGTTTGACGAAGGGTATCAGAATCTAAACGCCCAGGTCAGAAGTCTTGCTGGGGAGATGGGGGTGACGTGGGTCGACAACTATCCGTTGATTTCTATCGACCTCATGCAGGAAGATGGTTTGCACCCGACCGAAGATGGAAATCAGAAGATTGCAACTGCAGTCGCGAACGTATTCTAGGAGTTCCGAGAGTGATGGACCTTGATCTCGCTTGGGTTGTTTCCGAAGGGGTGTCCTCGAGAAAAGCCTCTATTGTCGCCGACGTTACTCACTGTTGAGCGAAATATGTGTTGTTGGTGTAGGGGCCGATGCTTAGAGTATGAGGATGTCTAACTACCCGCACAGTCT
>CAXMRT010000107.1:0-5150 GCA_964196025.1 uncultured Gemmatimonadales bacterium | reverse complement strand
GCCCGATTACTTGCTGTAATTCGAGCGGAACCTTTATCCGGAAATGCCAAGTGTCACCACGGCGATGCAGCCGCTTCACAAGATACAATCCTGTTGTGATTCCGAGCGTCCGGTGTAACACAAAGTGTTACAAAATAGAGTATATTCGATTACCCCCAGATGAAGGGGATGTAGAAACCCTTGGAAAACAAGAGGTAACGAATAATAATGGTGGAGGATATGAGAGTCGAACTCACGACCTCTTGCATGCCATGCAAGCGCTCTACCAACTGAGCTAATCCCCCCGAAACGAACAGGGGTTATATTTAGGTGTTTCTCTCGGGATTGTCAAGCTGTCTGGTGGGTTGTTCTTGTACCCTTTAGCTGGGAGCGATAGACTCGCAACCAGTAAAGATGCGGGTTGTGTGTGTGTGGTCGGTTTTGATTGAAGGAATGACGAATGAGTAGACAGTTTTTTTCGGGTTTTGTGTTGGGG
Source organism: uncultured Gemmatimonadales bacterium (assembly GCA_964196025.1). GTDB lineage: Bacteria > Verrucomicrobiota > Kiritimatiellia > CAXMRT01 > CAXMRT01 > CAXMRT01. The sequence goes on along the minus strand of CAXMRT010000107.1, from coordinate 4,675 downwards.
GCCCTCCTGTGGGTGGGTATAGGCACACCAGCTTTTGGTTTTGAACGTTATTATTTGCTAAAGATTAGCAAGACCGACGGGCGTGTCGAATATCGAGTTCTTGATAAGGCTGGACATAAGGCCTATAAAGACGAGGTCCGCCAGAAGGGAAAATATTTTTCTCGGGCACGGAGCTTGGCGAAAAATAAGTGGCGGAAGGATCCAGATGTGTACCCGGGGACGTTTCCTAACCTGACCACGGAAAAGTTTCAGGTCAAAGGGCAATTTGATAGTCAGGCCGAAGCGGCTGCGAAAATGACGGTCTACACCGAGCGAGAGTCGATCCAAAAAGAATCGGACGAGGCGGAGTTCGTAGCCAAGGCGAAGAAAAAATATAAGGCTGCTGGGGGTGCCACGGAAAAGCAGAAGCTGCAGATGAAATCTAGGTACGATGCTGCGATTCGGGAGGGCGCTCAGGACCGGCAAAAGATTGGTACGGCCTCTGGACTCGTCGATGCTGCGATCAACGAATTCAAGAAGAAGGCCGCGGAGGTTCCCTCGGATGCACGAGGTCTCGCACCGACCCCTAAGAGTAGCCTCGTGCAGCCGGCGCCCAAAGAGGCTCTCCCAGATCCCCCGAAGAAGGTGGCCCGCGTGCCAGCTCCTGCTGCAGCCAAGGTGGTTGAGCCCAAGGTGGTTGAGCCCAAGTTGGTTGAGCCCAAGGTCGTGGAGTCTGCGGTGGCCGAGCCAGTGACGGTGGAAGCGCCGGTGGCTCAGCTTGTGGCGGAGGTGGTATTGCCCGAAGGAGCGAAGACTTATACCTTGAAGGGCGTTTTGAACGCAGGATTGGACGCACCGTATTTTTTGCCGGACAGCGAACAGCTTGATGGCCGCCCGATGTGGGCTATTGATATTCCAGAGACTCAAGCGGCGCAACATGCAGAGGTCTCCACGGCGGGCGCCCATCTAGAGCTGAGCTTTGCTGGAACGGAAGAAGATAAGGTGGGTGGTACGCAGCTAAAAATCACGTTGCTGCGACTCGATTCACTCACCGTTCTCCCCTGAATTTACGCGTAAGGCAAGGGTCCAAGATGTTAAGCGATACGAGAAATCGACCCCTGCGTGAACTGCGTCTATCGCTCACGGATGCCTGCAATTTCCGATGTTATTATTGCATGCCACATGACGTGACGCACACCTTTGACCCTCCGTCCGAGCGCCTAACCTGTAAAGAAATTGTATGTCTCGTGGAGCAGTTCGCTCGACTGGGTGTGGTGAAGGTTCGATTAACGGGCGGAGAACCGTTGTTGCGAGCGGATTTGATGGACATCATCGCGGAGATTCGGTCGGTGCCTGGGATTCGTGAAATTGCGCTTACCACCAATGGGTCTACGCTTGAAGACCACGCGGAGGCCCTAAAGGCCGCTGGGTTGGATCGGGTGACGGTGAGTGTGGACAGTCTCGACCCTGATGCCTTTCAGCGTATTACCCATGCACCGGTTGACCTGGCCCGGGTTTTGCGTGGCGTTGACGCTGCAAGGGCGGCAGGTTTGAATCCGGTTAAGATCAATGCGGTTATTCGCCGAGGTGTGAATGAGGATGCGATTCTCCCTCTGGCAGCCTACTTCAAGGAGCGGGGGTGTGTGCTGCGTTTTATTGAGTATATGGATACAGGGACGTGTAATCAGTGGTCGGCCGAGGATGTGGTCCCTGCTGCGGAGATTGTCGAGCAGTTGCATGAGCGATGGGGTCTAGCACCGGTACTTGATGTTCCTTATGGGCAAGTGGCCTCCCGTTATGACTTCTTGGATGGCAGTGGGGAGGTTGGAGTGATCGCCTCTGTAACGCATCCATTCTGTGGGACTTGCAATCGCGGCCGGGTCTCGGCCCGGGGTGAATTTTACACCTGCTTGTTCGCCACGAACGGCACCGATCTTCGAACTATGCTGCGAGCTGGAGATACGGAAGGATTGTTCCGTCGGATCGATACGGTGTGGGCAGGTCGTGACGATCAGTATTCGGTTGTTCGTTCGGAAGAGAGCACGCGTGATCGAGCGGGTCGAGTCGAGATGTATTCGATTGGTGGCTGATCGAACCACGCGCGTTCCGAAGCTTTACTTGAGTCCCGCGACTCGCTAGTGTTGAGGTGGATCACTGAGATGACCGACGTGCGTCCGGAGGATTTGTAACTTGAGTTTGATTTGTGTGCCGCGGGAGAGTGTAGATGGGGAGCGCCGTGTGGCTGCGACCCCGCAGACCGCACAAAAAATGATTGCTCTGGGGCACACGGTCCGGATCGAATCGGGCGCCGGTGTTGCAGCCTCTTTTTCTGATGCGGCCTATGAGGCCGAAGGTGTCGAGGTGCTTGCTGACACGAGCCGCGTCTGGTCAGAGGCCGACATTATGCTCAAGGTACGCGGCCCCTCAACAGAGGAACTCGGCCGTCTCAAACGTGGAGCGATTCTGATTTCTTTTATCTGGCCGGGCCTGAACCCTGACTTATTGAGGGCATTGGCAGGGGCTGGGGTTACCACCGTGGCGATGGATGCGGTACCGCGTCTTTCGAGATCGCAGAAAATGGACGCGCTGAGTTCCATGGCCAATATTGCGGGCTATCGTGCGGTGATTGAGGCCGCTCATTTGTTCGGTCGGTTTTTCACGGGACAGATCACGGCTGCGGGTCGAACCGCTCCGGCGAAAGTACTGGTGATCGGTGCGGGTGTGGCCGGCTTGTCTGCCGTTGGGACCGCCATGAGTTTGGGTGCCATTGTACGAGCCTTTGATACACGCCCAGTGGTGAAGGACCAAGTGTGTAGCATGGGTGCAGAATTCTTGGAACTGAGTTTTGAGGAGGATGGGGCGGGTACCGGCGGATATGCCAAAACAATGAGCCCGGAATTTATCGAAGCGGAAATGGAGCTCTTCATGGAGCAGGCTCGCGAGGTTGACATTATCATCACCACGGCCTTGATTCCGGGAAAGCCGTCGCCAGAATTGATTACCGAAGAGATGCTCAAAGCGATGAAGCCGGGCTCCGTCTTGGTGGACCTTGCTGCCGAACGGGGAGGGAATTGTCGCTTGACCGTGGCGGATGCGGTAACAGAGGTTCACGGCGTAAAAATTGTTGGTTACACGGACCTTCCCAGCCGGCTGCCTGCGCAGGCGAGTCAGATGTACGGCACCAACGTCTTTCGTTTCGTCGAAGCGATGACCGGCGAAGACGGGATCAACGTGGATTTAGAGGACGAGGTTATTCGTGGCTCTGTTGTGACGCACTCGGCTGAGGTGACGTGGCCGCCGCCAGCCCCTGCTGTTAGCCATCAGGATGGTGCTTCAGCGCCGGCCGACACACTCACGCCGTCGACACCGAGTGCTCCCGCGACACAATCACGACCCTTGGTAACACTAGCGATGATGGTGTTGGTCGGGGCGGGCTTGTTGGGTTTAGGTCGGGTGGCTCCGCCTGAGTTTGTCGGACATTTCACGGTCTTTATATTATCTTGTTTCATCGGATGGCAAGTGGTTTGGAACGTAACAGCCGCCTTACACACTCCGTTGATGAGCGTCACCAATGCGATCAGCGGAATTATTGTGCTCGGTGCTATGCTTGAGCTCAAAATGCCAGTGACGAGCGTCTCCTCAATCCTAGCGGCGGTCGCGATCCTTCTCGCATCGATTAATGTCGCGGGTGGTTTTTTGGTGACGCAGCGGATGCTCAGAATGTTTCAACGGGGGAGCTCTGATGAATGAGGGCGTGATGTCGATGATCTACCTTGTGGCTGGGGTGCTGTTTATTCTTAGCCTCGGAGGCTTGGCTCATCAAGAGACGGCCAGACGCGGAAACCTGTTGGGTGTCATTGGCATTACCATCGCGATCGCGGTGACCTTTTTTCAACAGCAGGCCGGTAGTTATCCGATGATGCTGGGAATGCTCACGGTCGGTGGGGTGATTGGTTGGGTTTTAGCTGCCCGTGTGCAGATGACGGGCATGCCACAGTTGGTTGCCATTTTGCATAGTTTCGTGGGGCTCGCCGCGGTGCTTGTAGGCGTTTCTACTTATCTCGATGCGGGACATGTGTTGGAAGGGGTTGAGCGATCCATCCACTACATTGAGATCTTTGTAGGTGTTTTCATAGGGGCCGTCACGTTTACGGGGTCTGTGGTAGCGTTCGGAAAACTTCAAGGCATTGTAGGTAGCAAGCCATTGATGGTTCCTGGGCGTCACCTGATCAATCTCGCGATTGTGGGCGGGTCTATCTATTTGGGCGCTCAGTTTCTGTCGGCGACTGGGCATGAAGGGTTGATTCCTTTGTTGGTCATGGCTGTGATTGCGGGTGTGCTTGGCGTGCATCTCGTGATGGCGATCGGAGGGGCTGACATGCCGGTAGTGGTGTCGATGTTAAATAGTTATTCAGGGTGGGCAGCTGCCGCGACGGGGTTTATGTTGAAGAACGATCTGCTGATCATCACGGGCGCCTTAGTGGGCAGCAGCGGTGCGATTTTGAGTTACATCATGTGCAAAGCGATGAATCGATCGATTGTGAGTGTGATCTTCGGAGGGTTTGGCACCGTGAGCGCGAGCACGAGCGGGGGTAGCCAGACGGTTGCGGGTGAAATCGAAGAGATTTCTGCTCAGGATACGTGTGATCTTCTTCTTGCCGCGAAAAACGTTGTCGTTGTGCCGGGATATGGAATG
>CAXMRT010000106.1:0-24423 GCA_964196025.1 uncultured Gemmatimonadales bacterium | reverse complement strand
AACGAAAAATAGGCCGCACCCAAAACAAGCACCCCCAATACCCTTCCGTGCCCACCGAACAAAAAAACCGTCAAGCGAGCCCCAAACGGGAAAAGCTCAAGCCCCTTCCATCCCCCGCGCGAGGCCTGTCCCTCTGAGGCTTTACGGACTAAACGGCTACAAAGGCCCCATGTGGGACGCATGGCAAACCCAATCCCTAGACTGGCTACACGATCATTCGAAATATGCATGCTGACGATTCCCCTTTGATAATATGTAGGCCATAAAGTCTAGCAACTCGTCCTGATTCAAGATGGAGATCAATCTTGGTGGCATTTGTGATATCGGACTTGGCTTCTCTGTTGCGATCTGACCCTCCTTGATCGCGGTCAAATCACTGGGGGCGTAAGGGTTTTTCATCACCTTCAATTGGCCCCTATTCTTGCGCAGCACCTGCCCATAATGGACGGCACCGTCTTTCATAGTGATCTCACTTGTTAGATAGAACTTATTGATGACCTTACTCGGCTCATTAATGGACTCAATGATGGACTCGACGGGAAAGCGGTTCGCGAGATTACTCAAGTCTGGTCCAGCAGCACCTCCCTCTCCATTGAACATGTGACAGGAGGAACAGTGGGCAGCTTTAAACATTTTTTTGCCGTTCTCGAAATCTCGATTCTTCAAGCCAGTCTCAAGCAATGCCACAACCTCCTTCGCCTCCCATGCCTTACCCGGGCCCTTGGCTTGAGGAAGCTTGCTTATATCAAGAGGCGCTTGCTTAGACGTCACTATCTGTGCCAATACCTCGCGCTGATCTTCCGGAGCATTTTCCAGCGCCGTGCTCTTAATATCATTCAAGTACTGCTGGTACTTAGCCCCTCCATTGCGCTTCATACTCTTCATAAGATGCGTGAAGTACGCGGTCCGAGTTTCGGGACTCCACCCGCGCGTCACACTCTTGAGTGCGTATAGATGGTGCACGTTCTGCACATTCGGATAGTTTTTGATCAGCTGATCGATGCTGTTTCCGTAATTTCTATTATTTGCCAAGGCATCGGTCTTGAGCGCTTCGATATAATAGCCATCCAACTCGACCTTTTCCGTCTCCATCAAGGCAATGGTTTTGCTGACCACATCCGGCGCCTCAAGATACGCTAGCAAGCGAGAGAGCTCCCTATTGACGAATCGATCGCTTGCCGGGTAGTGCGGATTTATCTTCTGCACAACCGTCTGACCGACAGCCTCCGAAGGCTGGCCCCAGCGAGCAAACATCAACCCATACGCGCGCAACAAATTCAATTGGTGCTCCGTACTCAGCTCCTGAAAACGGATCTGCCCCAAATGATTGACGGCCTTCTCCATCAAGCCCTTATCAGCATGACGCACCAAGGCAAGCACGGCATGGATCATCGCAACTGGATTTTTTTCGGCAAACACGCGGTCTTGCCAATGCTCAAGCGCTTGGTTCTCGATCGCGATGCGCGCCGCATAACGAATCGGCCGCTCGCCATGCGCCAAGTACTTCCAATTGGCCTGTACCGCCTTCGCACCGACCACACGGTGATCGCTCTCGATCTCGCGGCGCAACCCTCGCAGTCTCGTTGCCTGATTGCCGCTTGCACGCGCGACATCCCTTGTCGACTCCCCGCCCGTATACCGGATTCGATACACATGAGACTGATTGCGCCAGCCGCCGGTCAGTAGATACAAGGCACCGTCGGGCCCCACTTCTACATCAACCAGAGGGAAACCCATTTTGCGAACAAACGGCTCTTTCACTGCCTGATACGTCGAACCAGACTCACTTAGGTGCACGGCGTACAAAACACCAAAACTCCAATCACACACAAACAAGGCGTCACGGTATCGCTGCGGAAACGTGGCTTGGTAACCAAACGCGATGCCCGTGGGACTACCTGGGCCAACGTCATGCACGGAACCCACGCTGTCGGGATAGTAATCTGGCCACTTCTGGCTCCCGCTGCGCCAGCCATACTCAGCGCCACTAACAACATGATTGATCCGGGTCGGTCGGTACCAGGAGGTCCCCATATCATATTCCATGTCCGCATCATAAGTGAATAATTCACCCTCTCTATTGAAGGCTATATCACAGGCATTGCGAAAACCACTGGCGATCATCACGGGGTTCCCACCATCGGGGTCAAAGCGGCAAATCCAACCACCAGGCGCTTTGATGTTTCTGGCATGACCGATTAGGGTGTGCGGGAGAAGCGAGTCTTCCGCCCAGACTCGCGGTTGTCGGCTAGGCATGTTGTTTTGAAACACGCCCATATTCCCATTGATAAAATGGATACCCTTGCCGTCAGGGCTCACAATCATGGCATGCGAACCGTGGGCACTCACCGAGGTAACTTGACTCAAAATGGTTGTCACTTTATCAAACTTGTCGTCCCCGTTACTGTCCTGCAGTCGGAGGACTCCCTCGCTCGACGCCACATACAAACTATCGAAGGCATAGAGCAGCCCTCTGACGTCGCTGACACCCTCTACACGAAGCTGCTCACTCTTAACGTCAACCGAACCGCCCGATTCCGGAAGCGACAGTCGAAACATCCGCTTGTCCTCCGTTGTCGCAATGATGCGCCCTTTGTCATCAAAGGTCATGGAGATCCATGAGTTCTGCGTTTTGAGGTCCGCAGAATAAACCAGCTCTGCTTCAAAGCCCGGCATCAGGTCCAAGCCAGCGGACTTACGCAATTTTGGAGAAACAGCCTTCTTCAGCTCAGCCTCACCCCGAACCGGCGCAGACGGGAAGGCCTTGATTTTTTTGATTTTAATGTCCTTAAACTGCACCTTCATCGACGGTCCCTGGTGCATCTGAAAGGCAAAAATGCCAGACAAGGCCCCCTTGCCCGGCTCGTTGTCTTCAACCTCAACGGTGACAAAACCATTAATGATGTGCCGTAACTTGTTCTTATAGGCGATGACGACATAGTCGCTCCACGCGCCATTCTTAATCGCGTTTTGCGCGATAGCCGGATCACATGTTTGACCGACGATGGTCTTCTTTCCGTCCTTAGCGATTTGAACCTGTTCACCTCGGCGCGCAATGAACTTGCGACCGCCTACTTCATATAGGATGCCGCTGTAGCTGTCTCCCGTCTCAATGTCAGCCTGATACCCATCTATGGTGTACTTACTTTTATCTTTCACGCGGCTACGGTACTGCACGCCGGAGTTACCCCACTCGCTTGTGATGCGAAACTTGAAGTGCAATTCGAAATCGTCAAATGAGTCGTCTGAATAGATATAGGTCGATGCCTTGAGCTTTTTGTCCGTGCTGTCACCCGTGAGGGCTCCGTCCTCGACACTCCAGTAGTCCGAATCCCCATTCCAGCCCGTCAAGGTCTTGCCATCGAAGAGCGATGAAAACTCCCCCGCCCGCAACTCCAGACTACGACCTGCACTCAGTCCTACTAAAAGTGCACTCACAACCACTACAACTTTAATAAAAACGTTCATTTTACACCTTTCAAAAATGTGTATACCTCGAATACACCCTGTTCTCGCGACAACACCTCATTCCTATGCATGCCCAGTAGTCACACAACTATATGGAAGCCACGGCACCTAAACAACACCTCATTGTCCGATTTAAACCGAAAGCCCGTTTTCCCACGCTCAGGACCCTAGAGGGACACGCAGTGATGGCGTTCTATTCGAGGCACAAGGTCTTCAAGCCCGGCAGGTCGGACCTGCTCATGTCGACAAGGAGCGACGCGGTGTTCAAGGGGCGTCATGGGAGGCCTGTCCCTCCTCTAGCAATGTAGGCCAGACCACTCAAGGCCGTCCCCTTTATCCCAACAACATCAATCCAACAACTTTGGCACAGCCTTAGGCGGCGATTTTTTTGTTGGATCCTTTGGCGGCGCAGGGGGGCGCGGTTTGGTGATGTTCAGCTTGATTGCGGGGACAGCCTGCCACGTCTCCCACTCGGGAGTGCCTATGAGACCCCAGCCAGCGGGCACTCGCTCACGCTCACAAATGGTGCGCGCTTTGAGATACACCTCGAAGCTATCTGTATAGACGAGAAACCGCGCGAAATTCTTCCGCGTCTTCACCTGTTTTAACGTTCTCTGAAATTTGGATAAACGGTTACCTATAGCCGCGGGCGACTCTCCCGATGTCATCGACACATTCAGCTTGATCCAACACCCGCTGGCCCACGCCCGTCCATAGCCCGAAACCTTGTGACCACTAATAGTTGCTGGATACTTTTTGAAATAAGCTTCCAGCTTCAAACGGTCGTAGATCGTCGCTGGCTTCGGCTGGCTCTTTGCCGGTTTCGACCCAGCCTTCCTTAATCCGCTTTTTGCGATGGAGTTCTTTGCTGAACCAAATCGTAGTCTCGACTTCTGCGCAACGACCCGCTTACTAAACATCTCCGCAATCTTTGGAGTATCAATTGCGATGATGCGATTGTTCTTACAAATAAACCACTCGCCACGAGCACCCGGCGTGGCCGCCCGAGGGTTCGGCACGCGAACAACTTTTGCCTTTGGCGCGGTACGCACCGGAAGCTCGGACAAGCGCACCTTCTTTTTAGCGAGATCCGCCTGACTTTTTTTAATGGACGCAGTCTGGGAAGCCATTTTCTTATCCAACTCGGCAACGCTTTTGTTCAAGGCCCGCACATCAGGCCCTTTTGAGGCCACCGGCTTCGTTGATCCACCTGCGGCTTCTAGGGTGGCCACATCTTTTTCCAACTGTGACAACACTCGCTGCTGATCGTCAGTTTTCGGACTCAAGGAGGCCCACTGATTCTCCAAGCCTTCTAAGGTCGCTCCAGCCGTCTCGAACTCGCGCTGAGTCACAACCAATTCCTCCTCGCTCACCTCCGGCAGACTGGAAATAATCCGCTTAACAGCACTCGCCACACCAAGCTGCGTCACAACCAATAGGATGACGAGAATGCCCACGACATTCGTCATGGTATCCAGCAGCGAATCCATGCTGCCTAACTGTTCGTTTTTTCTACGGCTCATGCCTACTTCCCAACCCCACTCAAATCGAGCTTCCCCTTACCCAACAAAGGAAGCTGCCCGCACACGACACCATGCTTACGTGTATGATTTAACACCTGAGCTCTGGCATCCAGCCCATCACTCCGAATCAACAAAACAATCTGAGAACTTGCGTCTCCCGAAAGTCGCTTAAGTAGATCCGCGAAGCTCTTGTCCTTGCCGATATTTCCCGTTGCGATCTCGCGCGGCTTCGCCCCTGTATGAATCGTGATCCCAGTCTTTCGCGCCTCAACGAAGGTCGGCGTATAGGTCAACTTGGCACCTCCGGAGGGAGGCAGCACCTGCAAGGTAGCATCGGATGAGACTTGCTGACGCGTCGCTATGCTCGCATTCAGAGCCTTGAGCTCTTTCGAAAGACGTGCCGCGTCCTTCTCCATGGTCGCCACACGAGCCTTCTTCTGGGCCACCGTTTTTTGAAGAGCTGCTCTCTGCGCCTTCAGCTTGGCGACCTGTGCCGCACTCGCGGAGGCCATTTTCTCGGCATCGCGCAAAGATTGCACCCGGGTCTGAGCAAGCGTCACTTTCTGATTCACCGCCTTGGCTTGGCCCACTTGCTTTCGCCGTTCAATAATTTTGGACCTAGACGCCTTCAACGCTTTTTGAAGTCTCGCATTTTCTTCGGCGCGTGCCACCTCGTCTTCTTCACGCCCGCCAGTCGGAGTCATGCCCGTCAGAGCGAGCGCCATGATCATCAGGGTGAGCGTGCCTATCATGCACGCGAGAATACTTAGGAAAGGGAACAGGGATACGCCGGTCTCTCCGTCATCCCTCTGTCTAGCGGCCATCTAGCTCAGCCTTCTTTGCGGGACTGGAACCACTTTCGACGCGGCTCCTGCTGAATAACCACCTGACGCTCACCGAGGTCGGTTAATACGGAATTCAATCGCTCCAAGCCCTCAGTCAATCCCACTACGTGTGCAGCGGACGCCTCATCAACCGGACCCGCTATCTGCGCCATCAATTCCTCTACACGCTGTTGATGCAACTCCGCACTCTCCACAGCCGTGGTCATCTGCTGCTCCATCATGGAACTCATTTGCGTGGCCATCTCTCCGACAGACGACTGGACACTGCCCACCATCTCTACCACCTCGCCCGACACCGTGCGGCGATGATCAGAGGCATCACTCTCCAGGGCCTCACTGACGGCTCGATAGTGCTCCACCTGTTCCGCGTGCAACTCGGCCATCTTCTCCTGCGAGTCTTGCAAGTCTTTGACAATCGTCCCGCGATTCTGCTGCATCGCATTCGCCAACGCCTCCATCATCGCCTGTGTGTGGCTCGCGACATCCGCCAATCCGCCGGCATCGTTCAAGCGCTTGAGAAAGTTTTCACTACAGTACTCATCTACTTTGCCGAGAAAGTCCTCTTCCCGCTTTTGAATGATGCTCACAGGGAAGCTAGCCATCAAGCTCATCACAAGCGCGACCAGCGTCGTATCAAACGCCACGCCCAGTCCAGAAGTCACCCCATTCAATGAGTCTTTCAAGACCTCGATATCCTGCGCATCAGCCATCGCACCGGAGAACCCGCCTACCGCATCGGAGATTCCCTGCACCGTTCCAATAAATCCCAAAATCGGAATCGCCCAAATAAACACCTTAACAACCGAATAACTGGAGTGAACCGCAGCCGCATCAATTTCCGATTGCGACATCATCATATTTGCCACTTCCGGATTACTGTGCCGAACCGCAAAGTGCTCGAGCCCCCGCTTGATTCGACTCACCATGAAACTGCCCATCAACTTCGGCGGCATAGACTCAACATGCTCAATAAACTCATCCACGGTCTCGACACTGATCTCCTCCGAAATGGAGGTGGGCAACATATCGATCAAGAGCGCGCTCTTCTGGCTCGCTAGTTTTCGAGTTTTTAAAAACAAAAACCCCATGCTCCAGCCAAGCAACAACACCAACACGAACGGCACCCAACCACGCTCCAGGAAGAGTTGCCCGAAATAGAAACTCCTAAGTGGCAGCATTAAGAGGTAATAGATCACCGTCGCACCAGCGCCAATCAACCCGCTCTGTAGAAGGGAGACATTGGTACTATCCGTCCACTTTTGTTGACTTCGTTTTTGGGAGCGGCGAGACGACGACCCGCGCTTACGGTCTTTGGCACGTGAAATCGTATTGTCCGCAGATTCGTCCTCCGCGAGTTCGTCGGCGTCAGGGAGCGCTAATTTGACTCCGCATTGAGGGCAAGTGATATCCTCACCGGCCATGTTGTCTCCACACTGGAGACCTTGATCACAATCCGGACAATTAAATCTCATACGAAACACCCCGACGCAATGAACTAGCTCTCTATCCTCATGAGGCGCATCCGCTCATCCAAGCGCCGCCTCTCCAAGAGACACAATCCTACACACCTTGACCGCCATAGACAATTGCTGTTTTCCCACGCAAGATCCGTTTCTCCTAATAGGAAGGGATGCGAAACGAAAAAGGCGGCTGGGGTGCCGCACTCGACAAGAGAGGCGCTTGGCGAATGCGACATGGGAGGCCTGTCCTTCTGAGGCCCCAACGAAAGGCTCACGGCGTGGTGGGCGGGGTTGTTGTCTGGCAAGCCTTCAATGACCATCACGGTGCCCGTTCGAATAGATTCACCCCACGGGAAGGCTCTTGACCTGCGCACGCTCTCCCATCAAGCTGCACAAGACATCAGGCATCGCTTATAGCGCTGCCCCGACACGCCCTGATCTATATGAACCGCCGCACTAAACGACTTATGCACCCAGATCTATAGATCGTGTTCTGCACAGGAGAATGGAAGTGAGCATGTTAGTCCGTATCGCAAACTTGCTTGGGCTGGCGACAATGGTGCAGCAACCCCGACGCGCCACCCCCGCCCAGAGTGCCCGACCGTGAACATCATGCCAAAGGGCAGCGGCCACGTGCACGTATTGATCATCGCACTCGCATTGGCTATCGGCGCAGGATGTCTCAATCGAAGGCCACCTCGCAACCAAGACTCATGGCCGGCGTGGCGGACCGAAAATCCAAATATCCGCATCTACCTTAGTGACGCCGATCCCGGCGTCGACTCCATCAATATCAAGCGAGGTCGAGACTCCTTTCTCAACTACGCGTTTGGGACGCCCAACCTATACGTCCTGCGAACGACCGTTCGAGACAAGGACTATAAGGAATTTCGGGATCTCTGCATCAAGGTCCTCCGCAATCCTCCATTGAAGACAAACGCAGAGCATGTCGTGGTGATCAGTCTAGGCTTGGTCGGAGAAGAAATCGGACTCAACGGCTTAAAAGCAAACCACTGCGTCTTTACGTTTCAAGCAGGACAGTCAGAGCATGTTGACAAACTCGTGAGACTCACACTCGACCTTCTCGATTCTCAAAGGAAGAAATAGAGCGAGCTTCGCATCATGAAAAAAAGGCCCGTCCCTCTATATACCACTGAATGGGGAGGCGAAAGATCCTGCGTGTGAATTTAAGACACTGTGGGGTTTTGCTTTGCGCCACGTATTGAATAACTCAAACACATAAACCTGTTATTCAGAAAACGCAATGGGACAAATAAAACGGAAACACCCCTACCAAATCGCGTTGTCAGTTCATCAATTAGAGAAGAATTGGTGAAACTAACCTCCGTAGTTATTCCATGGCTATTCAAATAACCGCATAGAACTTTAGGCGCAATACCAGGGGTGAAGAATTGATGATACTCAGCCTCTTGCGTCGCTTCATCCGGCATTAGCTTGAACAAGCGCCTGAGCGATAAAATGATGGTGTTTATAAACGGGTTCGGCTCTTGTGCAATATAAACAGCGCCGCCAGGACTAATGATAGGGCAAATTTGGTTAATAACTGGGCCCGGGTCGTATAGATGATGCAAGACAGAGCAGAATATAACGAAGTCAAAGTTGTTATTAAACGTCGGCAGATCGATGCCATTGTACAATTGAATCGCAACATCCGTTCCTAGCTTCTTTTTGGCATGCTCAACCATATCCGCCGAAACATCTATCCCATCAATTTCAACGCTCTTGCTTAAGTCTCTGGCCGCCCGGAGAAGCACCTCACTTGCAAAGCCAGTGCCTATGCCAAAATCCAAGACGCGTATCACGTCCTTATCCATCCCGCCAAGAATGCTGCAGAACTGCGCGTACAGATAATGGTTAAATAAACTCTGACCCCTTGCTTCTTCATCATAGCTTGATGAAATATTTTTGTAATATTTCTGATTCGCTTCGATAATTTTCGGGCCGCTAAAAGTCATTGCGAAATATTATCACAAAATAAAACCTTGTACAGAATGGATAGCGAAAGAAGCACAAGCGAGACGGCCACGACGCTTTGACGCATTCGGCAGCGGGTCATCAACGCATTTCGGGCCTACGCTACAGGATCAACCTTCTTGAATTTGATCACGTTCTCGGGACAGTCACGAATGGCGTCCATGAGCTGGTCGCGGAGGATCGCAGGTGGATGCGCGTCGATCACGTTCGCGACCAAGCCTTTCTCCGGGACTTCAAAAACATCCGGACACGTGAACTCGCAAGTCTTACACACGATGCAGCCAGGGATGATCTCGACCATGCGGTCGGTCATGCGGTCCTCAGTCATGGACTATCCGGGCTCCGGTCGGCGCATCGCAGTGTTCGCACGCAGAAAACGCAACCAAGCAGCACGACTTGCGTTCAATTTCTGTTTGCTAATCATACGCGCCACCAACAAAAAGCGACGTACATTCAAAATATAGAAGCGTACATAGACCCAGAAAATGGCGCGTGACAACTGCTTTCCCGTCAAATGCGGCATGCTGACAAGCGGCGTCACTTTGAACACCTCAAACCAGTAGTTATCATAATCCGCAGCTTGCTCGGAAAGCCACCCCTCTCTCTCGCATACCTGCCAAGCGGTCGTTCCGGGAAACGGAACACAGGTCACAACGGCAAAGCTATCCAGATTCAACTTCATAAAATAGTTGATCGACTCCTTAATCGACTCCGGCGTCTCGCCGGGATACCCGATAATACAGTTACTTCCGACTTTGAACCCCATACTCTTGGCAAGCTTGACGTTCGAGGCGGCTAGCTCCAGATCGAGCTTCTTTTTCATCAACTCCTGAGTATGCGGCGAACCCGACTCAATCCCGAACCCCACCCAGTACACGCCGGCATCTTTCATTTTCTGCAACAAGGCTCGGTCCACCTTGTCAGCGCGCAGACCATTGGCGAATTTAACATGGATGGGCAACTTCAGTGCGATCACGGCATCCAACAGCGCATGCGCCCGCACAGCATCCTGCGTAAACGTGTCGTCCTCAAAGTAGAGCTCATCAATCTGAAAATTGTCATACAACCACTGGATCTCTGTGACAACTCGTGATAACTCCTGCGCGCGGAATTTGAAGCCCATCACACGACAACAGAACCCGCAATAGTTCGGACAGCCACGCGTCGTCATCACGGGCATTATGCGCTTGCCCTTTGAAAACAAACCATGCGCGGCTTTGCGATAAATATCTTCGATCGGCAACAAGTGCCAGGCGGGGAAAGGCAGGTCATCCATGGATTGACCTTCAATAAACGGCGCGCTCCGATTCGACTGAACCTCTCCGTCTGCACCGCGATACACCAAGCCCGGCAGGTCAGCAATATCCTCGAGCTCCCGCTTTCCGTCACGGAGATACATATTGCAGAACATCGGTAACGAGACTTCCGCCTCGCCGATGAATCCGAAATCAATCACCGGACTCTCGCGAATGGTCTCCTTGGGAACAGCCGACATGTGAGGGCCGCCGATGACAACGACAGTATCGGGCAACGTCGTCTTCAAGGCCGCAGCCATTCGACAACTCGCGCCGAGCGCGGCAGTCACACAGGTAAACCCAGCCAAGGCAGGCGCAAACTCTTCCATCATACCCAAGACATCGGTGTGGATATTCTCGTCAAAGATTTTAACCTCGTAGCCCTCACGAATCAGCATGGAGGCGAGGTACATGATGCCAAGATTCGGAAGATAATTCCCGTCAGGTATTCGGGGTTGAACAAAGGCGACTTTGATCCCGTGCGGATTTTCCGGCTCAAAATAACGAGAGTCATACTTCTTATAATCTAAGACCCGGACTGCCTCGCTCAAATCCACTTCATCCAACTCAATTTCTGGCGTCGCTATATTCATTTCCCTCCGATGACCGCAGGGTATCAAAATCGCCCATCTTTCGCAACCACCATCCCGCACGGTCAACAAAGTGAGCCGCCCACCATCCTCCGGTCGGTGAAAACAAAAGAAGACCTATCCCTCTGAAATTAATCGTCTGATGCAAATTCTAAAATCACCATCCCCCGACGAGACGCAGTTCTTATGTCCGCAGGGAAATGGGTGGTCACGGGATGACGGAAAGCAGGATGTCGTAACTGCCGTTCGGGTGACTCTTAAGTACCTCGACGGTCATGGGCGCATCTTTGTGCTCAAATCGATCACCGACGCGATAAGGAGCGACTTCGTCGTCCACGCGCGGATAGACCACCATGGCATTGTGCCCGTTGGCCACGCTCGCATCTACGCTGTATATCAACACTCCGCCTGGCTGGGTCATGCCTTCCCCCTTGATCTTTATCGACCGGGCGATCTCGACGACAAACACTTTGCTCGGGCTGTCGACGTCGTCACGTGGAACAACAATCAGTGCAAGGCCGGAGTCCGCATCGAGAGGATGTACGGTAAGCGTGTGGGTGCCGGAAGGCAAATAGGCTTCGCGGTCGGCATCAAGCCACTTGAATTTATGTCGGTGCCACCCGATAAACCCACTGCTTGAAGAAGCTTGCGACATAACATCCCACGACCCTATCGGATTCTTGCGTCCCGGCGCCCCACCATAACTATACAAGTCCGGCAGCCCCATCAAATGACCGGTCTCATGAGCGAGCACCAAATAATTCTGACTGCCTATATTAAGGGCCAAGGTGATTTTTCCGCCGCGATACGGAATCGCAATGTCAGGACGCTCACCGAAAGCCGTGTTACCCAAACCCGGGATATGCGCGGCGATGTAGTCGTACTTGCGAAAGTCTATTTCGGGGTACTGCGCAAAGACGTCTACGAATAACGCCCGGTGAGCCTCTGTTGTCTTTGTTCCGTAGTCATCACGCGGATTCGGCAGGCTACGCCAGCCATGGACATGCTCAACGGTCATCGTGAGCTTACCTGCTGATTGCTTCTTGAACATCGCCTGAAACTTACCCTCGCCAAACATGTTCCGGCCACGTTCCTCTGTTTCATGGGCGGGCTTGGTGTCTGAAAAGCCGAGATAGACCATAAGCATCTTCTTCTTGCCGATAGCGGTCCCGTAGATCAAAAAATCCGTTTCGCCCTCGGTCTTGTATACGTCACCTTTTGAGTTGAGCGGTGGGATCGGAGACTTTGACCCTGTAGGGGTCACGCAGGAAGTAAAAAGCAGACATAGTGCGAGGCCAGATAGTGGATAGAGTATTTTCATGTGAACGAGTCTAATCACGATCAAGAGCAGGGTCAATGCGCGCCTGATCGTCGGCAATCAAAACAGTCGTGACGCCTAGCGATGCGAAGGTGATCACAGCAACAAAAGAACGCCTCAACGTCTTCCACTCATCTCATTGAGGCCGGCACTAAACCCACACTTATCTAGAGCCTTGGTCATTACCGCCATCTGTCTTCCGAATACTACCGGTTGACTGAACGCCTGCCGCCGGTGGCTCGATGTGCGAGACCCAGAGAATGGCGTTAAGCAGTAGTTTTCGAAATTCGGTGTTCTCAAAACTCTTATGGTAGTGCGGGCCGGTACACATAAAGCTCCGGCCACCGGTCTTCCGTTCGAATGTCCAGGCAATCGTTTGATCCTTAGCAGGCCCAACTGCCGGGCTGGCTGTTAAGATCGGGATGATGGCTCCCTGACTCTTGTCGAACAAAACTCGACGATAGAATTCTTCGCGATCAAAGCGCAGCTCTCCTACCCCACGTGCGATCGGGTGTGTCGGGGTGGCGAGCAAGGCACTGACGTTGGATTTCATCGGATGTGTGGAATACTTTATTTTCTTATTCCCGCCGGCCCACGTCAGGTACTCGGCCTCCACCTCATCGCCAACCGCGGTGGCGGCGTGCAGCGCCATGAGGCCAACGCCGCTAGCCATCAACTCACGAAACGTGGCCATCACCTTCTCGTCCTTGGTATTGAACAGATGTCTGTCCCAACCTTCCCACATCAGAATAATGGCCGACGCATCGTCGAGTTCATTCAGGTCATCTGGCAGTCGATCCTGATAGAGCACTGTTTCGATGTTCTTGCCGGAGAGGTTGGAGGCCTGATCAATCGCGGTCTTCAAATACGCGGCTCCCGCCTTGTGATCGTGAGCGCCTAAGCCATGACTATCCGCACCGCCGATAAAGATGATTTTGTGTCTTTCTGGTGACCCCAACGACTTCCACTTGGTCATGGATATGGACAAATGATCACGGGCGTCCCCGCCGATCCCCCAGCAGAATAAACCCATGGGGCCGAGATACTTCATTTCCT
Organism: uncultured Gemmatimonadales bacterium; assembly: GCA_964196025.1. Classification (GTDB taxonomy): domain Bacteria; phylum Verrucomicrobiota; class Kiritimatiellia; order CAXMRT01; family CAXMRT01; genus CAXMRT01. Next base: position 10,873 of record CAXMRT010000106.1, on the reverse strand, counting down.
GCAAGAGGCTCATCAGCTCACGATGATCGAAGTCTCCCTGATTCAAAGGCAGTACCTGAGCTTTGTTAGCGGAACTCCCGTTGATATTTACAAGTTTCAACCATGGACGCGCCTCTTCTAAAACCGTCTTCAGCTCCCGATCTCGCTCTTTATTCATCCAATGAAAGAGATTGAACATGACCCCAACTCGATCTGGTCGGTTAACCTTAGTGACCACGCGAACGGCCTCTCCCACCGATTGAGTGTAATCTCCCGAGTGCGGGTAGATGGCAATTTCAACTCCGTGCGGCTCAGCGATGTCAGCAATCTGATTAAGCACAGCCACGGCTTTGCCATCGAGATCCAATTTTCGGCTACCCAACAGAAGGACGCCGAAGAGACTCTTATGCGCGGCCAAAATCGGCATCGCGGCCTTGAGCTTCTTCATATCGATCGGCTCCGCGGCATCCACTCGGATTCGGGCATACACCACATTCATGCGCAGTCCCTGCTTTTCAAGAGATGCAGCCCGTTGAGCAACGGTTACTCCCTGAGGATAACCAAACCCCCGATAGCCAAACTCTTGAGCCATATGTCCACATCCCGGGTAACCGAGATCGCTTAACAGTTGAGCCTGCTCGTCGAGTGAGCGTTTTTCTGAATCATGATGACTGGTGCAGACCGGGAAAATTTTCCGCTGCGCCGCGGTAGTCTTGTCTACAACCGTCTGAAGCCGATTGAGAGTGTAGTACGCTTCCGGATTCGCTAAGACAGATCCATCAGCTGACCTGACACCCGCCAATTTGAATTCATAAATTTTCCCCGCCTCGAGCTTCGAGATCCGCACCTGCACGACTCGACGATCGTTCGAGACGATAATATTTCCACAAGCAACGGCCACCTTCTGCACCTGTGGCGACCCATAGTTGTGATGATACTTATACCGATACGATTGTATCGAGAATGCCTTACTTAGATCCTGCTCGGCTAGTGGCTCAGTAAAGGTGATGGCAAACCCGTCAGAGCGAAGATTAATGGTCTTCATCTCAAAGGGAGTCTTGCCGGACCAGCTGACCTCCTGCAACCCTTCTGTTGCAGGACCCCAGCCGCGACAACCAAAGGCGATCATAAGCTTGCCCTCAGGCGAGAAACTCATCCGGCACAGGGCCTTCTTCAAGCCCTGATCGCGAATGAAGGGGAAACAAACGCCCTGATACTCGCCGCCAACTTTCTCTAGATACACACGGCTAATCAGTGGTGCGACATTGTCTCCGACAAAGAATTGTCCGGCAAAGGGACCGAACGTTCCATTGGCTGGCGCCAAGACGGGTTGAGAAGGTGAGTTTCCCAGAATCCCGTGCGGGAATAGGACCGCAGGACGTTTGCGCATTTTGTCCAGTTCATCAGCGAGCTTATCCAGCGGAAGATCCATATCCACGGTCCGATGTGGGTCCCAGTAGTACGACGAAGGGTGACCATGGAAGTCGCCTTGCTCAACATGATGCATCGCACTGGTACCCACCCAGTCTCCCTGGTTGTCGGTAACGAATAGATCACCCTGTGCATTGAATCCCAAACCGTTCGGCGCACGTAAGCCTGAGGCCCACCAATTCAATTTCCCCGTTGGGGTTACTTGGAGCGCCCAACCACGCCCGATAACGGGAGCACCCATGGGGCCACCAAAATTATTGATGGAATTTCTTGCGTGAAGCTGACCCTTCTTCAACGTCACACCTGGCGGTAGTGACTTCTTCGCCCAGGGTCCATGGGCCGTATGCATCGTCGCATAGAAGTTGCCCTCTTTGTCGCGGCATAAACCATAAACAAAATCAGTCGTTGTCCCGGCAACGTCCCAGCCTGCGCTAACGGTTTCATAACGGTCTGCAGAAAAATCACCATTGGTGTCCAGGATCCGCGTCAACTCCATCGACTGCGTTACATAAACCTCTCCTACCGTATCTGCCCACGCTCCCATCGGTTCCAACAACCCAGAAGCAAAGCGATTCCACCGGCCGTCCTTGACCGTCCAGATTTCTCCGCGACGCGTAACAACGACGAGTGTCCCATCCGGCCAATAGCAAACACCACCGGCTTCGATGACCACTCCCTCAGGAATGGTGAGTGTGCGGACCGCGTAACCCTCAACAGACTCCCCACAAACGGGGTTCTGTACCGAGGCCAGACTCCACAGAAGACAGAAGAGAAGAAAGATTCGCAGGCCTCTCATTTCTGCTCTCCCTTGGTAAGAGTCAGAACGAATGCAGTCTTACCCTTGGCGGGCAAGGTCAGGCGCTCCTTGTTCCATGTTCCAGCTGAAGCACCTATTGCGACAGCACCTTTGCGCGATGGCGCAATAAACGTTACTGGCTTCTGATGAGCACCGACTGTGTAACTCAGTTTTAATTCGGCGGGCGTTGAGGACTCAACCAATAGCTGCACAGATGTTTTGCCGATCGTAAATTCAAACTTAGGAACCCCATTCACCAGCTCATAGCCACGAAAAATCGGGGCATGATCGCCGATTCGTAAGCCCTCCTCTTCTGCAAACAGAAAAAAGGAGTCGCCGACAATCGGCACAGGATGAAGGGATTGGTTTTTCCAGTGCGGGGTCATGTCGAGGTAACCACCCGTCCAGACGTACACCAACTGGCAGGTGTCCGCATCGAAACAGTACGACACCCCATTGGGGAGACCGACACAGATCGCCCTTACCAGCTCTCGATCGTCCGGCAGGCGAAGGTAGATGCGATGAATCATGGGACTCGTGGTTGGCTTCAGAATGAATTGTTTTGGGTCCACTTTTAATTCTGCGGGCAGAGACATGTGGCTACCCTGCTTCATGTAATCCCACAATGTATCAATACTCCGCTGACGTTCCGTTGGAGATTGTGCGGCGAAGAATGCGGGCATTGGCACCCCCGGTTTATAACGCCCCGGATTGGTCATCCATCGAACAAACCAATCATAAGACACCCGCTGTGTGACACTCGACAAATTCGGACCCTTGCTCTCGGCCTGTGGCTGGTGATGCCGAATGCCATGACAGGCCACACAGGCTAAACCACCTTTACTGCTAACCATTTTGACCGCGTCAGGGAGCGTCGTTTGCGTCTTTCCTCTTTGACGTTCAGGCAACGGCAGTTTGAGCAAGTCAGTCGCCAGCTGCGTCATCGCCCTACTTTCCTTCAAGACGGGCCCCCCTGGCTTACCTACCCATTTCGACGATCCCGCATGCCGCATCAATGACGGCAAGGCATGAGGGGCAAAGACGTGATGCATCGTCGCCAAAAAATGTCCATCATGGCAGGAGGCACATTTTTTGGAAGCGATCATCTGAGCAATTCGATGTGAGGGAGAAGGAAAATTACCGGACACACTTGGCGAAGCGGGCGCGGCATTCTTCTTGTGCCAGAGAACCGATGGCGGCACCGGCTCTTTGATAAAACTATCTGACTGCCAAGACAATCCCGAGCGGATGGCCCCCTTGCCTCGAGTCACCATCAACCGCAACTCATGGTCCCCTGTATCCAACTCCAGTTCACCGTCTACTGGTTTGCCATCGAGTGATAAAACGCCGACATGATCAAAGACGTAACGGCCTTTTTCGGACACCCACAACATTCCCTCGAAGACAGCGGTGAAGACAGGCTTAATGGCTGGATGCGGCGACTCATCGGCGGCGAGTCCCAACTCGGGAAGCAGGACCACCTGTGAGACCTCGCGGTCATCGTCTGTATATCTGGCCACAAGCCCCGGCAAACGGTCATCAATCCCTGCAGCCGACACTCCGTGTGCCACTAGCAGTCCGACCCCAAGGCCTATAACTCTATTCAGGTTCATCATTATTATCCGCGTCCGAAACGATACCTTTGTTTTTCTACACACACTATATGCTGTATTTACCGCTTATCCAATGTAGCATACCGCCAAATACCTTTCTGATTCTACTGCCCATTACGGTGGGTGGCGCAACCCGTGCAGGCTCTAAAAACCGGAGAAAACCATTATGTTGGTATCATCATCCATCGCGGCCCACGAAAAGGGCACGGTGGTCAGGAGAGAACCACAGTTCGCGCATTGGACCTGCGCCTATCTCCAAGTCGGACAAATCGTGTTGAACACTGAGGAACAGCGGCTGGAGATCACGGCCCCGGCGTTTTTGCTAATCCCCCCGAATTTACCGTATGAATTTATCGTAACCGTAGCGGACCAGCATCTCTGGGCCATTTTTGACTCTCCTCCCCGATTTGCACATGTCCTCGAGGCCGCGCATCACCCAGTGAAAAGTTTCGCTCTGAATCTGGAGGCCTCCATGGATAGAGCGCTTGTGGCCTCTATGGAAGAATGCCTGAAGTGGTGGCGCGCCGAGCCCATGCGATTCCTGCTGTCTGAAAATGCGTTGGAGCGCGCCCTCCTATTAAGCGCTGAACGTGAACAAGCTGCCGGCGATGGACTGGATTCACGGATCGAGGCAGCACTCAGTTACATTGCACGGAACTGGACCCACGCCCTCAGTGTTCCGCAGCTCGCAACCAAGGTCTGCCTTTCCCCATCTCGTTTCGCCGCGTTGTTCAGACAGGAGACCGGCACAACTCCAGCACGGTACATTCAAGCCAAGCGACTAGAGGCCGCATGTGATCGGCTACTCAACAGCAATGCGAGCATTGCGGAAATAGCGGAGTCCGTCGGGTTCAGCAACGCTTTTCACTTTAGCGCCCGCTTTCGCACCGCCTACGATCAGTCACCACGCGACTTCCGACGCAGCCCACTCCGTCATCGTTATGAAATCAGCCCCCAACAGGGTCAGTGAACGCGATGCCACCCTCCTGCCACCCCTTCTCGCAAGGCTTTTCACTGGACTATCAAAACAAGCCTCGCCAGACTGTTCGCAACATGAGCACAACTACGAAACAATCATCGACACTCTTAGCACTGATGCTGCTGGCCTGCAGCGCGTGCATGGCGATCTCACCGTCTCAAACTCCCTCAAAGAAACCCGACATTGTTTTTATCATTGTCGACGATCTCAACGACTGGATCGGCGTCAGTAGAGGCCACCCCCAATCCTTGACACCTAATATGGATGCCTTGGCCGCTAAGGGAGTGCTCTTCTCGAACGCCCACTGTAACGCCCCGCAATGCAAGCCCTCACGGCGCAGCCTGCTGGACGGGCTCTACCCCAAAAGTACGGGTAGCTACTTTAACGTACCTAAAAAAACTCGTTATTTCGGCAATCAACCGCTCTCTGGACGAACAACAAAGAAGACTCACGAAACCGTGCGTCTACACCAGCACTTCCTCAACAACGATTATCGCGTGGTCAGCGGCGGAAAAGTGGACCACTACAAAAAACCAAACCCCGTTCTAGACAGCTATCTACCCCTACAGAAAACAAAGAATGCAAATGGCGCCAGCGATAAGAAAAATCTATGGGGTGATGTCGGCGCACAAGAACTTGAAGATAAACAAACCGGCGATTACAAGGTCGCGCAGTGGGGAATCACAGAGTGGAACATTAAGACCGACCAACCTCTATTCATGACCATCGGCTTCTATCGCCCGCACCGACCCCTAAATGCCCCAAAAAAGTACTTCGATAAGTTCCCCGTCGAAACAACCGAGTTGCCACTTGTTAAAACGGACGACTGGAACGACTTGTCTCCCTACGCAATTGGCATGGCTCGGGCCCATGCCCACAAACCTTTTTTTGAAGGCGGACTCTCCGATCACGACAAGATACTAGAAATGGGCGGCGTCAAAGAGTGGGCCTACATGGTCAGCTCGTACTTGGCCTGCGTGAACTATGTCGACACGCAGATTGGCCTGTTCTTGGATGCACTAGAAACGAACCCTCGCGGTCGCGACACCATCATTGTTCTCACCACCGACCACGGCTGGAACCTCGGAGAGAAGAAGCACTGGACAAAAGCCGCCTTATGGAACAACACAACAAGGATACCCTTCATCGTCGTCGCCCCAGGCATCGCCAAAGCCAACACTCGTAACGCGCAACCCATCTCGCTGGTTGACGTCTACCCCACTCTTTCAGACTTCGCCGGTCTAGAACCTCCCAAACACCTAGAGGGTCGCTCCATACTGCCTCTCCTCAAGAGTAAGACAGAAAAACGCCGCTACGCCTTCTTGAGCTATGGCCCCGAAAACACGGTGGTTCAAAGTGAAACCATGCGCTACATCCGGTACGAGGAGGGTTCAGAAGAACTTTATGATCACGCGAAAGACCCACATGAATGGGTCAACCTCGCCGAGGCGAAAGACTATCAATCCATCAAGCGCGAATTGGCAGCTCAAGCCCTATCCTTCCAAAGCAATTAGTCCTACGCTTTCGACCTTTGCTTGCGCACGAGCCACGGGGAAAAAAGAATCCCAGCCGCTACTTGCTCAGGCCCATCATCTCGTAGGCCTTAGCAATCGACACATTCGGCGTCAGCACATCCTGTGTTAGCTCAGCGCGAACAACCTTTGTAGACGCGGCATCATAGTCAGGATTAGGCGGCAACGTCTTCTCTGCGCCAAAGCGCTCACAGGTGTCGTTAAGATGCTTACGCATTTTCGCAAAAACCTCAGGTTCGGCCTCTACGAGGTTCTTTGTTTCGCCGATATCATCGTTTAGGTTATAGAGTTCGTAGTTGTTCTCTTCGAAGTTGAAGTGGATTTTCCAGTTATTTCTACGCAGGACCATGCGAGGTGTCGACTGCGCTCCGCCGTAACCACTGTAACAAGGGAAGTCCCAGAACAGATTGCGGTCCCCGAGAGATTTACCTTCAAAGATGAGTGGCGAGAGGTCTTCGCCATCAACCTTGCTAGGGTCCGCGGGCGTCAGCCCCATAACAGTGCAGATGGTTGGATAAAAATCCATTCCGGATACAGGCTCGTCGCTCACTTTTCCAGATGCGACTTTACCCGGCATCGATGCGATCATCGGCACACGGATCCCTCCTTCATAAAGCTGGGTCTTCCCCCCTCGCAGCGGAAGCTGGCTCGTATAACTGTTAACACCGCCATTGTCGGAAATGAAAAGCACCAAGGTCTTTTCGCGCAAACCCAACTCATCCAGCTTGTCAATCACCGCACCCACTGAGCGATCCGTTTCCTCAATCATTGCCGCGTAGACCGGATTGTTGTGTCCCTCCAGGCCCTTACCGGCCTTCTTCATCTTCGCCATTTTCCGTTCGTACTTCTTTACCACCTTCGGCGGCGCCGACAACTTCGAGTCTTCGTCCTCATTTTTTATTTCGTCATGCGGCAGATAGGTTGAGAAGTAGAGAAAGAATCGCTCTTTCTGATGACGCTCCAAGAAGTCTAGGCCAGCCTTACGAACGTACTCAGGCAAGTAGGAGCCATCAGGAACATCTTTCGGCAGGAACCCCAATTTAAACGGGGCAAAGTAGTTGATGGGCATACCGAGATATCCGCCCCACTTCCCTTCATCGAAACCATGCGAGGGCGTCTTAGGGAAAACATGCCACTTCCCGATCACTCCATTCTTAATACCCGCACCGGTCAACAAGTGGCCAATTGTAGGATACTCTTTTGGGAGGTACTGAACATTCTTGGTCGGCAACACCTTCCAGTTTTCTTTCTTTCCGCGATTCTTAACCACCGTATAGATGCCGTGCCGCATCGGCTGCGAGCCGGTCAACATACACGCACGCGCCGGCGTACAAATACCGGAAGCCGCGTAGGCGCTGGTAAATAAGGTCCCGCTTTTCGCCAAGGCATCAATATGCGGAGTCTCATAAACTGGCGACCCCATGCACCCGAGATCCCGCCACCCCAAATCATCGACATGAATGATAACCACGTTGTCGCTAGCCGCCCGCGAAGGCACGGTCAACGATCCGGCGACGAGCCCGACACACAGGAGCGGAAGCCCCACGGATTTTAAAAGATTCATCGGATTTACATACATCTTCACACGCTCCCTATTTCGATAACACAGAACACAACTTTAACTCAAATACGCTCACGGACGAGGGCTCTTTCTGCCCCCAATACACCGTCGTAGCCGTAGATCTAGAGAAGGCATAGTTAGCCGGAGATTGCGGCCCTAGCGGAGGATAACGACCGTGCCGCCGGGTGGTGGAGTGAGCGCAATCTGGTTGCCCTCATAGGCGTAATCGACGCTCCAGCCCGACCCAGGTAAGTTTGTGGTCGCAAAGGTGCCAACTAGGCTCGTGTAGGTGGCGATCACAAGCGGTGAACTCGGTGTGCTCAATGCTGTCGCATCGAGTGTCGCACTTCCGATCGCGAGCGGCGCAGCGACCGCCAGTAAGCCATTTTGCGCACCATCAACTTGAATGGCCAGTGTCCCGTTGATCGCGCAATTAGTACCCGTGATGCTAAGCGTGCCCATGGGGTCGCCAGGCGACAAGATACCGCTTGCGGGCACGACGACCGCAACCTCGATAGTGCCCGTTCCCTTCACTGTACCACCCGTGAAGGTCAGGTCCTGCAATGTCCCGTTAACAACGAACGTGGCACCGTTTACTGGCGTAATATACCGATAGTCCGTATAGGTCCAACCGCCAGTAATTAAGGTGCCGCCATCAATATAAAACTCCCCGGAATAACATTCGCCTGAAACCGTCCAGGTACCGGGCCCCTTCCATCTCATCTTATTTCGGTAAGCGCCAGTCCTTGGCATTGCCATAATCGTATTGCCGATCGTGCTTCCGCCTATCTCCATGTAGTTTTCAACAACAAAATGCAATGTCCCAATTTCCATGTCAGAACTTGTCGGTGAAAGAAAGAGTCCATTCGCACCGTACGCACCGCCCCACCCGTTAGGATGCGCCGCATAAAATTCCGGTGCTCCCGTGATCCCGCACGAAAGAGTCACCATCAACCCCGTATTGGTGATGGTTCCGCTGGGTGCAAAAATCAGTTTGTTGCCTGTAAGGGTGTAGTCATTTGTCGCGATATTAAGGTGTGACAAGTTAATGTCCTCACCCAGCGTAACGGTCCCTCCGCCGGCGCCCTCAAAAATGGCCGTATCCCCATCCACCCACAGCTGGTCATAGGTCCCACCAGCGGTCAGACTCCACACGGCCGTCGAGGTGTCCCAGGTGATGTCGCCAGTTGAATACTTATCCGCGGCGAAGGCCGGCGACATCGAAATCAGGAAGGTAGACAACAGCAAATTAATCTTCACACTCATCCCAAGATTATACGCCCCCCTTCACCTCCTGTAAACTCCCCCTTACAACGAATTTCTCAGCATATGCGACATTTCACACTATACTGCGGCACGTCCCTGAACCTACGCAAACGACGCGTAGGGTTCTAATTGAGTCGGGCGCCTGATTCTGAGGACCTAAAGGCTCACGGAGTCGCGGTGGAAATTATGCCCGGTGTCGGACACAGCCTCATGCTCGATGATCCCGACTCATTCGCCTCGATTCTGGCGGATACACTTCGATAACGCGTCCGGCGGCTAGAGTGTCGGAGGGAAGACGCCGCGCAGGAAGTGCGCATCGTGCCGGTAGCTGTCTGTCTGTCCAAACGGCTGGCGCCCCTCGATATGCACCCACCCGCGGTAGCCGATGTCGTCAAGGGCGCGTCGGGCTTCCCAGAAATCAACTTGTCCTTGCCCGAATAATTTACCGGCATAGTCTTTGGCATGTACTTCGCAAATGCGTTCACGACCCAAGGCGCGGATCTCTTTATAGATATCATAGCCCTTATGATTGGAATTCCCGAGGTCGTAATAGACCTGTATGTTCGGACTCCCCACACGATCGAGAATGTAAAGATGCTCATCCATATCCAACCACGTTTCCAAACCCAATATCACACCAGCCTTTTCAGCTTTGGGTGCAATCGCCTTGAGCCGACGAATGACTTCGTTTCTGCCGACATCATCACCCTTTAAATCGTTTTTTCCAAAAAAGGCCAGCAAGACAACGGTCAGTCCTGCAGCTTTAGCAGCGTCGATACTGTCGGACACCCACTGCTCTGTCTCGGGTGCGGATTTATACGGCGTTCTATTCAACGCGCCAATAGCAAGCGACGCCATCTTTGTGCCATGCTTCTTTTCGGCCGCACGAAACGCGGCTAAGGCAGATGCTTTGCGCAAGTCGAACTCTCCACCCGGCGCACCGAATGAGACTTGAACACCATCAATACTGAGCTCAGCCGCACGCTCGAGCGATTTCGGATTCGCGGACAAACCCAAATTCCAGTCGCAGACACCAATTTGGAATCCGCGCGATGCGGGAGCCGCCAAGAGAGGCGCACACGGCAACAGCGCTGTTCCGGCCGCCAACTTGAGAAACTCTTTTCGTGTATATCCACTCATATCATTTTCCTTTGTCACGAAGGTAGGCAGTAAGATCGGCGAGCGCCTTGGCCTCGAAAGGCATGCGCGGCATCAAGGACGTCTTCTGCTCCTCCCGCCGAGTGATACTCTTTTTTGGAATATTATGCTCAGTGCCAGAAATGTCTTTTAGCGTGACGATGTTCCCGTCCGCCACGACGAAGCCATACAAGGTCTTCTTGTCTGTCGTTTCAATCAACACCGCCTCGTAGCCCAAGAGAACGCCTGCACTCGGCTCTGTGATCGCCTCCATCAGCGCGCGAGGAGCAAACTTCTCTACAATCTTGGTTAAGTCAGGACCAAACTCCCGCCCCTGCTTCTTAAAGGTATGACAACTCGCACACGCCATTGAGGTAAACAATTTCGCGCCGGCAACAGGATCTCCCTTCAGCTTCAAGGCCGCAGCGATCGGACTCTCTTTCACGGCCGCGTGACCGTCATGATGTACTCGAAACGAAACACTCGCCTTGCTGTCCTTTTTCGCAACTTTACCCTTCTCGAAACTCCCGTCATCAACCCCAGCGCGAACGGTGAAGCGAACAAAATGCTGCCCCGGCA
>CAXMRT010000105.1:0-4490 GCA_964196025.1 uncultured Gemmatimonadales bacterium | reverse complement strand
AAGCCTCGCAGCACCCCGACATCAAAGATGCGACGGCTCTTGTTCGCACTGCTCCTTTTTGGGATATGGACTGTGATGCCATCTTTATGGGCCCGGGAAGCTGGAAGAAAGATGTCGCCAAGTGGCAGCAGTTTGGAGCGGATAGACCGTATCATTATTACGGAAGCCCATGGTTCTTCTCTCAGGTTGGGACGGCGTTTGGTGAGGCTATGATTGGGTTGGAGAGGCGGTAGAGAAAACATCGTACTTTGGATTCGACTCGCGGCTCTCGCTTCCTCCTTCGGCGGACAGGCTACAGCAGGCATCGAACGGCTAGGGAACCTTTTTGGTTGGGGAGATGGAGAGGGAACTGAAGAGCTGGGGAGCTGGAGAGCTGGGGAACTGATCCTCCTTCGCCGAGGCTTCGGCGGACTGGACGGGGGTAGTGGACAAGCGGATTGATGATCTGATGATTTATGAATGTTGATTTTTGATGTGGACGGCCACGTCATCCGACATGGTCTTTGGTTCGCTGCGAGATCTGTGGTTCAATACCCTTTACTCTAGATGCTATCCGGAGTAATTCTCAATTGAGATGTTTGGTGATGATTAAGGTGATTTTGAAGGAAGAGTGATGCTGAGAAGAGCTTGGGTGTTGGGTTGCTTGACGGTGCTGCTGACGGGGGGCATGCTTTCAGCTGGTGAAGCTGAAGATGTGCTGGTTGGATTAAAAGGTTACTGGCCGTTAGATCAGTCGTCAGGGACAAATGTTCCGGACTTTACCATTAATCGGAATGATGGCTGGTTTGATGTGGGGGCACCGGCTTGGATACCGGGCAAGTTCAGTAATGCGCTGGAGGTTTCCGCAGCCACATTCGATCGCGTCGTGATTCCTCACCATGCTTCCTATAATGAGAATAATGCCTACAGCATTTCTTTCTGGTTTATCCCCATCAGTGTTTATCGGAAATATAATTTATTCAATAAAGGTGCAGGCAAGGTGGGGATGGGGCATTCCGCGGGAGGCGGCGATGTTCTTTGGCAGTATTTTGGTAGCCCCTGGAATACTCAGGCCAGCACCCTGGTGGCTTTGAGTGCTACGAATTGGCATCATTTTGTTGCCATCTATGATGCATCGGTATCCACTAATGATGCCAAAAAGGTCTACGTGGATGGATTCTTAACCCTGTCGACCAATACGGTCGGTATCGCCACAGACCCAGCACTTAATACAGATCCTCTTGCGTTTAATTCTACCGATACTAACCGAGTGGGGTCAGGACGGTTTGATGATTTGGCGATCTGGAATCGTTCCCTGACCACCAATGAGATTGCGTACCTCTATAATGGTGGTGTCGGTAACATTGTCCAAGACTACCCACCTCGCGGTACGGTCGTTAGTCTCTACTGAGAAGATAGCTATCGAGCGTTAGGGAACTGGCCACGTCATTCGACATGGTCTTCGCTTCGCTGCGAGGAGCTGTGGGTGGGGCGAGGGATGCATGTTGTGGCGTGGTGAGGTGTGTTTAAGCTGGTGGTGTGGTTGATTCGCCGCTGGCTTTCATGAGTTCCTTGAGCTGGGAATGCAGGCGCTTGACGGTGTCTGGGTGTTTAGGTGCGAGATCGTTTATTTCGTAAGGATCTTGGTCGACCCGATAGAGTTCAAATTCAGCAGGGTGCAACACACGCTTCAGTTTGGATGCCGCAGTAGGATCCGCTTTGCCGGCTTCGAGCCATTCGGCCCAGGGGCGCGCGAAAAACTTGGAGGGCGATATGAAATTCTCGAAGATGTGTTCCTGTTCAGGCTGCGCCGTCCAGATTAGCTTGTAATCTTTCCTTACGATCGCCTTTTGCCAGAAAGGGTGCACATTGGAGATGAAGGCGGCATCCCGATGCGTGTCGGATTTGTTGAGCCAGACCTTCCGCAGTGAAGTCCCATCCAGACTGTCCACGGCGTTGCCACCACCTAGATCAATCAGCGTCGGCACCAGGTCGCAATACATGGCAATGGCGTCCGTCTGACGTGGCTCAATCTGCTTGGGCCAGCGCACTAGGCACACGGAGCGGGAACCATATTCATAGGGTGACCACTTGCCGCGTGGCATGGCAATGCCTTGTTCGCTCAGGACAATCAGAATGGTGTTGTCTTCCAGTTTCAATGAGCGGAGCATTTCAACTGTTTCACCCACTTGCTTGTCGAAAACTTCCACTTCTGCTGCGTGTTTGGCGGTCGCATTGCGCGTATCTACTGTATCGATGTAATGCGGAGGCAAGTTCAGCTTGTCTCGCGGGTAGAGCGAATCATCCCCGTGATTCCATGGGTGATGGGGGTGTATGGAACAGATAAATACGCAGAATGGATCGTCAGCTTCGACCGCCGATTTTATATATTCACGGACACCATCCATGCTGTGGGACTGTTTTGACGCGTTGCAGTTTCCCGGGAAGCCGTTGATTGAATCGAGTCTTTTTTTGCCGAGTCCGAAATGCTTTTTGCCGGTCCAACCCACTCGATATCCCAGTGGACGAAGGTGATCGGCAATATTCATTACTCCGGATCGCTTTATCTTCTTTGCGTTTCCAAGAACGCCATTGTTGTTCGGTAAAAGGCCTGTATACATCTCGGCACGCAGAGGTGCGCATTGTGAGACGCTGCAGTAGAAGCGTGACAGATAGAGTGACGTCTCTGCCAGCTTATCGATGTTCGGTGTGCGTGCCCATTCCGCGCCGGTGAAGCCGAAGGAATCCCAGCTGACGTCATCAGCCAGAACCACGACAAAGTTCGGCTTGTCCGCAGCCGTGGAGAAAGCACTGAATAGAATAAATGTTAGCAATAAAAGGTTACGCAAGTTCGACTCCCTATGATTTGTACATCATGTTGCCATCAATTATCCAATTTGACGATGGAGATTACAACGCCTGTTGCAAAAAACTAGTAGGCGGGTTGCAAAGCGCAAGTTGTGTTGTGGATTGGATAAAAAGGCGGGGAAAGAGAACTTTGAACCGATTCGACGCGCGATGCTTGCTCACGGGAGGCCATCGAAGATCTAGGGAGCTGGGGAAGTGGGGAAGTGGACAAGCGGATTGATGATCTGATGATTTATGAATGTTGATTTTTGATGTGGGCGTGGCGTCGCGCGGCGGGTTTTGGGTAGGGAAGAGAACTGAAGAGCTGGGGAGCTGGGGAGGTGGAGAACTGAAGAAGTGGACCGGGCGTCGCGGCGGCGGGTTTTGGGTAGGGAAGGAGAATTGGAGAGCTGGGGAGCTGGGGAAGTGGGGAAGCGGATTGATGATCTGATGATTTATGAATGTTGATTTTTGATGTGGGCGTGGCGTCGCGGCGGCGGGTTTTGGGTAGGGAAAGAGAACTGAAGAGCGGGGGTTATTGAAGGGTGATGACCATTCCTTTGGGGGGTGGAGGGCCGGAGAGGACGATTCCGTAGAAGTCTAGGTGCGGCTCTCCGCTGTAAAAGGTCCCGTTGATTTCCCATGTGATGGTGTCATACGCGAGAGTCTCATTCTCGAACGTGAAGGGCATCATGTAGTACTCCGCGCTGTTCGCGGTGTCGTGAGGAGGTGCCGGTAAGACGATGTCGGGTTCTGGGCCATCCGTATCTTGCATGGTGAGATATAAGAGAGGTTTGATCCGGTAACTCTTGTGGAAGAAGTAAAGATCGCCCGATTTCATTTCTTCGATGGAAACGAACCCGAGTATATTGCTGAATGTCCCGATGCCGGTTGCCGTCCCATAGTCCGGGGCCGAGCTCCAGTTCGTTCCGGGATCTGTTGCCGTCCATATTTTGAAGGCGCTTGTGCTCTTTATTGGGCCGCCGCCGATAGCCACACGAAGGTTATAGTTCGTCACCGCGATCCGGTTCTCGCCACCATTAAGACGACTCTCGATACCATCAAGTGTGGCGTTTGCGCGAAAGAAATTGTAGTCCACGATGACACCGGTGAAATTGGTGTCGACGGTTACCGCGTTAGTGCCGACATTGCCGATTCCATAATATCCCTCCCCCTTAGCGAATAAGGATATGCCGGGAGTCGAAAAAGCAGCAGGCGCATTCTCAGAGCCAACAATCTGGTATACGCCGTTGGTCAGTGATGTTTGAGCGCTGAGCGGTGCACAGAAGACGATGAGAAGAGCAACGCTTGCAGCGAGCCTGAGGCGGATGAGTTTTGCACCGCAATTCATATCGACGTCCTTAGCATGGGCGAAAGGTGAGCACTACTCATGCAAGCATAGGGTTTGTCAGCGACTTACGCAAGTCGGTAGGCGGAAAAACCTGACAGGGTGAGTGTTTGGAGGGTATGATGGAGGACGCTCCGTCGAACGGGCTGATTACTGCTTGTCCGCCATAGCTTCACGCGACGGCGGGACGACTGAATACTGAATACTGAATACTGTGAGGTAGGTTATGGCTGTATGTGATGTGTGTGAGGCGGTGGTTGGAGATGATGAGGTTATTGAGTTGGATGGGCATTCGGTTTGTGCGGTGTGTAAGCCA
>CAXMRT010000104.1:0-8886 GCA_964196025.1 uncultured Gemmatimonadales bacterium | reverse complement strand
GCCATCGGAAACGGTCTTGCCCGACCCGGCCCAATCCGTCTCACCAAGGGCCTAGGGACATTCTCCTTCGACTACGCTGCTTTTGGCAACCACCGACCTATCGCAACGTACACCGCTGGAAGCTGGACGAACGTTGAAGTTTACGCCACATTCGGCGGTCCCTCGCAGCACGACGATATCCTGAACGGCCTCAATGGATACAAGCTGATGTATGTCCGCTACGTCGATAGTGCCAACTTCTACCGAATCTACGCTCGCCAGTACAGCAGCACAACGATGCGTTGGGAAGTCAACCGCCGCAGGAATGGCAGCTGGTGGACCCAATATGTCGATAAGCCTGGCAGACTCACAGATGAGAAGCCCATAATTTTCAAGATTTGGAATGACGCGCCCGCAAACAAGGTATGGTACACGCTAACCGTCGCCGGTGAGCCCTATTTGCTTAAGTCTGAAAATTATACCAGCGGCATGACCAACGCGGGTACGATCCGGTTTGAAGCCGAATACTTCGAACCGCGGCTCTACGACATCGACGTCTACCCTTACGGCGAAACCAATCTTCTCTACGAAGACGACTTCGACATGGACACCCCTGCCAACTGGAGCATGAACGGATGGTCGGCCACCAATGACACCCTGATATCTACTACGGTTACAAACGGATGGCCCATCTTGCGAGTCAGCTCCGCATCCGCGAACGATTTAGCGACCCCTGCTAACTGGACCACGCTTGCAGACCTAGAAGTGAACCAACTGAGCTACAACACCTATCAACAAACGATGCATGTGGCTGAGGACACCTACATTATTCTGACGCATGAGGGATCCAACTCCAGCATCCGTTTGGACAACTTCTTCCTTGAGGGCTGGGCTAGCTACGACGTCATTACAAACGGATGGACTCTATCTCAAGTGCTCATCTACGACAACGCCAACTCCTCTTTAGGGAAATCCATTGAACTGCGAAAATCACGGGCCCTGTTTCCTGATGATCAATATATTGAGACGCCCGCAATGACGAATGGGCTCGGCTCGATCTCGTTCAACTACCTGAATACCGACGGCGACTCTGTTGTCGAACTGCAACTCGCGGACGCAGCAGACACGAATACGTGGGTGTCTCTAGCCGTCATCACCAACAGAAATGATGTCTGGCGCAGTTATTCAATACCCCTACAGATTGAAGGTGAATACATAGTCCGCTTGGTAAATGAGTCCCCCAACGATACCGCACTTCATATCGACAACTTCTTCGTCACAAGCTTTCAGCTCGAACAAACCAATAGCTGGCTTGCCTATAACGCATTGGTTACAGGCAATGATACGAACCTGCTATACGGAGACTCAGGACGGAGCGGCTATCTAAATCATAACCAATTCTCTGACACCTATCTCGGCCTTCCCTTAATCGACGAACAGCCGTACTTCCAAACACCGTACTTGGATCGCGGCGTCGGTCTTGTCGAATTCTGGGTCCGCCAATGGCCCGTCGGCGCCGGCACCAACGCTGACCTCTCGATTCAACTATCGAATACCGGGACCGATAATTGGGAAGAGGTCTACTCCATCCCCATCACCAACCTTGATTACGCATTTTTCTCAACCGAACTATACGAGCCCAATAGTAAATACCTACGCGTGGTCAACGACATCGATGGCAGTGTAACGCGCCTCGCACTCGACAACCTACTCATCACCGAGCCGCTGGGCGCCGATCTGTTCGTTACCAACGTAACCACCTATCCAGTCGTCCCTACCACAAACGATGACGTGTACCTTGAAGTCACACTCAGCAAGTTTATCCTCAACCCGACCAACTTCAGTCTCTGGGCATACTGGAAGGCCGACACCAACGAATGGGGACAGTGGGCGAATCAAAACTCCAACTCTATGTCGATCGTCACGCAGCAAACCACCACACTGCCATACTCCTATACATACCGAACCGACGCCGTCATTCCCGCCGGCACGATCGACGAGGTCTTCCAATATCGATTCCACATTCAGTTCGAAGGACGGTTTACCGACAAAACCAGCCCCAAGAATCATCACTGGTTCGAAAACCCACCTTGGTACGAGCCACGAAACCTGAACACCGAGCTCGGTAGCGGTACAAACGTGAATCCCTACTTCCACGTATTCTCCGTCGATACGAATAGTGTGTGGTTCAACGAGATAAACTACTTCACCTTTTTCGAAGATCAGGACTGGGAATATGTGGAGCTCGCAGGCCCCTCCGCTGGAAACATCTACGGATGGCGCATCGAGTTCTACGATTCTACCGGCACGAATATGTACGGCTCCTACCGAATCACAAACATGGTAGAGCTGCCCTCCGACACGACCAATGGATTCGGCTTCTACGTCTTGGGCGACAACTCATCACTGCCGAACGTCGACGATTATTTCACTAACGGCGTCTCGACCGAGAATATGACCGACCCCGGCGGAATCAAACTCTACCGCAGCATGGGTGCCCTGGAAATGGCCCTCTCGTACGGTGCTGGCGGACTGGGGCTCACAAACTTTGGATTTTCATACGCTGGTTACGACACACCATACGACCCGTTTGCGATGACGCCGCTCATCCTTAATGGCATCGGCGACACACCCTCAGATCTCACGTGGACGAACCTCGATAACTTGAGCGGCCCCAACGACCTCTCCTTTTATACACCTGGAGTCATAAACCCCGGCCAAGTCTTAACCACCAACTCGCCAACAATCGCCGCGTCCACAAACTTCATCATCGCCTCTACGGCCTATTTGAATGATGCACCCAATCAAACCTTCGACCTGTGGAACTCGGGCTTCGATACCCTGAATTACACACTATCAGATAACCAAAGCTGGTTAAGCATTTCGCCAGCGGGCGGGAGTTCGACAGGTAGCGGCGACAAGACGCTTCACACAGTGACCTACAACACATCCGGACTCGCCACCGGCTACTACGCGGCAGTGATCACCGTGATAGACCCCGCTGCGGACAACACCGGGTATGAGATCGATGTGGCGCTCACGGTTTCAGTGACCGAGGCCCCCTCCTCCGTAACGATTATCGATTCGTGGTACGACTCGACGAATATGTGGCTCATCTGCACGGGCACCAACTACTGGTACCCGACCCCATGGTACTCCACCAACATCATGGACACCAATGCATGGGCGACGATCCCCAGCTACAATCGATCCTACACCACCGGCACCTACACCATATGGTTCCCGCCCGTCACCAACGCACCAACGCTCATGTTAAAGGTTGAGACAACCCTCACCCCATAACCCGACCGGCAAGCTCCACCCCACCTCCCTACATAATCCAATACACAGATCAGTACGCATTCACCCGTCAAATCCTAGGTAGGGCTGCCAGTCCCTTGGCCGCCGCAGCTCGGCTACCCCGAGCTCCACCCCACCACGGTCTAGGTTCCATGGGCGCTCTTATCCCAATGTGATACATCAATCGCAAATGCGCACTCCCAGCCGTGTCACCAAGTTGTGTAGCTGCGGCTTACTCAACGGGAAGCCGCCCACACAACCTCACTCGATAGAGCTCATAGGCATAGACGCAGACGCAGACGCGCAATTGCGCACAGAGGTTTCTTGAAGGCCACCAGTACTTAAGGATTAGATCCTGCTACAGCGCGGTATTAATGATCCGGTCGCACACTTCATCATGAGACGCACCGGTCGTATCCACCTGAATACTAACGGCCTGATACATGGCCTGGCGTTCAGCAAGAAGGTCCTCAATTTTCGCGCGCGGATCCTCGCAATCCAACAAGGGACGTTTCCTGTCACGCATCACCCGATCGAGGATCGTGTCGACAGTGGTACACAGACAAATAACCGTTCCCGATTTCCGAAAATCCGCAAGGTTTCGAGGGTCCATTAAAACCCCGCCGCCCGTAGAGACCACAAGATCTTCCTGTCCTGAAATTTCGAGTACCAGAGCCCGCTCCAAATCCCGAAAGTACGACTCTCCTTCGTTGGCGAAGATCTCGGAGATCGAACGCCCCTCCTGATGCTCGATTTTCGTATCCATGTCAACAAACGGCCGACGCAGTCGGTTCGCGAGGCGTCGACCGACAGAAGACTTACCGGTCCCCATAAACCCTGTTAAAATAATATTTGAAGCCATTCGCTTGTCTCGGTTAACCCTTGATCAGAGCCAGTGCGTCTCGAGTCAGTGTCGTGATAGCATCCCAGTCCTGAGACGCAATCAAGGCGGGTGTCGCCATCCAAGAACCGCCAATGGCACCCACTACCGACAATGAACAATACTCGCCGACATTCCCCGGATTAATTCCACCGGTCGGCATAAACTGAACACCCGTTGAACGATAAGGTCCAGCCAATGCGTTCAGGGTCGCCGCTCCACCACTCGATTCAGCCGGGAAAAACTTCATAAACTGACAGCCTAACGACAATCCGCGCTCGATCTCAGAAGGACTCAATACACCCGGCGCAAACGGTAAGCCCTTATCGGTTGCATAGGACAAGACCTGCTCATTTAACCCCGGAGCCACTCCAAACAGCGCACCGGCATCGATAGAACGATCCACCTGCTCAGCACTCAAGACCGTGCCCGCACCCACAATCATCTCGGGAAGCTCCGATCGCAAACGTCTAATCGATTCCTCCGCAGCAGCCGTCCGAAACGTAACTTCAACCACGTTTAACCCCCCCGCGAGAAGGGCCTCTCCTAACGGCACAGCTAGGTCTGCACTCTCAATCACGACAGCCGGCACCAGACCAACGCGCATCAATTTGTCAAAAAATACCTGAGACATTGTTTGCCCTCTCAATAAGATCCCTGAAACTGGCCCGCAAAAATATACTGTTTATAAAGGATCCACCACGTCTGGCCCCAAAAGATCCAGATCACCGTCGCGAGCGCCAAGAACGGTCCGAAGGGTATCATGTCCTCTTTCTTGCGCAAACGTAAGCCAATCAGAGTCAGACCCACAACAGCACCAATAAAGCTCCCGATCATGAGAGCGAACAAGGTGGCTTGCCAACCCAGAAAGGCGCCTATCGCAGCCATCAACTTCACATCACCAAATCCCATTGCTTCTTTACGAAACATCAATCGACCGAGCCAGCCGACCGCCCACAAAACAGAAAACCCAACACCTGCCCCCACCGCCGAAACTCTTAAGCCCTCCCACCAGTGCTGAAGGTCGGGACCATGCAATTGAGGCACGATAATACTGCACAGGAGACCCAGGATGGTCCCGCCGATTGTGACCCGGTCCGGCAGAATCCGATGATCGTAATCCACGAACGCCCCCAAGACTAACAACCCAATAAACAGCCAGTACACCGGCACAATCCACACGGTCGAAAAATGGCTCAGTTGAAAAATCACCGGCGAACCATCCGCTGACCATGACGCCCATACAAGATAGAACAGTACCGCCACTAGTATCTCTACAAACATGTAACGGATCGAATACGGCGTCCGGCAATGACGACACTTGCCGCGGAGAACCAAATAACTGACGACCGGGATATTGTCGTAAGGCGCGACACCCTTGCCACAGGAGAAACAATGCGAGCCCGGGGAGACGACCGACTGTTCCAACGGAATTCGATAGATGCAAACGTTCAGGAAGCTCCCTATACAGGCACCCAGAAAAACAGAGATGGTCGTAAAATACAGATACCAAGGAAACACGAATTCCGGTGCCGACTCCATACCTAGTCCCTCACCGTCGATCCATAAACCCGTGACTCTAAGACCCCGCGCATAACCTCGACCGGCGCCTCGCACCCGGTCCAGATCTCGAAGGCGCGCGCGCCCTGATGCAACAACATCCCTAAGCCATTGACCGCTCTCGCTCCACCCGCCTGAGCCTCAGTGGTGAACGCGGTATCCGGAGTCATATAAATCAAATCGATCGCGGCCTGTCCGTCGCGGAATGCGCTGGCAGGCAAAACAGAAGGCTCGCCTGGATTCATCCCCAACGAGGTACAATTCACTACCAAGTCGGATGCCCGCGATGCCTCTGCCCATGCCTCAACACCCCCACCCACAACCTCGACGCGCACGCCAGGACTCAGGGCTTGGATTTCCGCCGCGACCAAGTCTGCTTTCGACGTCGTCCGGTTTGCCAAGCGGATCACCGCTGCACCGCCATCCGCTAAAGTGATAGCAATAGCCCGGCCAGACCCTCCTAGTCCGACAATCATGACATCCTTCCCTGCGATATCGAGATCAAGGGATTCTCGCACGGCCCGTACAAATCCATAGCCGTCCGTGTTATGACCAATCATGCCCGCTGGCGTAAACTCGACAGTATTCACCGCACCTAAATGCGTGGCGGAATCATCCAAGCTTGTGAGCCCCTCAAAGGCCACTTCTTTAAGAGGCACCGTGAGGTTAACGCCGCCGACCCCCATCGCCTGCATCGATTCAAGCACGCCAAGAAGCTGATCGGGGGGCACGTCAAACGGAACGTACACCCCATTCAGCCCACACTCTGCAAATGCCGCATTGTGCATAGCGGGTGATAAGGAATGCGCGATAGGATGCCCCATCACCGCATAAACCTTCGTATCACCTTCAATGGTCATATTATTTCCGTTTCAATGACTTGCGAGCAGCTGTCTTCTTTTTGGCCGTCGGTTTCTTTTTTGACACAGCCTTTTTCTTTGGGCGTGTTTTGCCAGCAGGTGCTTTAGCCTGGGTCGACAGATAACGGTTCACGCAGGATAGGTACGCCTTTGCCGCGGCCTCGACGATATCCGTGCTCGCTGCTTTCGCAGACAAAATAGTCCCCGAAAAATCAACCCGAATGCTCACTTCACCCAAGGCATCCTTTCCCATCGTCACCGACTGAAGACGAAAGTCCAGTAAGCGACCACTGACACCGGTCATACGGTCAATCGCTTTCAACGCTGCATCAACAGGTCCGTCTCCCGTAGACGCATCCTGCTTCGTCTCATCTCCGCGACTAATACGAAGCGTCGCAGTCGGAACCGTATCTGAACCCGTCGAAATGCCCAAATACTCCAATGCATAAATGGTCGGCGCCCCAGACATTTCATCCCGCGCAATCGCCAACAAGTCATCGTCATAAATAGATTTTTTCTTGTCCGCCAATTGGATAAAACGATCATACGCCTTCTGAAGCTCTTCAGTGGTCAACTTCACGCCCAAACGATCCATGTGATGCCGGAATGCATGACGGCCAGAGTGCTTGCCCAACACCAACTCGGTTCCATCATCAGCCCCCACATCGGCAGGATTCATAATCTCGTATGTTGACCGATTTTTAAGAAGCCCGTCCTGATGAATACCCGCTTCATGCGCAAACGCGTTGGCGCCCACAATCGCCTTGTTCCGCTGCACACTCATTCCCGTCAGGCTACTCACCATCTGGCTAACCTTACGCAAACGACTCACGTCGATGTTCGTCGACAGATCAAACACATCGTTACGTGTACGCATGGCCATCACGACTTCTTCCAGCGCACAATTCCCCGCACGCTCGCCCAAGCCATTGATGGTACACTCAATTGCTCGCGCTCCGTTCTGAACCGCGATCAAAGAGTTGGCGACCGCCAAGCCCAAGTCGTTATGACAATGAACGCTAATGATGGCTTTCCCGATATTCGGAACTTCATCAAACAGCCCAGCGATCAACGGACCAAACTCACTCGGCACAGCAAATCCAACGGTGTCCGGAATATTAATGGTGGTGGCGCCCGCATCAATGACCGCCTCCACGACTTCAGCCAAAAAGTCGGGCTCGGTACGCGACGCATCTTCGGGACTGAACTCAACGTCCTTACAAAACGATCGAGCATGCGCGACACCCGCAACAGCCTGCTTAATAATTTCGCTGCGCGCTTTCTTCAACTTATATTGACGATGAATGGCGGACGTTGCCAAAAATACGTGGATTCTAGATTTCTTTGCTGGAGATACCGCTTCCGCGGCGCGCTCAATGTCTGCCGTGACGCAACGTGCCAAACCGCAAATTCGAGGCCCCTTCACCTCTTTTGCAATCGCCTGCACCGCACTGAAGTCGTCAGGCGACGCGATAGGAAAGCCCGCTTCAATCACATCCACTTTCAGCGCAGCCAACTGGTGTGCAATCTCCAACTTTTCTCGCTGGTTCAAACTCGCACCTGGGGATTGCTCTCCATCCCTCAACGTTGTGTCGAAAATAATGACTCGATCTTGTTTCTTTTTGCTCATCTTACATTCCTCAATCAATAAAACCTCGTGTATACAAAAAACCCACCGTGTCTCGGTGGGTGGCGTTTACTCACTACAAGTCGATGACTTTATAGTCGCCCTTCCACCGCGTTACGCACGGGTAGTAGCAGAAGACCCCAGCAGGTGAGGCCCAAGCTGAGTCGCAATAAAAGAGGGTGTAGTGAACCGTGTGTTGTCATAACCCCTAGAATTTAGCGAAATCACCGAAATGAGTCAATCGCGATCCCATCGCCAGTATCACACTAAAACAAAAACTCCCGCAGACTGGAACGTTTAGGGCTTGGAGCCAACACATGAATATTCAATAATAACTCGTCGCAGAGTTATTTATGGGCACTATTCCCTGGAGTACCACGTGTGAGAGTCCTATTTTTGTCCAGTGTCCTACCGCACCCCGATGTGGTCAGCGGCTTCATCATTGTCCACAAACGCATCCAAATGCTCATCGAACGTGGATACGAGGTCGGTCTAGCGTCATTCGTCCGAGATGATAACGATAAGTGGATACCGAAGCTGCGCGAACAACTCTTCGAGCTCGAGACCCTCCCCATCCCAAAGCCACGCTCCCCTCTAACACGCTTGTCTGACGCTCTGTTTTCAAGCAAACCACCCTACTTTCACTACTTAGAGACGGCCGAGATGCGCAAATTGATCGG
>CAXMRT010000103.1:0-4058 GCA_964196025.1 uncultured Gemmatimonadales bacterium | reverse complement strand
TAGCCTACGCCGCACACGCTGGGCCATGTAACCCATTTTCCACGTCTACCATCAACATACGCGTAGATGCCGAAACCAATGGCGATGAGGGGGATGTTCTCTTGGCAGGACATGGCAAGGAACAGGAAGACTAGAGTTCGCTTGAATCGTTCTTGTTTGTAGGCAAGCATCATATAAATGAGGAAGCATGTTGCTAGGCTTACTGGGTGGAACTCATATAGGTTCATGTATATGAGTGGTGGATAAATGAGGTAAGCTGTGCCTAGGGCCAGCGCCCAGCGCCTGCCAATCTCAGGGACCGCGATCCGATAGATCCCCAGACCGCCTAGACCCAGTGCGATCGACTGAATATAGAGAAAGAGGATCGGGAAAGGCGCGATCGCGTAAACCAGCGCGATTGGAAAGAGGATGAGCCGCATGTGGTTGCCCAAAAATGGGATGCTATGAATCGATGACTGGATGGATCCGTGCGTGATGTTCCAGGTGCTCTGACTATCGATCGCGAGATCAAAATCTTCATACATAAATGAGTGGTACTTGATTGTGCATAAGCCGCACAGAAGGAGTATGTAGAAGAGTACGCCCATCCACATGGTACGCTCGCTCGTGACGCTGTCTTTTAGGGTCGTGAAGAATGGGGTCGGTGTGGACATTGTTGGTCTCAAGTATGGGTGTTGGTGCATCAAAACGCGATGATTTTTGCTGATTTTGTTGCCCTGATGCCCTAGCTTGTATGGGTATGCAACTGCCTCGTCTATCCCGTCAAACACTTATGTTGTTAGTCGCCATGGGACTCCTGTCCATCCCGGCGCTGGTTGTGCACCTGACGTGTGTTACTCACCCCGCTGACGATGCGTATATTACGTTTCGTTATGCCGAGAAACTGTTAGCCGGGGACGGGTTGGTCTACAACTCGGGCGAACGCGTGTTCGGTTCGACTACCCCTCTTTATACTTTTTGGCTTGCCGGACTGAAAGGGTTGATGCCGACAGTCCCATTTGAAGTCGTGTCGGTTCGCTCTAACATCGTCCCGTTTTTCATTGTTATCGCAGGTGTGTTTCTTCTGGTCCTGAAGATGTCTCAGAACCGTCTTTTGGCAGCCGCAACCGCTGGCTATTTGTTGCTCAGTGTGCAAATGCTCGAGATTTCTATCTCAGGAATGGAGTCGATGTTTTTCTTAGCGCTGGTCGTCTGGTCGTTCGTTGCAGCGGTTAGTCGGCGAATACCCTTAGCTTGCATCCTTGCAGCTGGCGCCTCACTGACGCGGCCAGAAGGGGTGTTCTGCCTGATTCCGGTGGCATTCATGGTCAATTGGTGCTCGCTGCGATCTCTTGTCGTTGCGGGTTGTGCCTATCTTGTCCCGATGTTGGCCTGGGTGATTCCGTCTTGGTTGTATTACGGGACCCCTGTACCGCACTCGATTATTGCTAAAGCGGCTCCCTTGTACGTCCTCGCCCCTGGAGCGACAGCGGCGCAGATGGCGAACATGTTCGAGCGGTCTCTTGCGATCGGATGGCTGCCTGGATGGAGTGGACTCGTGTTGACCACGACGGTGATGTTTCTCGCTGTTTGTGGGCATTTTTTAGCATTCCGTAGACGCCGCTTTGATGTTTTAGGGGTGGGATTGTTTAGTTTTTCGGTTTTCGGACTCTACGCGGTCACCAATCCCTTGATGATGCATTGGTACTGGTCGCTTGTGAAGGTGGCGTGGTTGTTGTTCTGTGTGCTCGGGTTAGTGATGTTGCGACAGCGTGCGGTCGTTGCGAATTCCACCAATAAAACTACGTTATCAAAAATACAAGCGCTACTGATCCCGGTTTTTATTCTGTGGACAGGTGTGATTACGGCTCTTGAGTGGAGCGCGTATGTGAAGGTGGTTGAGCGATATAATAGGCAGGTAGTAGGAGTAGCGAAGCCTTTCACTAACGGGGCCGAGACGTCCTCGACTATGAAGCGTATGGCGATTGCATCGATGACCCGTGATGTGAACGCGGAGGCTCTGCGAATCTTTGGATACATGTCTGCAGCGTTGTGGCTGAATGAGCATCGGCCGGAACTTCCCCTTGTGGCTGCACCCGAAATAGGCGCACTGGGGTACTATTATAATGGATCCATTCTCGATACCTGCGGGCTTGTCAGTCCGGAATCTGTCTGTTACTTGCCTGTCCCTGTAGAGTTTCGAGGTAGCAAGCATGGTGTTATTAGCCCTGCGTTGATTGCAGATTTGAAGCCACCGATCATCGTGACGATTCCCGCATTTGCGCAAGCCGGTATATTCAAGGATCCTGACTTTGTGGCAGCCTATACTATTATTTATTCGATCCCTTTGCGTCGTCCGCTTGCGGGAAGTAAAAGTGTTTTGATCCTAGAACGACGGCGCGAGACGGAATCGACGGGTTCAGAGGGTGAGTAGGCTGACGAGGATTCTCTGGATGGTCTGTTTGGTGTCTGTGTTGCCAGCGTGCTGGATTCACTTAACGTGCGACATTATACCTGAAGACGATGCGTTTATCACTTATCGCTACGCGCAGAATATCGTGGAGGGCCATGGACCTGTGTATAACGCGGGTGAACGAGTGTTCGGATCCAGTACTCCTTTGTACGTTGTGTGGTTAGTGGGACTCAAATCAGTGGCAGGAACGTTCTCGCTTCCGGTGTTGAGTGTGCGTTTCAATTTTTTGCCGTTTATTGCCTTGGTGCTTGGGACGGCTGCCTTGTGTCGCTCGCTTACTGGGCGCACCTCTTTTGGTGCGGTCGCAGCTGTTTACGTTGCGTGCCATCCTGACATTATTGGCGCCTCGATCGCCGGCATGGAAAGCGTCATGTTTTTGGCGTTTCTTGTGTGGGCATATGTGTATGTGTGTCGGGGCCGCGTGTACGTGGCGGCAGTTTTGCTCGGCGCGGCGACTCTCTGTCGATTGGAGGGAGTGGTGGCGATGCTTGCGCTCTGTGTGTGGATGTTGTGGCAGCAGCGACAGAGTCTTTTGAGGGTATGCCTGATCTATTCTGCTGTTGGGGCGATCTGGGTGTTACCAGCGATAGTCTATTTCGGGACCGCTGTGCCTCATTCTGTTATCGCAAAGTCTGCGCCGCTGTATCCTGTAGCTGCTGGCTTCGCTGCTGCGGCCATATTGGAACACGTGACTCAGTGGATGACCGTGGGTGTGTTTGAACGGCTCGGGGGTGCTCAGTTCAGTTTAACGTTTCTCCTCTGTTTAGTGCCCTTGAGCGCAGTCTTGACATCAGGAATTCAGCGGCAGCGACCTATACTCTTGGTTGGCTTGTTATTTGTCGGGCTGATCGGCTTCTACTCGATTTCCAATCCGATGATGATGGAGTGGTATTGGGTGTTGCCGCAATATACCTTGTTGTTGGTGTGTGTGTGTGGTGGCAGCGTGGTTCTGGAAACCGTTGAAAGCATTGGCCGTCCACGATGGGTGTGGTGTGTGAGGCTGGTCTTGCTTGCTTGGGCCGTTCTCTTGGTCGGCACAGAGTGGAATTCTCAGCGTAAGGAATACGCCCACCATCAGGGGCGTTGGGTGAACATGGAGAGGGACCTTCGTCCTGACATGCTTCGCATTCAGGCGTACCTAGAGGCTGGTGAATGGTTGAGTCGTAGGGATCCGTTCGACGGAATGGTTGCCGGCTCTGAAATCGGTGCACTCGGCTTCGCATACAAAGGGCCTATCCTCGATACCTGCGGCCTCGTGAGTCCACGTGCTGTCCCGTTTCATCCCGTTCCGTCGTCGCAGCGAGCGTCAGCGGTGAGTGGTGCGATTCCGAAAGAGTTAATATTTCAGACCCACCCAGCGTTTGTGGTGACTATGCCCGGTTTTGCGCGACACGGCTTGTTTAGTGATGCACGTTTTGATGAGAGGTATGAGCGGGTGCATAAAGTGATGTTTCCGAGGCCTGTCTGGGGGAGTCACTCGGTATTGA
The DNA here is from genome assembly GCA_964196025.1 of uncultured Gemmatimonadales bacterium. Classification (GTDB taxonomy): domain Bacteria; phylum Verrucomicrobiota; class Kiritimatiellia; order CAXMRT01; family CAXMRT01; genus CAXMRT01. Next base: position 119 of record CAXMRT010000103.1, on the reverse strand, counting down.
TCTATCAACGACGATCAAAAATTGTCGGTGGGAAAGCTGTCAATGATGTCGGGGTTAGTGACAAACACGATGCTCCCGCACAAGCCGACTAGAAGCGTGACGATGAGGATGATGATTAA
>CAXMRT010000102.1:0-6494 GCA_964196025.1 uncultured Gemmatimonadales bacterium | reverse complement strand
AAAATGGCATCAGGCGGCATCTATGACCAACTCGGCGGCGGCTTCGCCCGCTACTCGGTTGATCGAGAGTGGCTGGTCCCACATTTCGAGAAAATGCTCTACGACAACGCACAACTCACACACATTTATCTCGAAGCCTATCAACTCCTGTCCACACCTATGTATAAGAAGGTCGCACGCGAATCGCTGGACTATGTCCTACGCGATATGACCGATAAGGCCGGCGGGTTCTACGCCGCCGAGGATGCGGATAGCGAAGGCGAAGAAGGAAAGTTCTACGTGTGGACGCCGGATGAGATCACCGAAGTTCTCGGCAAGACCGATGCCGAACTCTTCAACGACTACTTTGACGTCAGTAAAAGCGGAAACTTCGAGGGCCACAATATTTTGAATCGGCCGGTCCCTCACAACGACTACGCAAAAAAGCACAAGCTCGATCCCGCCGAGCTGCAAGCTAAACTCGATGTCATGCGTAAGACCCTCATGCCGATACGCAGCAAACGCATCCGCCCCGGCCTCGACGACAAAGTCCTGACCTCGTGGAACAGTATGATGATCTCCAGCTTCGTACTCGGCTATCAAGTCATCGGCGATCAGCGCTATCACGATGCTGCACTCAAGTCCGCGACCTTCACGGCCACCACCATGATGAATGAAAAGGGCGAACTCTTGCACACCTATCGCAACGGCAAAGCCACCCTACCCGCGTATCAGGATGACTATTCCGCGGCCATCCTCAGCTTTGCCGATGTCTATGAAATGACCTTCGACCCCGTCTGGCTCGAGCGAGCGGACACGCTCGCAAAAACACTAATCGAAAAGTTCTGGGACGAAGAAACGGGCACCTTCTTTTTCACCTCGAGCGAGCATAAGCATCTCCTCGCTCGCGCTCGCTCCAGCAGCGACTCGCAGATCCCTTCAGGCAACTCATCGGCTGCACTCGCCCTACTCCGACTCGCCAAATTTTTGGACAATCCCGCCTACTACAAAAAGGGCGAACGGATCTTGGTCGCCAACAAAGTCGCCATGGAACGCGGCGGCCAGTGGTTCGGACACATGTTGGTCGCAGCGGACTACTATCTCGATGCCCCAAAGGAAGTCGCGATCGCGGGCCCGATAGACGACCCAGGCACGCGCGGTCTACTCGAGGTGGTCAATCAACACTTTCTTCCCAATCGAGTCCTCGCCGCAATCGACCCCTCTGCCGCAAATGCTGAGGCAATCCGCAAGCAACTGCCCTTACTAGCAGGCAAGACTCTGCTGGACAATAAACCGGCCGCATACGTATGCGAGAACTTCGCCTGCAAAAAACCAGTGAACACCGCCGCCGAGTTGAAAAGCCAGCTAGGGCTCTAGGTCAAACTCTTCGCGACCTGCGAAACCTTCGATCGGAACCACTGGTGCGGCGCACTCTGATTCGTACGCCCATGCCAGAACTGCCCATAGACGCTCGTCTCCAGTTCAAAAGGTGGCGTGCAGATACGCAGGGGATGATGCCGCGCGAAAGAACACGCTAACCGCTCAGACATCGTGACCACGTAGTCCGTCTTTACCACCACCTCAGGCGCCATCATAAAAGTCGGCACGGTCACGACCACCCGACGCGTCAGTCCCTGCTCGGCCAATTTGGCATCGACCAGGCCGGTCATTCCTCCCCACGGTGACACCAACACGTGCCCTGCCGTCAAATATTTTTTCATCGTCATGCGCGTTCCGATCACCGGATGCCCCTTACGCACGACACAAACGAATCGGTCCGTGAATAGTTGCTGTTGATACAAATCATCCGGCAAGTTGATGAGATGCCGCAGCACAAGATCCGTCTGACCTGCCACGAGGTCTTGCATGGGAACTGTATCCCTCAAGGGCTGAACATCGACATTCACATTCGGCGCCTCCTCCGCCAGCAATTGCAACAAAGTCGGAATCACGACGTAGGCTGTATGATCCGTCGCGACGACTGAAAATACGTCGGTCGCAGTAGCCGGATCAAATTCGGGGCGATTCAATACGCCCATTTCAATTTGGCGCAAGGCATTCGCTACCGGCTGTCGCATCGATTCCGCTCGCGCTGTGGGGACCATTCCTCCGCCACCACGTACCAACACCTCGTCGTCCAAAAACAAGCGCAGCCGCGCCAAGGCGTTGCTCATCGCGGGTTGAGTGATCCCCACCCGTTCCGCGGCTCTCGACACATGCTGCTCTTCCAGCAATACATGTAGCGCCATCAACAAATTAAAATCGAATTCTTCCAGTCTCATACGACCCTTGTATACTATTCATACTGTGAATGATTATTATACTAATCATTGATTGGTCATATAACAAGCCTCGTCATAGACTTCTCTCATCGCCTGGAGAAGACTTCGGGAAGCTTGTTAAACAAACAACGGAGAATACCATGACCGCACGCAGACCACTCATTGGCAGCATCGCTGCCTTCGCCCTCGCCGCTCTAACCACTCAAGCCGCAGATTTCGCCATCGACACCGCACACAGCGATGTCGGCTTTAAGGTTGCTCATTTAGCGATCAGCAAGGTCACAGGCCAATTCAAGGAGTTTGATGGCAGCCTTACGCTCACTCCTGGAAAGCCTGAATCCCTAACGCTGAAAGGCACGATTCAAACGGCCTCCATTGATACACGAAACGAAAAGCGCGATGCCCACCTACGCAACGCGGACTTCTTCGATGCGGAAAAAAACCCCACGATCACCTTCGCATCCACCTCGACCAAATCTCTGGGCGGCGACAAGGTCGCAGTCACCGGCGACCTCACGATTAAAGGCGTAACCAAAAGCACCGTTCTGACCGGCACTGTCAGCAAAGTCATTAAGGATCCGTGGGGCAACACAAAGGTAGGCGTCTCGCTAGAAGGCAGCATCGACCGCTCGACATATGGCCTCACATGGAACAAGGCCCTCGAAACCGGCGGACTAATGGTCGGAAACGCGATCGCACTCTCAATTGAACTTGAAGCAGCCATGGCCAAATAACACCCTGGCCAGCCCCCGCACGGGGGCTGGCCGTAAGGAGGACACGATGATTACCATACGCCACTCGAACGAACGCGGTCACGCCGACCACGGTTGGCTCAACGCTCGACATAGTTTCTCTTTCGGAAACTACGTCGACCACGACCACATGGGCTTTGCCTCGCTGCGCGTGATCAATGAAGATCGCATCGCGCCCGGCATGGGCTTCGGCACCCACCCGCATCGGGACATGGAAATCATCACCTATATCATTGAGGGTGCTCTCGAGCACAAAGACAGTACAGGAAATGGCTCGGTCATACGCCCCGGCGACATTCAAGTAATGAGCGCAGGTTCGGGAATTCGACACAGTGAGTTCAATGCCTCACCGTCGGAGCCTGTCCATCTCTTACAAATCTGGATCGAAACCGCCACTCTAGGCATTGCCCCTCACTACGATGAGTCCAACATCGATCCGCAAGAAACGCTCAACACACTACGCTTAATCGTGTCTGGAGATGGACGTGACAAGAGCCTTAAAATCCATCAGGATGTTGACATCTACAACACCCGACTAGAAGCCGGACAGTCCGTTAGCCAGACACTCCGTCCCGACCGGAAAAGCTGGGTGCAGATGGTAAAAGGAAACGTAACCGTAAATAACACACAGCTAAGCTCGGGCGACGGCGCAGCGATCGAAAATGACGCTCACCTCGTCCTCACCGCTACCGAAGATAGCGAATTCATTCTTTTCGACCTGAATCCATAAGGAGTAACAATGACCGATCAACCCATAAAAATCGTGGCCATTCTCGGCAGCATGAGCCCAACAAGCAACACTGCCAAAACCCTCGCCGTACTGGAAGCCGACATGATTGAGAGAGGCATTGAGTTCACGCTCATCGACCCGTCATCGCTTACCCTTCCGTTCCCTGGGCAAGAACTCCCTGATGCAGACACAGACGCCATCCAGACATTGGTCACGGACGCGGATGGACTCATCATCTCGACTCCGGAATACCACGGCAGCTATAGCAGCGTCATCAAACTAGTCATCGACAACCTCGGTTTCCCGTCGACACTTAAAGGTAAACCCGTTGCGCTTCTCGGAGTCGCTGCAGGCGCACTAGGTGCAACCAAAGCCCTCGAACATCTGCGGAGCAGTCTCTCGCATGTCGGCGCGTATGTGCTTCCGGCAGTGGTGTCGATTGCGGCCATTCATAATCAGTTCGATGAGAATGACGAGATTGCAGACGATGCCCTGGCCCAGCGCTTGAAAAAGCTGAACCAGAGCTTGCTAGATTTTATCGCGCGCTAAAACTAGTCGGATTTAGGCTTAGACTTCGTCTTGGGCTTTTCTGTCGGGATACTGCTCTCCCAACCGTCAAAGTCCGCACCCTCATCCACCCACTCTTTGATGAGCGTCTGCTCTTCAAGAGTGAGATAGGGAGCCTTGGGCGGCATGATCAGATCATCGTCTTCATCCAAGGTGGTCATCCAGTAGAATGGACTCTTCTCGGAGTTGCCCGGCACAATCTCGAAATCAGACTCGTCTCCACCAATCAGAATCGCGTGCTTACTGTCTAAGCGGAATCCGCCTTTCTCCTTTTCAGGTCCGTGACACTTCACGCAATGCTTATCGAGTATCGGCCAAATCTTGGACTCAAACTCTCCGGCCTTGGCCGAGACAACAACAGGCTCCTGGCTGAAGTACGCGACTGGATCGAGGTACTCTTCGCTGTGAACCAGTGATCCGCCTAAGTGCCCGGAGTAAGACAGCAAGCCCGCACATGCCACCAAGGCGATTCGGTAGCTCAGCCGCATTTTTGGACTGCCGGTTTTCAAAAAGCTCCGCTTAATAAAATACGTAATGCTCGCAACCACCGCGACGGCAACCCCGCTCCATTTGTGAAAAAACACAAGGTCACCCGAATATTCACCACTCTGTTCCAACATGATTCCCAAACCAACCGCCACCCAAGCACTGAGCGCGCCGAGTAGAACAAAGGGTAACTTGCCCGCGTTCAGCGAATCGTTCGGCCGAAACAAGGCATAGGCTTCAATCATGAAGGCACCCAACAGCAGTCCGATCGGAAGGTGTAAGGCCAAGATGTGAAAGCGGCCAATGAACGGTATCACAGCCGGCCCCTCTTCGCCCGCCATGGCCGATACAGGCAGCACACACAACACGACCACCAAGCAACGGACGCAAAATGACGACATACTATTTCTCCAAGCGTTCTTTTTCATCGCGAAACTATAGACATCTCGAGGTGCGATTTCAACCCTGAAAGGCGTCTCAAAAACTTCCCAGCTCACTGTAAGACCCAAACAAGTCCATGTAGAATGTAACCACTCGAATGGCCACCATGATCGCTACCAGCAAGTAAACGACAATCGGCAAGACCACGCTGAGCGCTGTAATGGCATTTGTCGCTTTGTCCTCATACGCCGACGCCGCTTTATCCAACATCGTATCAAGCGATCCGCTCGCCTCGCCCGTGCTCAACAAACTGATCGTGGTGACATCAAAGACCTGTGTGCTCGCAAGCGCCTGCGACAACAGCACCCCGTCACTCAACAAGGGCTGCGCTTTTAGAAGTTTTTCGCCGATGGGGACGCTCCCCGTCGCGGCCGCTGCAATCGGACAGGCGAGAGGGTGACTAATCCCCGCCAAATAAAGCGCCTCAAACGTTCTCAGAAAACGCGCGCTAGCCAGCGACCGAATCACACCCGACGCCATGGGAACCCGCAACACCACAATATCAATCGCTTGCTGCCATGGACTGCCTTCATGCCGAGCGATGAACAGAAAGTGGACCAAGACACCGAGACCGGTGATCGCAATACCCGACCCAAAGAAGAATCGCAACGCATCCGTCACCCCGCCACCTATCCACTCCAGCAAGGTCCCGACGAGAACGAGGACAATCAGAAGAATGACCGGATAGATCAAACGCGTTATCATCTTTTGCCGCATCTTAATAAACAAATCGCGCGTGTCACCCAGCTTCACCAACAATTCATCCAGCCGGCCGCTACGTTCGCCCGCATCAATAATCGCCAGTTCTGCACGCGTAAACAAATCAGGATGCGCGTTGAAAGCCTCCGCAAGCGTTGAACCGCCTTCGATCCGCGCCTTCATCTCCGTCACCACATCGCGCAAGGGGACACGTGCCGACTCTTGCAAACTCGACAAGGCGCGTTCAATTGACAAACCCGCACTCAGCATCGCTGCAAGCTGATGAAAAAACATGGAGATCTCGGTCGACTTCATATTCCAAAACTACCACGAAACCCCAGCTAAACCAACCGATTCCCTCCGCCTTCCCTTGTACAAACCCGCCCATAATGATAGTCTGTTTATGTACCTCAGGATGGGTGTACGCGGTCGGTGAAGCAACAGGAGAACGACTATGAACTGCCCAGTATGCAAAACCACTGACCTGAAATCCGTCCGCCTCGAAGACACACTCAAAGCCCAACATTGCTCCGGGTGCGAGGGTCACTGGCTAACACA
>CAXMRT010000101.1:0-11787 GCA_964196025.1 uncultured Gemmatimonadales bacterium | reverse complement strand
CACCGATGATGCAGTCCCAGCCGGGTGGTGCTACGGCAAAACCTTTCGAGACTCATTACAATGCGTTGAGCACGGATATGTATTTACGCATCGCTCCTGAGCTGTATTTGAAGAGGCTTTTGGTTGGCGGCTTCGATAAGGTATTTGAGTTGAATCGCAATTTTCGTAACGAAGGTCTTGATCGGACGCACAATCCCGAGTTTACGATGGTGGAGATGTATGAGGCTTTCGGTGGCTTAGCGAGCATGAAGACCTTGATACAGGGGCTCATCCGACACGTCGCTCAAACGGTTTTCGGCACGTTGCAATTTGAGTATGAGGGAGAGATCATCGATTTCGCTGCTGATTGGCGCGAGGTTCCGTATCGGGATCTTTTGATCGAGCGTATGGGTAGTGACTGGTTCGATTTGTCTGATGGTGACGCCCGTGCAAAGGCTGAAGGCGCTGGTCTATCACTGGATCCGGCTTGGTTGCATCCGGAGATTACCCACGAGGTGTACGAGAAACTTATCGAGAAGACATTAATTCAACCGACTTTTGTTACGCGTTTGCCGGAAACTCTTGTCCCCTTGGCGCAGCATTGCTCTGACGATCCGACCTTAGTGGATGTGTTTGAATTGGAGATCGCGGGTAAAGAGATTGCTCCGGCGTACCAGGAATTAAATGACCCGTTGGAGCAGCGTCGTCGTTTCGAAGAGCAAGCTGGCGAGGATGCTCAAGCGGTGGATGAAGACTTTTTGACTGCCATGGAGCACGGTATGCCTCCTGCTGGCGGGATGGGGGTGGGAATTGACCGTTTGGTTATGATCCTGACAGGATCCGACGCCATTCGTGACGTGGTGTTGTTTCCTCAATTAAAGCCCAAAAGTGATTAGACGAGATGCGGCTTCCGTTCTCACTTTTCCTCGCACTTAAATACCTGAAGCCCAAGCGGTCACTCATATCCGTTGTCGGTATTTTGTCTGTGTTTGGCATTATGTTGGGGGTAGCGGCCGTCATCATCGTGATCTCCGTTTTTAACGGGTTCGGTGAGATGTGGAACGAGAAACTTCTCGGATTTAACGCTCATGTCCAAGTGATGGCTCCTTACGGTCATTTGCCTGAGGAGGGCACCTTGTTGACGGACATTGAGACGCGCGAAGAGGTGGTCGGTGTTTCTCCAGTGATTTCGACCCTGGCGTTAGTGAAGCATGGGGCTGAGATGGAGTACGTCTACGTGTTAGGCGTTCACCCTGACCGCTTGGGTCAAATCACTTCTGTAGAGACGAATATTACAGGCACTTTAGACCTGTGGAATGACGATGTTGTGCTCGGGGCCGTTCTTGCTCGCTCACTGCGGGCGGGTGTGGGTGACCGCGTGTTGGTGTACTCGTCTCGAAACCTTAGTGAGGGAGGCGAGCTTGTTTTGCCTGCTGAGCCCTCAGTGTCGGGAACATTTTCGATTGGATCGTACGAGCCTGAATCGAGGTTTGTGATCGGGTCACTTGATTTCGCCCGTGAGTTGACCGGGATGGAAGAAGGGGTGCAGTACTATCATCTAGCAATCAAAGATCCGCTTAACCCGCGGCCATTCGCGCGACGCTTGCAGGCGGAGTTGGGGGATGGCTATGTGGTCCGGACGTGGATGGATATCCCTGAAAACGCGACGTTTCTTCAAGCTCTGGCATTCGAGAAAAAATCGATGGCTATTATTTTGTTGATCATTACGTTTGTCGCGACTTTTTGCGTGACGGCCACCTTGATTACTGTCGTCTACCAAAAGACTCGTGAAATCGGGATCTTAAAATCGGTGGGCTACTCTGCGTGGCAGATTGCGCAGGTGTTTGTGATTTATGGGAATATCATGTGTCTGTTCGGGATTTCGTTGGGTGTAGCAGTGGGGATGTTGATTTTGCGTTTCCGAAACGGACTTGCGGGAGTTTTTCAGATGGAGATGTTTGATCCTTCCGTCTACGGCTTTTATGAAATACCGGCCAGGGTGGATCTCGGTAGTCTTGCGGGGTTGTTGGTCTTGGTATACGCATTGTGCTTGTTGTCCACATTGGTTCCGGCCATTCGTGCGGCGACAATGGATCCCGTTGACGCGTTGAAAGGGTGAATGATGCTTGAAGCAGCCGCTATCACAAAATCGTTCGTGTTCGGCGATCATAAAGTAGATGTATTGAGAGGAGTCTCGCTCCGCCTCGGTAAGGGTGAGCGATTGGCTATCACGGGTAAGAGCGGAGCGGGGAAAAGTACCTTGCTTCATATACTGGGCGGTCTATCGAGTCCGACTACCGGCACGTTGCAGGTACTGGGGGCCGATTTGTACGCCAAGGGCGAACCTGAGCGGGCAGTGGTTCGGTCGCGTGATCTCGGGATTGTGTTTCAGGCGTATCACTTGCTTCCGGATTTGACGCTTTTCGAGAACGTGATGATTCCATCGATGAACACTGCAAAATACCGCTCTGACGCTAGAGCGGTGGAGCGACGCGCGTTGGAGCTGATTGAGAAGGTGGGGCTCCAAAATCGATGTTCCCATAGACCTGGCGAGCTGTCTGGTGGCGAACAACAGCGAGTGGCGCTAGCGAGAGCTATGATGAACAATCCGAGAGTGATTCTGGCCGACGAACCGACAGGGAATTTGGATGACAGCACTGGCGGGCAGATGCTCGAGCTGTTGTTTGGTTTTGCTGCGGATGAGTCACGAGGCCTCGTTGTTGTGACCCATAGCCGAGCCTTGGCTGAACGCTGTGACCGATGGTTGGCTATAGAGGATGGCGTTTTAGTCGAAAAGAAATGATGGTTATCTACTATTGGGAGAATTTACGATGACTAGATTGTTAATGTTGTTTGCCGTTGTGTGTATGGGTCTTGGGTCTGGGTCGGCTTCTGCTGTAGATTCATCCAAGTCATTTTATAAACCTGTAAAACAGACCGTTCTTGGGTGGACAATTTGGGTGGACCCTCTTCTGTTGGACGGGGAGGGGGCTGCTGTGGGTGAACGTGCCTTGGCTGCGTTGCGACACAAGTTGGAGATGCTGGTGATGGTGGTGCCGGATGTGCGTGTAAAGCAATTGCGTACGGTGGAGATTCGCTTGGAGCTGCATAACGATGCTCTGGGTTCTATGCAGTACCACCCCAGTAAGGCTTGGTTGGTGAATAATGGGCATGATCCAGCGCTTGCGCGGCAGGTGCACATTCCGCGGGCCAAGGCGTTGTATAGTAAGTCTCAGTTGCATAAACACCCTTGGGTGGTCCTGCATGAGCTCTCTCACGCATATCATGATCAGGTATTGGGATTCGACCACCCTGGTATTCTCGCTGCGTATCAGGCCGCAGTGAAGGCTGGGTCGTATGAGAAGGTTCTCCTATATAATGGTGAGACGGTTCGGCATTACGGCCTGTCGAACCACAAAGAGTATTTCGCGGAAGGTACAGAGGCGTATTTTGGCAAAAACGATTTTTACCCCTTTGTCGGAGCTGAGCTAAAATTGCATGACCCAGTGTTTTTCGCTTTGCTGGAGACTATCTGGGGGAAGCGTCCTTGATACCTGCGTCCGACGTTACGTAAAGAGGAGCTTTGTTAGTCCGTCTTTTTCCATTGCTCCCAGGGAACCGTTGGGAGAATCGGACTCGCTATAGACCCTGACTGAATCGGGAGTCCTGCCGGCCATTCGGACCGAAACGGGAACGGGGGTCCGTGTATGTTTACCACTTGCTATCGGGACGGGGTGATCGGGTAGTACGGCTAGATTGACGTCGGGCCCAACGGCGGCCATCACGCGAGCCATACATCGGGCATCGAAATCTTCGATCCCCTGAAGCTTTTTGGCCAGATCACGCTCATGGGAGACTTCATCGATCCCTTCGACATGCAGGTAAACAAAGTCATGCGTTTTGATGGCTTCGATGGTGGCATCGGCCTTGCCTTCCCAGTTGGTGTCTATATAGCCGGTCGCTCCCTTTACTGGAATGACGTCCATTCCAAGGATTATGCCGAGGCCGTTCACCACGTCGACCGCGGATACAACAGCGCTAGTGATTCCGTAACGCTCGTGTAAGGTGCGGACTTTTCGGAGGCGCCCACCGTTCCATGGCCATAGGGCATTTGGAATCGTTTTTCCTTCTGATTTGAGTCGTTGGGTTGCCGGCAAGCTTGCGAGGAGTGCTGGGGCTTCCGTTATGATTTTGTGGAGTAGATCAACGGTCGCGGCTGAGTGACTAGATCCTGCTGTCGGGAGATGCTCGTGAATGGGGTGCCCCATGTTGTCGTCAGGCTTCTCAGTGTTCACCTCCCACGTTAAGCGGGGGCCTTTCAGCATCATGATATGTCGGTAACTGACGCCTTCGTGGAAATGAACGTCGGCGCAGCCGTAGCGCTCGTTGAGAGCGTTGATGATGTCGTGGGCGGCGGGCTGTTCGAGCTGGCCTGCGGAGTAATCCTGTAAAATACCGTCCTGTTGATTGCAAATATTGATTCGATAGGCGAAGTCCTGGGGTCCCATAGCGATGCCTTGGCCCGCCGCCTCGATCGGCCCACGACCGCAGTATTCGGTCTCTAGGTCGCATCCGAGTACGGACATGTTGGCTGCATCGCTACTGGTGGGGAAGGCTTCGGGCAGGGTAAAGAGGGTGCCCGAGCAACCTTCGCGGGCGATTGCGTCCATACTTGGGGTATGGGCGGCTTGGAGCGGAGTTTTGTTGCCAAGCTCAGCAATTGGTTCATCTGCCATCCCGTCGCCTAGAAAAATGATGGTTTTTCTGGAATTCATGCGATCGAGTATCTGTTGCATCTGAAAAATAGTCAAGAATCTGACGCGTCTTTTGTCTCCCGAGCTTAGGACGTTTTTCCTTTATTTAAAGGGATGTTTCCGATAGGTTCACAGTTTTTGATGCAGGTGGTGTTCGGGAGTGTTTGATGAGGATTTTGACGGGTATCCAGCCCTCAGGGAAATTGACGCTGGGCAACTATTTCGGTGCGATGAAGCCAGCAATTGAGCTGCAAGAGAAGGGCGAGGCCTTTCTTTTCATCGCTAATTACCATTCGCTGACGTCTGTTTCCGATCCGGAGGCATTAAAGCTTCAGACGTGGGACGTGGCGCTTGATTTTCTTGCTTGCGGTTTGGATCCCGAGCGTACGACTTTTTGGGTTCAAAGTGATGTGCCGGAGGTAACTGAGTTGACGTGGCTGTTATCGATTGTTACGCCGATGGGGCTTTTGGAGCGATGCACGTCTTATAAGGATAAGGTTGCGCAAGGTATCGCCTCCAACCACGGACTGTTTGCTTACCCGGTCCTGATGGCCGCGGATATTCTCGCTTTTCAATCTACCGTGGTGCCGGTTGGGAAGGATCAAAAACAGCACCTCGAAGTGACCCGTGATATTGCGACGAAGTTTAATCGACAGTACGGTGAGGTGTTTAAGATACCGAAGCCCTTGATCAACGATGATGTGGCGGTGGTTCCTGGTACGGATGGCCAGAAGATGTCAAAGTCTTATGGAAACACTATTGATCTGTTTGGTGGCAAGAAGGATACTAAGAAACGAATTATGCGGATTGTCACAGATAGCAAAGAGTTGGAGGATGCCAAAGATCCCGATACCTGCACTGTGTTCGCTCTGTACAAACTGTTTGCATCCCAGGGTCAACAAGATGAAATGCGCGCGCGTTATACGGCTGGAGGAATGGGCTATGGTGATGCGAAGAAGGGTCTGTTCGACTTGTTTTGGGATTCGTTCGAAGAGTTTCGTGAGAAGCGCGAGCAGCTTGCCGGGGATATTGATTATGTCAAATCTGTTCTGGATGCAGGTGCCGTGCGTGCCCGTGCTGAGGCTCGGGTGACCCTTGATAGAGTTCGAGAAGCAATGGGTGTATCCATTTAAGGTGTAACGATGGTAGACGATTACAAAGTCCAGTTAGAGATATTCGAGGGTCCCTTGGACCTGTTGTTGTATCTGATAAAGAAAGATGAGTTGGATATCTATGATATCCCCATCGAGCAGATCACCGCGCAGTACATGGACTATCTGAAGCTGATGGAGATGCTCGACCTGAATATCGCTGGCGAGTTCCTCGTGATGGCCTCGACGCTCATGTTAATCAAGAGTCGGTTGTTGTTGCCGGTTGAGGATCGGGCTGAGGAGGAAGACGAGGAGGAGGATGATCCTCGATGGGATTTGGTTCGCCAGCTGGTGGAGTACAAAAAATTCAAGGACGCGGCCACTCATTTGGAGGATCTGGAGCATATCCAGTCGAATATTTTCGGTACACTCGGCGAACATTACGTGTTGGATGCGGACCCTGGTCTGGCCTTAAACGATGTGAATATTTTTGACCTGATTTCGGCGTTCAACGAAGTGTTGAATGCGACACCCGCAGAAGAGCTGGGCGAAATCGTTGGAGAACAGTTTACCGTTGGTGAAAAAATCGAAACGCTGTTGAATATGATGAAAGAACGTGAAGAAGTTCCGTTTAGACAGCTTTTTGGGTTAGAACCGCGCCGAGGAGAAGTCGTGTGCACTTTCTTGGCGATGTTAGAATTGATCAAATTGAGTCATATCAAGATTGTACAAAAGGCGGCTTTTGGCGAGATTGTGGTGATGCGCGGAGAATCTTAAGCGTCAAGGGACGAAGGTAACATGGCTAAGAACGACAATATTCCTGATTTGAAGGCTTTGGTAAGCGGCATGATTTTTGCCGCGGATGAGGCTGTCACGATACGTCAAATCCGAAAGGCGATGGTCGATACGGCTGACGTCTACGAAGAGGGTACCGTTAAATACGCGGGGACGAAAGATAAGCAAATCAAGATTGTGATCGAAGAGATCATGAAATCCCTGGACGAATCCGGTGTGGGATTCGAGTTAGTGGAGGTGTCGGGTGGTTACCGGTATCAGAGCAAGGTGGATTGTGGTCCATGGCTTCGATTTCTGCTCGATGTCGGAAAGCCGAATCGTTTGTCTCGCCCAGCGTTGGAGACGTTGGCGATTACCGCGTATCGTCAACCGTGTACTCGGGCCGAAATCGAGGGTGTGCGCGGGGTCGCGGCTGATTCCGTGATTCGATCGTTGATGGAAATGCAATTAGTCAAAATCGTCGGTCGAAGTGAGTTGCCGGGACGACCCATGCTTTTGGGGACGACGGATAGTTTTCTAGCGCATTTCGGCTTGAAGACGATCTCTGAGTTGCCTGGTGTTGCAGAATTATCTCGATTTCCCGTGCAGACGCAGGATGAAATAGGATTGGAAACATCTACACCCTCGGACTCCGCTGCTGCCGACAAGAAAGACAAGCCTCCTGTTGTTGACGCAGGTGAAGAGGATGTTCCGCCTGTAGCTGAAAAATCAAGTGAGACGACTGATGAGTCTGGATGACATTAGAGAAAAAATTGATGCCTTGGATAGGCAGATCGTTGAGCTCTTAAACCAACGCTATGGATTGGCGCTGGAAGTCGGGGAAATTAAGCACGACGAGCACAGCGAGATTTATGTGCCTACGCGTGAGAAGGACGTGCTTCAGAAAGTTAGCGATCTCAATGATGGACCAATGCTGGACTGCACGGTACGTGCTGTATACCGGGAAATCATGTCGGGCGCATTGGCTCTAGAACAGCCGCTTCGTATCGGCTACTTGGGGCCGGAAGCGACCTGGAGCCATCAGGCGGCTCTGTCTCGATTTGGATCCAGTGTCGAGTATGTGGCGTGCGATACCTTGGAGTCGGTGTTTGCCGCGGTTGAGAAGGGGCAGTGCGATTATGGTATCGTGCCGATAGAGAATACTATCGAGGGACCTGTGGCGCCCACGCTTGATGCGTTGGCCAAGACGCCGCTCAAGATCTGTTCTGAATTACTTTTGCCGATCTCCCAGTGTCTGTTGGGCCGAGGCGAGCGGGAGGCTATTACCGAGGTGTTTGGTCACCCGCAGTCTTTAGCTCAGACTCGACGTTGGTTGCAGGATCATTTGCCGCAAGCTGAATTACTGCCTGCGAGCAGTACAGGTCGAGCGGCTGAGCTGGCGGCGGAGTCGGGCGGCGCTGCTGTTGCAAGTGCCTTAGCAGCAGACATTAACGGACTGGATGTTTTGGCAGATGCGATCCAGGATCAGAGCGATAACACTACACGTTTCCTCGTGGTGGGGCGGTCCTATGGAAACCAAACCGGTGAAGACAAGACGTCATTAATTATCGCTGTGCGGCATGCTGCGGGTAGTTTATACAGTGCCTTGGATTCATTTCGAAAGCATAAGCTTAACATGACGAAGATTGAGTCGCGGCCGAGTAAGGATGAGGCGTGGGAGTATCTCTTCTTTCTTGATGTAGAGGGGCATGCTTTGGACGAGTCTGTGAAGGGCGCGTTGGATGAAATGGCTGAGCATTGCACGCGGTTAACGGTACTAGGGTCATACCCCCGAGCGGTATCTTAAGGGTATCCGGTTGTCGCCGATAAGGACTCATCATGCAGATTTCTGACCTGAGCAATAAGTGGATAGCGGAACTGGGGGTTTACGAACCCGGACGCCCCATTGAGGAAGTTGCTCGAGAGTTGGGGTTTAAGGATTCGTCAGGCTTCATCAAGCTTGCCTCAAATGAAAATGCGTTGGGACCCTCACCAAAAGCGATTGATGCGATGCGAGCCGCGGCGGCTGGCATGCATGTCTATCCAGACGGGGGAGCCTTCTACCTGCGGCGTGCGTTGAGCGCACATCTAGACGTGGATATTCAGAACATTTTGGTGGGAAATGGCAGTAACGAAATGATCGAGCTTCTCGCCCATGTCTTTCTTGGGCCGGGGACGTCCATTGTAGTGGCCGAACAGGCATTTGTCGTCTATCGGTTGGTCGCATCGGCGTTTTGCGCCGAGACGATTGCTGTGCCGATGAAGGATTTTACTCATGACCTCCTTGCGATGGCGGAAGCCTGTAGGGAGGATACGCGGCTTCTCTATGTGAGCAATCCGAACAATCCAACAGGCACGATGGTGGATGCCGACGAGATAGATGCATTCATGAAGGCCGTCCCGGACCACGTGGTTGTGGTGTTTGACGAGGCGTATATTGAACTACTCGAGCCGGATGTCGCACCGAATGTGTTGCGTTATATCTCTGAATCCGATCGGGTTGTTGTCCTTAGAACGTTTTCAAAAAGCTACGGGCTGGCCGGCCTGCGGTTGGGGTACGCCGTTGCATCCCGAGGTGTGATTGAGCTACTGGGGAAGGTTCGCCAACCATTCAACGCCAATGCGATGGCTCAACAGGCGGCGATCGCGGCGTTGGGTGATACCGATCACTTGATTCGGACTCGCGCGCTGGTCAACGCTGGCCTCGCATTTTATGAGTCGTATTGTAAGGATCACCAACTGGAGTATGTGCCGTCGGTGGCTAACTTTATTCTCATTAAGGTCGGGGCAGGGCGAGACGTGTTTCGACGTCTGCAGCGTGAACAAGTTGTGGTTCGGCCTATGGATGGGTATGGTTTGTTTGATTATATCCGGATAACGATTGGTACGGCATCGGAGAATGAGGCCTGTGTAAAGGCATTAAGTGTGGTGATGGCATGAGTGAACAAACAGTGTGTGTTGTTGGGCTCGGTTTAATGGGCGGATCTCTGGGCTTGGCGTTAAAGCGCCGAGGAGGGGTGCGCGTACACGCCTTTGCACGACGCTCGGATACCCGTACCCTTGCCGTGGAGATGGGTGCAGCGGATGCGGTTTTTGGGGATATTCACGACGCAGTGAAGGGCGCGTGTTTGGTTGTTTTTTGTACGCCTGTTCGGTGCATTCCCGATCTTTTATCCTCTGTGAAGGGGGATCTCAAACCGGGCTGCGTTGTGACTGATGTCGGTAGTACGAAGGCTGAATTAGCGTCGTCTATCAGCGAATTGTTGATTGATGGGTCGGTGGAGTATGTCGGTAGTCACCCCATTTGTGGCTCTGAACAGGCTGGCCTGGAATCGTCGATCGCCACGTTGTATGACGGGGCGGTGACGGTTGTTACAGGCGACGCCTCTGAGGCCCAGTCCTGCGTAATAGACATGTGGGAATCGATCGGGTCGACAGTGCGATGCCTGACCGCTGATGAACATGATCAAGCGCTCTCTTTAACAAGCCACTTGCCGCATGTGTTGGCGAGCTTGTTGGTCGATGTTGTCGCAGGAAACTCGGCTGACCTAGGTCCGGTTTGTGGGTCTGGGTTTCGTGACGTCAGCCGGCTCGCGAGCGGACCGGTCGATGTCTGGACTGATATCCTGTTGTCGAACAGCGATGCCGTGTCTGGATCTCTTCGATCATTTCGAGAACGTTTGGATGGCGTGTTGACGGCTATTGAAGCGGGCGATAGCGAAACGGTACAAACCTTTTTGGCTGCGGCACGAAAAGCACGACCTGATCTTCTTGGAGCTGAAGATGAGTAGTGGGGGCCGTGTTCGCGTGGAGCCTTCTCGGTTGAAAGAGGGGCTGCTGAGTGTTCCCGGAGACAAAAGCATCTCTCAACGTTCCGTGATGCTGGCGTCCTTGGCTTCGGGCGAGTCGCGTATTCAATCCATTCTGCGTGGTGGTGATGTGCTGAGTACCTTGTCTGCGTGCCAAGCGCTCGGTGCGAGTGCGCGCTGGGAGAACGACAACTTGTTGGTCACGGGGACGTCGGGGATGTTCCGTAAACCATTGAACGACTTGGATATGGGTAACTCAGGGACGGGGATGCGTTTGATGAGTGGTCTGCTGGCCGGTCATGCCTTCACGAGCACGTTTACTGGTGACGCCTCGCTTTCGAAACGGCCGATGACCCGGATTTTGGTACCCTTGGAGTTGATGGGAGCTCGATTGACGATGCGGGAGGATAAGTACCCTCCGTTTACGCTTCACGGAGGTGGACTGTCGGCTATCAGCTACGAACTGCCGATGGCTTCCGCGCAGGTGAAGTCCTGTGTGTTGCTTGCGGGCCTGTTTGCTGATGGCGACACGAGTGTCGTTGAGCCGATTCGCTGCAGGGATCATACAGAGAATATGTTCGAGGCGCTTGGCCTACCGCTTCTCCGTGAAGAGGGGCGTAGTACGATTTCCGGTAGTGGGGGCGCTGCCCTTTCAGTGCCTGCTTTTGACTGGAAGGTTCCAGGTGACTTTTCTTCTGCTGCGTTTTGGCTGGTCGCGGCGGCGATCAGCGATGGCGTTTGTATTAGTGTCTCTGACGTGGGGCTTAACTCAGGACGATCTGGTTTATTGGGAGTCCTCGAGCGCATGGGCGCAGAGGTGACGGTGTCGATCGACCCTGCTTCTGCTCCCACCGAACCCTACGGAACTGTGAGCGTCACAGGTCGTGGACTTATTGCTACGGAAGTGGGTGCAGACGAGGTTCCGAACTTGATCGATGAACTACCCTTGGTGGCCGTTCTTGGAGCGTGCGCAGAAGGTGAGACGGTGATTAAGGGTGCCGCTGAGCTGCGAGTAAAAGAGTCTGATCGTATTGCCTTGATGGTTACGAATTTGCGAGCGGTTGGCGTCGACGTCGAGGAACGTCCGGACGGTATGGTTTTGCGAGGCTCGACGGAGGTGCAGGGTGGAGCGACGGTTTCGAGTCAGGGCGATCATCGAATGGCTATGTCGATGGCGATTCTCGCCACGCGGACTAATGCTGCCATTGAGATCGAGGGGACGGATTGTATAGCGACGTCGTATCCGACGTTCTGGGATGATAGGCAAAGGGTGACAGTAAATGCGTAAAGATATAATTGCTATTGATGGGCCGTCGGCCTCGGGGAAGTCAACGATCGCGAAGTTGCTTGCGAAGGAGTTGAATCGTTTTTACGTAGACT
>CAXMRT010000100.1:0-8067 GCA_964196025.1 uncultured Gemmatimonadales bacterium | reverse complement strand
CGCTCGACCAGATGCAGCGGCGTTGCGTGTTCGGCATTCGGTAATCAGAGGCTCGATCCGATCACGAAAAAAGACATGTACATCCTCTTGAGCGTCGTGACTACGCGTGCCGGAATCCGCCGGGAAGAGTAGCCACGCGATGACAAGCAAGGCACCTCCTAGGCCAATCATCAAGCCTCCGACAAGCCCTCGGTTTCCGTTCTGCAGTGTCGCCTCATTCATTTCAACTGTATATCACAGGCTCAAAGACGGAGTACAGCCTCGAAGCAGAGAGCCGAAACCCCCGCCGCTGGTGACAAACTAGTTCCATGGGTCAACGCCTGAAAAGAAAGTTGCGACAATAAGACACCATCGTCTTTAAACTTTCCTAATGATCCGATACGATCTACAATTCAAAACGTAAAACGAAGCACAACGGGGTTGCCATGGTTCTGGGACACGGCAGCAAAAGGTAGGACAATAGGGGTTCAGTATGGCGAAGAAGCAAAAACTTGTCACGCCCAAGGATGCAGCGGAGAAATTAGGTATATCAATGGTTACGGCCCGACTCTGGATGAAGCGGGGACGATTACCAGTCGTTAAGGAAAAGGTCGTAATCGAGCGGGACATGATCCCCCTAACGGCACTCAAGCATGCCTTCGAGTGTACCTGCACGTGGTGCGGAGACATCTTCGAATCAAAACATCCGGAGATCGCAAAGTTCTGCTGCACCGATCATGCCGCACGGCATCATCGGTTACACCGCAAGGATCCGCCCACGAAGCGAAAGAAGTCCAAGTCGTCTAAACGTGCCTGACCAACGCTAGCACTTCCGCGAGTTGGCGCTTACCAAAAACCGTTGATGATCGGCAGGATCCGATGAGTGGTTTTGCCTTCAACGACGTTCACGAGACCAACTTGAAAGCCATCCATCTGGCGGGTGTAGTTGAACAGGCCTAGCTGAAAACCAGAGACGTCTTCAGCGCGATTGATAATACTGATTTGAGTGCCAATCACGTCGACCGCGTAACTGTATAAACCAATCTGATAACCGGTGATCTCAGCAGTGGTCTGATTCACAAGACCCACTTGAGAACCAAAAATAACGTCTTCACTCCAGTTCCAAAGCCCAAACTGTCCACCATTCATCGGACCAAGGGTATAATTAAAGAAGCCGGCTTGGTGTCCGGTCATTTTCTTCGTGACCGTATTGATAAACCCGAGATCGAGGCCAATGAGCGTTTCTTGACGGCCATGGATCAGATTGAAACGTACGCCGTGAATCAGGTCGTCTTGCCCAAAAAGCTGGTACGGACTAAAAATACTGATCTGAAGCGGTCGCGTCTCGGCCTCCGCTTTCTGCGAGGTCACACACAACCCTATGGTCACCATCCCTACTATCGCAACGATCCGCTTCATCATAGCCCACTCCTTAAATAACTTGGTTCTTACCCCCACGCCACCTCCGTTCAGATGACGCGAACTTTGAGAGAGTATACGGAGACACATGAAGTTTCCAAGGAAATTCAGGCCGTCTTCCACACGGTAAATGCCGCCCCACAGCCGAAAAAAAGCGTATATCCTAGAATCAGCAGCATCAATGTCCCCCTCTCCAGACCCAGACGTTGATAACGGCGCCCCAACCAAACACCTATCGGAGCCAAGGCAACCAGCCCAGTCAAAAACCCACCACCCATCGCTATTCCCGTATGCAAACACAGTTGATAGTACGCAAGACAAGCGCCTGCCAGAAAAAGAAGCCCACCTCGGCATCCCCAATCCCAGCCCCATTCGCTACGCGTCGCTCCCACAGCGCAAACCCCCAAAACAAGCTGCGCCACGATATACAGGCCCGCGGGCCAAAGGAAAATCAACCGCTCAAATCGAACACTCAACAGCTCCGTCAGAATGAGCGCGCCGACCACACCCACACACATCGCCACACCCACACCGATCCAAGACCACCGAAAAAACCGAGACATCACCCTCACAACTAACAACGGGAATCCGACGGCCACCAACAACCCAATCCAATACCACGACCAGATATCGGACCACTCCGGAGCATAAAATGACGATCCGTACACCGTTCGATACCACGCCGGTTCCTCCTCCAACACTCGCCCTGCACTCGCGCCAAGATCCGGCATCCCCTCTTCAGGCCCTAGATAGTAGCACGACAAACGCTCCCCCGTTTTCACGACAAGGCAGCCCTGCGCAAACACAGGTGGAGTCCAACACAGCTTTTCCTTACTCACCTGAAATCGACGCCGCTCGGTGTAGCGATCTGGACTGAGGTCCGCGACGATAATAGTGCCACCCTCATTTAGCATCAACAAATGAGCACCCACAGCGAGAATCGAAACATGACCAGAGTCCGCACTCTCCCACTGCACGTGTCCTGTAGCAAGTTCGATACACTTCAAGGTTCCAGATGTATCACCATAATCGTCCGCCTGGGCATCCCGTACATCAAAGCCATAGAGGAAACCATCCACCTGTAACGAGGAGGTCACATCATTTGATATCACATCACTGCCCCACACGCGTTCGGCACGCGCACCACGGTCATCCCAGCTCAAACGGTACACGCGCGCGCCTTCCCTGAAGGGCGATGCGCAGAACAGGTACGGCTCTCGATACACCGGCCAGGCCGCGTGTTCGTCGTAACCAGCCTCCCACTCATCACGCCACAATTCTTTCCCCGTCCTCGCGTCATGAGCCACAAGGCTGTTCTGCATAAAGGTCACAATCTGCTTCCGGCCCCCAACAAGCACCGGCAGACAAGGACTATAACTCGCACGGTCAGAGCCAGTCTTCCAAACAATCTCGCCCGTGCCTGCGTCTAAAGCCATGACCGAGGCATTTTTTCCGCCGATAGGCACATACACACGGCCGTCTTCCACTGCCGGCGACGCAGCATAGCCGAATCCGACGCCCTTTCCTTTGAAGTCGGTTACAGGGTTCACCTGCCATTTGATGGACCCGGAGTCAGCGTCCATGCACCCGACCTCGCCGTAGCAACCAGCAAAGAACAATTCTCCCGACACAAGCGTCGGAGTGGCAAACGGTCCGGACCACTGACCATCCGGCTGCCAAGACCATCCATAACGAGTCCGCCATAGCTCGCGACCCGTACGCAGGTCTATGCACACAACAAACTGACCCGCCGGCTTTTGCGATTGCGTGTAGAGACGATTCCCGACGATCGTTGAACTGGAGAAGCCTTGCCCGATATGAACGGACCACACGAGTGGCGGCACCTCGCCATCCCAATCGAGTACTAAGTCTTCGGCCGAATGCGCCGAATAGTCCGGCCCGCGGATATGACTCCAGTCATCCGCGGCCGCAAAAGACCCGAAACTCAGAATTAGAAAAACAGGGCAAGCCGCCAAGCGGCCTGCCCTGAAACGAAGACTGGTAACTAACATTGCAATCCTGTCTTCCTTCTTTTTAGTGCCCACTGCCTACGGCAGTCGACTGGCGTCGTCGTACGTCACCCCCATGACGTGCTTGCAGGCATAAATAGCATCAGGCGTACCAAGACGGCGCGACTACCTTCTAGAAATCAAAAAAACCCGTTAAAAATGGGTGTACTTACAGCGAACTCGTCAGAAGAGTCCATTTTTTCACACACTAAATTTCGCAGGTATGACAAAGGTTACAGATCTAAAACCCGACTTTCACGGGAGTACCCACTCCCCGCTAATCAGCCGTCGGAACGCCCACAGCACGTGGACCGAGAAAAAACCACAGCACCAGCGACACGGCGATAAGATTCAACACAAGACCCGCAATCGCGAGGCCACGCCCATTCTTTTCATCGGTTTTCTGTACCTGCAACAATCCACCGAGCGACAAACCGATCCCGGGAAAGCACAAAAACCACACAGGCTGCGCCAAAAACATAGCCAACAAGGAAAAGACGGCTAGCACAAACCCAGAGGCCACATACCCGTTGCGGGTCGGACGCGGCCGACCGCTGGGTGTAGTCGACTCAGGACGATCATTCTCATCAACACTCATTACACGGCACCCTCCACGGTCAAGCTATCTACATCTTTCCAGCCATCGCAAGGTGAGTCATCCACGATCAACTCTTTCAGCTCGGCAAGGAACGCCTCGCGCGGCACCATTGTTGCACCGAAACGAGCAAGATGCTCTGTATGCACCTGGCAGTCAATCATGCGCACCCCCTGAACATGCAGAAAGTTCACCAGGCAAACAAACCCGCACTTGCTTGCATCATCGACTCGCGTAAACATCGACTCGCCAAAAAAACACTGCCCCAACGCAACCCCATAGAGCCCTGCAACCAACACCTCATCCTGATACACTTCGAGCGAGTGCGCATAACCCGCCTCGTGCAGCGTCGTGTAGGCCCTAATCATCTCAGTCTGGATCCATGTCCCATCCTGTCCCGGACGCGGAACTTCAGAACAAGCCGTGACGACGGCCTCAAACTCTCGATTCAACGAATATCGAAATCGTTGCTGACGAAGCGTTTTGCCCAGACTTCGCGAGATTGTGAGCTCCGACGGCCGCAACACCAGCCGTGGATCCGGTGACCACCACAACACGGGCTCACCCTCATTGTACCAAGGAAACAGTCCGCTCCGATAAGCAAGGACCAAGCGCTCGACACTTAAATCGCCACCCAGAGCGAGCAATCCGTCGGGCTCGGCATGCTCGGCTGGCGGGAACACCAAGTCTTCATTTAACTCGTAGATGGGAATCTTACAGCCCTCGCGTCCAGCAACCAATCAAGCGCCAAAATCAGAGTGCTTCATATAGTACTTCAGCAAATGCTCAATAATTTCGGTTTCGGTCAAATCGACAAGTGTGTAGTCCTGGGAGCCACTGCGCATCATGCTCTCAATGGTGACATATTTCAGCCCTTTGCGCTCCCGGTAGCGAATCGCAGCAATCGGAAGTACCACGTGTGGCAATGTTTTTGCGGAGAGCCTATAAGAGAGCTCTTCTTCTTTCTCTCGATGGATAAGGATGCCGATCGAGCTCTCAGCTTCACGGATGACAACAGTCCGTCCGTGCCCCTCCAACTCATTCTTCACATTCTTGAAGGCGGGCGAAACGATGTCACGTAGAAACTGATCGAATTCCGGCACGTCCGGCTCAGACTCTTCCGCTCCACGTCCCCCCATGAAACTAGTCAAATTATCACGCCATTCAGCCATCTCTTGCGTCTTTCCCCTTAACCATCCTAGGCTTCGATCATCAAATAGAACAAACGCGTGAACCCTAACACACTCGCAGAATCAACGTCAACGGAGGAGGTCGCAATTACGGCTTTCCCAAATCCATCACACACGCTACAGTCCCTCCCATGACTATCAGTAGCAAACAACGAAAACAACTCCGGGCCATCGGCCAACGCATCGATCCGCAAATCATAGTCGGTAAAGCCGGCCTCAAGGAGACATTCACCGCCGAAGTCAACGGCCTCCTCTCTCGCTTGGAGCTTATCAAGGTACGCTTCCCCGCAGGGGACCCGCGCGAACGAAAAGCGCTAGTGGCAAAACTGGCGGAATCCACCGATTCGGAATCGATTGGCGGAACGGGCAGAAACTTTCTCTTCTATCGTCCAAACCCAGAGCTAAATGATACTGACCGCATCAGTACTGAGGACCCAGATGGCTGATATCGAAAAAACAGCAGATGAATGGAAATCTCAACTGACCCCCGCAGCCTATTCGGTTTGCAGAAAAAAGGGCACCGAGCGCGCTTTCAGCGGCGAGTACTGGGACAGCGAAAAGGAAGGCACCTATTGCTGCACCTGCTGTGGCGCGGAGTTATTCAAGTCCGACACCAAATTCGATTCAGGAACGGGCTGGCCAAGCTACTTCGCCGCGATCAACGACTCAGCGGTCTCCGAAAAAGCAGACAACACACTCTTCCGAAAACGAACGGAAGTGGTCTGCACTGCCTGCGACTCCCATCTAGGCCATGTATTCCCAGATGGCCCCCCACCCTCAGGCAAACGCTTCTGCATCAATTCAGTATCTCTGCAGCTGCGTCCAGACGCCTAACCTGCGGACCCTCTTACTTCTGATTGAGCAAAAGCAGAACCAAGGCACCACGCAAGTCATGGTCTGCATGCGCCGACACGACCTCTAGCACCCTGACAGGGACCTCCGGATGCTCCTTGAACCAAGGGACGTTGCGCAAGTTCTGACTCTCTCTAGACACAACACCGTCTCCAGCCTGCGCTAAATAATCAAACTCAAACCAGCTCGCGTCTGTCAACATCACACGCGACAAATCACTGGCCACGGACCACAACCCACTCTGCGTTGGAGCTTTTCCCGTAGCGACCGTCCGCATGAGATTATCCACATCGGCCACCGACACACTGCCCACACTCTTGGATGCCACCAAACAACTATAGCGGATCTCCGTCGGATGCGCCCGTGCATTAAGCTCATCCAGATAGTTTCCGTCAGCGGGAACGTGCAACATATCAAGGGCCACTGAATCAATATCAATGTCCTGCCCCCTCAACATTTCCGCCCACTCCTTGAAGGCTCCCTTTTTTTCGTCCAACAACATCAGCTCGCCATCCTTCAACCCTTGACGCACGACCTCGGCCATCTCTCCCATGACACGGTCCAACAGATCACCAAGCTCCTCTCCAGGGCCCAAAGTCGGGGCTTGCGTCTGCGGCTTATGCGCCTGAAGCTCTGCTTCTCGAGCCGTCACTTGCGCCTGAACATTCGTATACACATCCCGAAGCATCGCCAACTCGGTCCCAAGGTGCGGCGAGGAAACGGTAATCAAGTCACACACCCGCTGGTCGTAGTTCGTTGAACTCACGTACTCCCGACACACAACTCCACCGAGACTAAACCCCACTAAGGACACCTGTGCGACTCCCTCTTCCTTGCACACAAACTCAATCATCTTTCCTAATTCAGAAGCACTTTCTCGGATGTCACCCATGCCATTATCCGTCAGCGATACGGCATAACACGGATTACCCGTTTCCGCCATCGCAGGCAGCCACCCCATGGCCGTGACACCGGTTGAACTCTGCTGTAACGACGCCTTGAAATAGACAGTCGGATCGGCGGCCGCCAATCCTGCATAACCGAGATCGGTCCATTCCGACGCATCACCGCCAAATCCATGCACAAACACCACGGGTCGCACGATGTCTACCTCTGAGTCATGCGCTAAGAGTAGAGAACCTACAAACACCATCGATACTATTACACCTGCTAAAAAAACTGTTTTCATTGCGCGTACTCCTTTCATGAACCCAGTCTCTCACCCCCACCACCCACTCCGATATTACAAATTGGCGGTGGCTTTGTAAGCCGGTTTGGCACACCGCTATATTTCGGGTATACTGGATCCATGCTTCTCAACCGGATAATCTCGAGTTTGGCCATCCTCACGCTCTGCCTCATAAGCACCTCCTGCGAGGATGACAATGACTTCAACCACACTCCCGCCACCGGAACGGGCACCCTCATTGTGAACAATGTATCCTTCGAGGATATTGACGTTTTTCTGGACGGCGACTTCCTTATCCAAGTCGATGAAGATGAGAAGACCTACCAAGATCAAGAACCCGGTGTTTACCGGGTGGTGCTGATCGGAGAAGATACCGACCTAACGTTTAGGGAAGACGTGGACATCATCGAAACGAAACTAACGATCTTAACAGTGCTGTCCACAACCGACGGCCACGGGAATTTATCCGTTAGTGTTAATATTCAGTAAGGTCTACATACTGCAAATTGGCGTATCGCTGAAAAGCGCCGCAGTGATGGTGCGATGCGACGTCGCAGTAGGAGTTTGATGAAATATTCGGTCTAGGCCCTACTCGAAAAGCGCCAGTAGAGACTTCCGCTGCACATCATCAATCCGAACCTGCGTCACGAGGTCGCGAACCTTTTCAATGTTAACGGAAGAATCACCCAACTCCGCACGGATCGATCGGCTTTGCCTATAGTCAATCTTCCGCACAGCACCCAAGACATAACCCGCAATCGCACGATCGCGAACAAACCCTTCGGGCAAAGCCTTAATCCAGTCAGTAGACCCACCCAAACTATTCTGCGCCTG
>CAXMRT010000099.1:0-9981 GCA_964196025.1 uncultured Gemmatimonadales bacterium | reverse complement strand
GTAGTCGTGCTGGCTAGGGAATAGCTGATGGCGCCTGTTTTCGGATCTATGGATAGATCCTTGCTTGCGGTATCTGACTTTCGGTACTCCAACGCGGCGTTGTCGTGATCCTCGAACAGTTCAAGTCCAAATGCTGCGAGGTAGCGGGAGTAGGCGTCGTCTGGGTATCCGTCTAGTTCTTTTAGACTCTCAATGATATTTCGTGATTCCACGGCAACATCGTCCCACATTCCTTGAGCGAGATAGTTGTTTGCCAGATAGCTACGCAGGAGAGTTCGTTCATAGGGGTGGCCGACGAAGTGCAGTGTAGAGTCATTTACGAGGAAACTTGCGCTTGAACGCGTGACGCTAAGGTAGCCGAGATCTTTTAGAAGATCTGTCGCGTGCAGCCAATCGAGAGAGCTTTGTCGAAAGTCGCCGCTCAAATGGTGGACCATCCCTCGTTCCATCAAATAGAGGACGAGGTCCTTATCTTCCTCTGGCAGAACATCTAGATTATTAAGAGCGCGATCTAGTCGGCCAGCGTATACGTTCGCCCGAGCGCTATGTAGGGACGGCCTAGAGGCGCAGCCTCCCGAGAGAAACATGAGCGCTAGGCAGGCTCCGATGAGAGCCGGCCTAGCGGATAGTGGTGGTGGGCGATTGACACGCATGGCGGTCAGCCTAGAGGCGCGTCTACCAGCCGATTAGAGGTTGGTTGTGTCGACGCATCCGTTTCTCAAGAGCAGTCGCTTCGACGAGACCGGTTTTTAGGTTGGTGAGATCTACTGTTAGCTGATAGTAGACATCCCTTTGCTTATTGACCCGGACTTGTTTGCCAGATTTTTGAGAAATTTCACCCAGATAGCCTGTCACCATGTAGCCTGCACCCAACTGGGCCCCAATTTTTGCTTTGGTTTCCACCGTGCAATTGGCTAGCTGATAACCTTGTTCGGTTAGCAATTTGTCTCGCGCAGCCCCGTTCACGAACTGAACTTTTCCGGATTGAATGAGCTTCACCCGGATGGCATTGCCAAGCATTCTCATATCAATATGGTCACTAGTCCCATTCTTAACTCCGAGGTCGATATAGATCGGTCTCTTGTTTGCCGTAACAGCGGGGGTTTGTGCCAGGAGCGTTTGAGCGGCGTCATTGGCCCATTTTTCGAGATCTCGTTGATCGAAGTCGGCTGTCAATGTCGATGCCGTATTCGGGTCGGTATCATAGACTGCTGAGCGAAAGGCGGAGCAACCTGAAAATAGTCCAGCCGAGCAAGCGATAAGACTAACCAGTGTGAGTTGTCGTGATCGAGGTGTCATGTGTGTCTCCTAAGTGTTGGCCCGCGTCGATGCACGGGCTGGCTGTAATCTGGAGTGATTATCTCAAACATAGGGGAGACTGGCAATGTGAGAAATCTCACATCCTGAATTAATTACGTTGAGGGGGTTTGGGCGTATGTGGGGCTGTTGAGGGTGTAATCTGAGCTTGAGTTTGCTTATTGACCCTCGTACAGTGATCCGCTGTTTTTGAGTGGGAGTGGAACCAATAGTTATGACTAATGACGCCAACCAAATTGATGTAGAGAAAATTGCTCACCTTGCTCGGATTACGCTCAGTCAGGAAGAGATTCGGGAATATCAGCCTCAGCTGGAGGCGGTGGTCAATTATATCCATCAATTGAACGAATTGGATTTGTCTGGTGTGGAACCCACAGCGCACGCGATCCCCATGCAGGATGTGGTGCGAGCGGATGATCCGCGACCGAGCTTGGATCACGAGGTTGTGATGCGGAACGCGCCCTCTGAGAATCAGGGGCTATTTTCGGTTCCGAAGATCATCGAGTAAGGAATAGGGATGTCAGAATACAATACGTTTTCCCTACAATCCGCTGCTGAGCTACTCGCTAGCAAAGAGGCTAGTTCGGAAGAATTGACTCAGGCGGTTATTAACTCCATTAAGGTTCGCGACCCCGAGTTGGGTGGTTATCTATCGCTTGATGAAGAGGGGGCGCTTGCACAGGCGCGGGCGGCTGATGAGCGGCGCTCTTCGGGTGAGGCGGGCGTGTTGCTAGGGATTCCTATTGCCGTCAAAGATTTATTGAATGTCGAGGGGCAACCGTGTGGATGCGCGTCGCGTATGTTGGAGGGGTATGTGGCGCCCTACGACGCGACTGCGATTGCCCGCTTACGTGAAGCTGGGGCGGTATTTCTGGGCCGATCGAATATGGATGAGTTTGCCATGGGTTCGACGACCGAAAATTCAGCGTATCAGGTCACTCGCAACCCTTGGGACAGGACGCGGGTAGCGGGTGGATCTTCGGGGGGTGCGGCTGCAGTGGTTGCCGCCAACGAAGCCATCGCGGCCTTAGGTTCTGATACGGGCGGGTCGATTCGGCAACCTGCGTCCTTTTGCGGCTGCGTTGGGCTGAAGCCGTCGTATGGACGCATTTCACGGTATGGATTGACGGCCTTCGCCTCCTCTCTTGATCAGATAGGCCCTTTAACAAAGACGGTTGCTGACGCGGCTATTTTGACGGCGGAGATGGCTGGGGTTGATCCTATGGACTCCACGTCTCTGGATGCCGACGTGCCTGATTATCTGGCGGGGTTTACAGATCGATTGGATGGGGTAACGCTGGGCTTGCCGACCGAATACTTTGCGGCCGGTATTGAACCGGAGGTGACGGCGCTTGTTCATCAGGCCGTCGCTGCAGCGAAAGAGTTAGGAGCCTCGGTCAAGGAGGTGAGTCTTCCGCATACGGAGTATGCAATCGCAACCTATTATATCATTGCGACGGCGGAGGCCTCTGCAAACCTTGCTCGGTTTGATGGAATGCGATATGGGAGTCGACACTCCGATGGCACCGACCCGATTTCCTTATATAAAGCGAGCCGTCAGGCGGGATTTGGTCCTGAGGTTAAGCGACGTATCATTTTAGGGACCTTCGTGTTGAGCAGCGGTTATCATGATGCGTATTACGGATCTGCGCAGAAGGTGCGAACGTTGATTCGGCAGGATTTTAGCGCGGCTTTCGAGGGCTGTGACGCCTTGATTTCGCCGGTGGCGCCGACTCCTGCTCTGGCAATCGGTGATGGTGCTGGGGATCCTCTAAAAGCGTACCTGAATGATATCCTGACCGTTCCAGCGAATTTGGCGGGACTTTGCGGACTTTCATTGCCGTGTGGGCTCACGAAGGCTGGCTTGCCGGTTGGTGTACAACTGTTGGCGCCACCGTTGGGAGAGTCTGTAATTCTCCGCATTGGGCATGCATTGGAGCAGGTGTTGATGGTACCCAGCTATGAGAGCAGGGGTGTGCATGAGTAAGTACAAAACGAACGTGGGGCTTGAGGTGCATGTGCAACTGCGGACTCAAACCAAAATGTTCTGCGGGTGTGCGGCTGAGTATGGGGCAGAGCCGAATACGAACGTGTGTCCGGTTTGTCTGGGGTATCCGGGTGCTATGCCGGTGCTTAATCAGAAGGCCATTGAATCGACCCTCATAGCTGGTTTGATGATTGGTTGTGATATTAACCTGTTTAGTAAATGGGATCGCAAGAGCTATTTTTATCCGGACATGCCTAAGAACTATCAGATCACTCAGTATGACCTACCGCTTTGCCTAAACGGTGGGGTGGACATTGAGGTCAACGGCATTGCAAAGCGGATCCGGGTAAACCGTATTCATCTTGAGGAGGATGTCGGCAAGAGCACCCATTTCGGGAGTAGCAGCGGGGTGGATTACAATCGCGCGGGTGTTCCGTTGATGGAGATCGTCTCTGAACCCGATATGGAGTCGGCGGATGAGGTGTTGGCTTACCTTGTGGCCCTTCGCCAAATCATGCTGTACGCGGGAGTGAGCGACTGCGACCTTGAACGCGGGAATATGCGTTGCGACGTTAATACGTCGGTGCGTCTAGCGGATTCGGAGACCCTTGGCACCAAGACTGAGATTAAAAACATGAACACGTTCAGGGGCGCACATGCTGCGCTGAGTTATGAGCAGAGTCGTCAGATGGGCGTGTTGGATGAGGGGGGGGCGATTGTTCAGTCGACCATCCGTTGGGATCCTGAAGCCGGTCGTACGGAGCTGATGCGCACGAAAGAAGATGCCGATGACTACCGCTATTTCCCTGAACCCGATTTACTTCCCGTGACGTTTACAGAGGCGTATGTCCAGGCGTTGCGGGAGAAGCTGCCCGAACTTCCGGCGGGTCGTCGCGAACGATTTATCAGGGACTATTTGCTGCCCGACTACGATGCAGGCGTTCTTGTTTCAGATAAGGCGCTTGCTGATTATTACGAGGCTGTTGTCGCCACCGGTGTGAGTGCAAAGTTAGCATCGAACTGGGTGATGACGGAAGTACTGCGGGTTCTCGGCGAAGAAAACATCGAGATAAGCTCTTTCAGTGTACCTGCAAAGGAATTGGCAAGTCTGGTTGCGATGGTAGAAGCGAAAGAGGTGAATTCGAATAGTGCGAAGGACATCTTTGGTGTCATGCTCGCCGAGGGGGGTGAGCCGCGAGAAATCGCTGAGTCCAAGGGGAAGTTGCAGGTTTCTGATGACGGGCTTATCGTGGGATTCGTTGAGCAGGCGATTTCGGGAAACGCCAAGGCGGCTTCGGATTATCAAGCCGGTGAAGAAAAGGCAATCACGTTTCTTGTGGGTCAGGTCATGCGGTTCAGCAAGGGGCAAGCGAACCCAGAGGTGGCGTTGAGAATTTTAAAGGAGAAGCTGGACGCCTGATGGGCTAGTAGGTAGACTCGCCCCATAGACTAAGGAGCCGAAGTGTGA
Source organism: uncultured Gemmatimonadales bacterium (assembly GCA_964196025.1). Lineage (GTDB taxonomy): Bacteria > Verrucomicrobiota > Kiritimatiellia > CAXMRT01 > CAXMRT01 > CAXMRT01. The sequence goes on along the minus strand of CAXMRT010000099.1, from coordinate 5,209 downwards.
CGTCTAATGACGATTATGTTCTAGAGGTCATCGAAGAGGATGGTCTAATATCCCCCGCTGTTATCGCGGAAATTCGTGAAAACACCATTCCCGACGGCTCCAGCATTGTTGATTTGCTGATCTCCAACGCCCACGTGGAAGAAGTTGACGTTCTATCTGCTGTCGCGGGTCGATTCGGTATGGATGTTATCAATATTGATGAGAACCCCATCGATCCGGATATTATAACGGAAATCTCTGCAGAGGTTGCACTTCGTTACAAGGTCGTCCCCGTTTTTGTGAACGAAGGCACCCTGACTGTTGCATTGAGCGATCCTTTGGATATGGATACAGTCGACAGTCTTCGATATGTGCTCAAGCGTGACGTCGAAGGCGTGGTGGCTCCGCGTGAGCAAATCGATGAAGCGCTGCGTCTTTATTACAACCTCGAGGGCTCCGTTGACGGTATGATAGGCGGCGAGGACGACGATGTTGATGTCACCTTGAGTGGTTCTTCTGATTCGACGAAAGAAGGGGAGGCCACTGAATCCGACGCGCCGATCATCAAGTTGGTGGGGCTCATCATTATGAATGCTTTTCAGACGCGCGCCTCTGATATTCATCTAGAACCGATGGAGCACCGCTTTCGAGTACGGTATCGAATCGATGGCGTGTTGCACGAAGTGGATAGTCCTCCGAAGCGTTTGCAGTCCGCGATCATTAGTCGTGTAAAAATCATGGCCTCAATGAAAATATCTGAACGGCGAATTCCTCAAGATGGCCGTATTCAGATGCACATCCAGAAGCGCGATCTCGATTTACGTGTGTCCACTGTTCCGTCGAGTCATGGCGAGAGTATTGTCATGCGTATTTTGGATAAACAGAACCTTTCCTTGGGGCTACCAGCGCTGGGGCTCTTCGCAGATGACCAGCAGGCGTTCGAGCGCTTGATTGGTCTGTCCGACGGCATTTTGTTGGTGACGGGCCCTACGGGTTCTGGAAAGACGACGACACTCTATGCCTGTTTAAATTACATCAATACACCCGATCGAAAAATCATCACAGTGGAAGATCCGGTTGAGTACGTGTTGGTGGGTGTCAATCAGGTCCAGGTTCGAGAAGAAATCGGGATGACTTTTTCTGCGGCCTTGCGAGCGATCCTTCGACAAGCACCCAACATCGTCATGATCGGGGAAATTCGAGATTTGGAGACCGCGAATATCGCGATCGAGGCGTCCTTAACCGGACATCTCGTGCTCAGCACCTTGCATACAAACGACGCGCCAAGTGCAGTTTCACGTTTGCTTGATATTGGCGTGAAGCCATTTTTGGTGTCATCTTCCCTTCGCGCAGCGATGGCCCAGCGTCTTGTTCGAGTGGTTTGCGATGATTGTCGCGAAAATTATGAACCCACCGAAGAGGAACTGAATTGGTTGGGGTCGAGCGCCGAGAGCCTAGAGGGTGCGACGTTGCAGCGAGGTCGAGGGTGTGAGACGTGTCAGTTAACTGGGTACAGTGGCCGGAAAGGTCTCTTTGAGTTGTTTCATGTAGATGATGGCTTGCAGAAGCTGATTTATAGTCAGGTGTCGTCTACTCGTCTAAGACGAGCAGCTAGGGAGCAAGGCATGCGTAGCTTGCGAGAGGACGGCGTTCGCAAAGTGATTTCAGGGATGACAACGGTGTCTGAGGTGCTGAGAGTAACGATGGGAGATGAAAAGTGAGTAAAGACGAATGGGGTGCGCCCGATATTGAGATGAATGAGTTGTTGCAGTTGGCGATCGATGAGGGTGCCTCTGACTTGCACATTCAAGCTGGTTCGCCGCCCGTCTTCCGGATAGGTGGTCATATGCAACCTATTGATTCCCCTTGTATGTCTGGTGAGGACACCGAACGTCTAATGAAGAGCATCGCGTCCGAGGATCAGCAGCTTAAGGTTCGCGAGAGTGGTGGCACGGACTTCGGGTTTTCGTATAGCGATGTCGCCCGTTTTCGTGTGAGTATTTTGAAGGCGAAGGGGTGTGTTGGGATTGTGCTACGCCTGATTCCGAGCACCTTGTTGACGTTAGAGGCGATCGGCCTGCCGCCGCAGGTTAAAGAATTGTTGTACAAGCCTCGTGGGCTTGTATTGGTGACGGGCCCGACCGGCTCAGGTAAATCGACCACGCTCGCGAGTATGATTAATATCATCAATATTGAACGCGATGCGCATATCATCACGATCGAAGATCCGATCGAGTATTTTCATGAGCACAAACAATCTCTCGTTACGCAGCGTGAAGTCCATGTGGATGTAGCGTCGTTCAAAGATGCGCTTCGGGGCGCGTTACGTCAGGACCCAGATGTGATTCTAGTGGGGGAAATGCGTGACTTAGAGACGATGGAAGCGGCTATTACGGCTGCTGAAACCGGTCACTTAGTCTTTGCCACATTGCATACGACGGGGGCGGCCGCGACCGTTGACCGTATTGTGGATGCCTTTCCTACCAGTCAACAGGCCCAGATCAGGACTCAGTTATCTGTCGGCTTGCAGGCGGTGGTCTCGCAGTTGTTGTTGAAGCGCATTGATAAGGGTGGCCGTGTGGCAGCTTTTGAAATCATGATCAATACCCCGTCCATTGCTGCACTCATTCGAGATAATAAAACCTACCGTATCACGTCGGATATTCAGACGGGTGGTAAGTGGGGGATGATTACATTGGATACGCACATGATGGCGTTGTTTGATGGTGGGATGATCTCGTATGAGGACTTGATCACCAAGGCCCAAGACCCGGACGCAGTTATTCAGAAACTTGAGGAAGACCGGGCGGCTCAGTAGCCACACCGAGACCACCGACATGGATTACACCGATACGCATGAGGATCCGCTGCTCCAGCTGTTGTTGGAACAGGATTTCCTAAACCTAGAGCAGGCAGAGGACCTTTTTTCTGAGCACAAAGAAGAGGGTACTAGCGTTCGACAAATTCTGATTGCTCGCGACTGGATGGCGGAAGAGGACATTCTCGGCGCGATCGCGGCCTATCTCGGTACGGATGTAGTAGACCTCTCATTGTTAGAGCTAGAACAAGAGGTGGTCCAAGCTATTCCTGCCAGCGTTGCACGTATGTATAACGTGTTGCCGATTGCTAACGCGATGAATCAGGTGACTCTCGCGACGTATGAACTTATCAGTCCCGAAGTGGTGGATGAACTCAACTTTGTTTTGACGAACGACGTTTGTTTTGTACTGGCTCGGGAATCTGATGTGCGCGCGTACGTGAATAAGTTTTATGGTGATGACAGCGATTCTGTGAACGATATGCTTAACTCTCTAGAGTCAGGTCTAGATGAGGCGTCGGATGCTCTGGAGATGGGGGGAGCTGATGATGAATTAGGGATCGAGGAGGCTGCCGGAGCGGCCCCGGTGATCCGGTTTGTGAACTTGGTTATGTATCAGGCCGTGCAAGCACGTGCGTCTGATATCCACTTTGAACCGTTTGAGAGTGAATTTCGAATTCGTTACCGTGTGGACGGTGCTTTGTATGAGTTGGCGCCACCCCCCCAGCGTTTGGCACTTCCCGTGATTTCGCGCATAAAGGTTATGGCGGGATTGGATATTGCTGAGCGACGGTTGCCACAAGATGGTCGTATTCAGCTGAAGGTCGCTGGTAAGCAAATTGACCTGCGCGTATCGACGTTACCCACTCAGTTCGGTGAAAGCGTGGTGCTTCGCGTGCTGGACCGCAGTGTTGTGTCGTTGGACCTTGAGAACCTCGGCCTGCCCCCGGATGTGCTGGCGGAATTTTGTAAGGACATTCAGAAACCTAATGGCATTCTCATTGTAACGGGTCCTACAGGGTCAGGGAAAACAACAACGCTGTATTCTGCTTTGGAACGGATTAACGAGGTTGAGCGAAAGATCCTCACTGCTGAGGAACCGGTTGAGTACGATGTGGAGGGGATTGTTCAGGTTCCCGTTAGCGAAGCCTTGGGAAATACGTTCGGCAGAGTCCTGCGAGCATTTATGCGCCAAGACCCTGACGTTTTGATGGTCGGGGAAATTCGAGATTTGGAGACGGCACAGATTGCGGTCCAGGCCTCACTCACTGGCCATCTCGTTTTTAGTACACTCCATACAAATGATTCTGCGGGTGCGGTTACGCGATTGATTGATATGGACGTAGAGCCCTACCTAATCTCATCGACTCTGGAGGCTGTGATTGGCCAGCGCCTCGTTCGTAAAATCTGTGATACATGCAAGAAGGAGTACCAACCGGATGATGCAATGTTGGCCGACCTGGGCTTAGTTCCTGAGGATTTAGAAGGTCGCCCATTCTACTTCGGAGAGGGGTGTGCCGACTGTAACCACACGGGTTACCGGGGTAGGCAGGGCATTTATGAGTACCTGAGTATTACCGACCCTATACGTGAATTGATCAACGAGAAGATGCCGACCTTGGTGATTCGAGACAAGGCGGTTGAGCTCGGTATGCGTACGATGAGGCAGGATGGTATCCGGAATATTCTCGATGGCTACACGACTGCCGACGAAGTCCTTCGTTATACCTGATAATTGAGCCTGTCGGGTATAAGGATTTGACTTCACCCTCCTGATTGCATACAACGACGTGATTTTAAAATTTTGAGCTGTGAGATATACGAGTCGTAGCCTGATCGAAGGGGAGTAATTGTGGAAAAAGTGATAATTGTTGGAAGTGGGCCGGCTGGGTATACCGCAGCGATTTATTGTGCTCGTGCGAACCTCGAGCCATTAATGATCGACGGAACTCAACCGGGAGGTCAATTGACGACCACGACCGACGTCGAGAATTACCCCGGTTTTCCTCAAGGCGTTGACGGGACGGAGTTGGTCAACAAGATGCGGGAGCAAGCGGAGCGCTTTGGTACCCGTTTCGAGTATTACGACAACGTGGCCAAGTCGGATTTTAGTTCGCAACCTCTCAAAATCACTCTCGAATCCGGCACGGTCCACGAGGCGAAAACCGTTATCATCTGCACGGGTGCCAGCGCGCGCTACCTAGGGCTCGAGTCTGAGCAAGCCTTGATGAGTAAAGGCGTGACGGCATGCGCAACGTGTGATGGCGCGTTCTATAAAGATATGCCCGTAGCGGTTATCGGCGGCGGGGATACGGCTATGGAGGAAGCCATTTTTCTGACGCGCTTTGCTAGCAAGGTGACCCTGATCCATCGCCGTGATGAATTCCGCGCGTCCAAAATAATGTCGCAGCG
>CAXMRT010000098.1:0-53156 GCA_964196025.1 uncultured Gemmatimonadales bacterium | reverse complement strand
TGCTACTCGACTACATCAACGTCGTCGTCCACATCTTCGAAGACGACGTCCGCGAATACTACGACCTAGAAAGCATGTGGCCCGACGCCCCACGCTCGTAGGTCGCGCTCGGCAATCCAACATCTCCGGACAACTCTTTGCTAATCGAAGAGTTCAATATCCAATATCCAACACGGAATATCCAAGGTCCAAGGACCGGCGTTCGCGCGGCGGTTCGGTAGGGATGCATCGCTGAGGCGTCCGCAACTCGCGCCCTACCACACCCTGATCCCCCCCCCTACTCAGTTAATCGCGTAACTGTCGTCGTAGAGATCGAAGCCTTGCATTTTTAGGAGCTCGTCAGCGAGGGCGCTGAGCGAGCTTGCGGCGGAGAGGTCGAGCTCTTGTAGGTCGTCGCTTTCGTCTGAGACGAAAGACAGCAGCGCTACGGCAGTCTGCAAATCGTCGTCTGCCACCAGCGTATCAACCCTCGGCTGCGTGGTCGTCGTCACGCTCACCATTCCGCCATCTGGAACGTTTAGCGCATTGTTCATCAACACAATCACCGCAATCAAGGCGACTAACGCGGCTGCCATCGACATCATACGAGATAGAGGAAAAGGCACCACGCGAGCGTGTAGTTTTGGCGACGCCGCATCGCTAATCGCCGCTAAGATGGCCGCTGAGGGGCCCTCGTCCGGTAACACTCGCCCGGCAAGGTTCATAATTTGACTCGTCTTCGCATCAAAACTCTGACACGCAGCGCAAGACTCCATGTGCACGCGAACCGTCTCGGCTTGATCCGCGGGCAACTCACCGGTTTCCGCGAGCAAAAGGCATCCTTGTATCTCGGTACATGTCATCATCGTGTTCTCCAGTCTTACAAATCGTCTTCCAGCAAACGTCTTAGCTTCGTCAGTGCATACTGCATGCGCGCAAGCGCGGTGTTAATCGAGACGTCCTGTATCTCCGCGATTTCCTTAAATGAAAGGTCCGCCTTCACTCGCATCAGGAACACGTCCTTCTGTTCCTCTGGAAGCAGGTTCACCGCCTCCATGACTCGTCCTTCAATTTCGGCTCCGGTCAAAATTTCGTCCGGTCTACGTTCGTCGGATTCGACCAAGTCAATCAACGAGGTATCACCCTCATCTCCGACCGGCTTATCCAAGCTCACTTCCGGTTTACGTTTGCGCGATTTATCGATTATCAAATTGCGCGCAATGCGCATTAGCCAACTCAGCAAACTCTTGTGCGAATACGAATCGAGCTTCTTCAATGCCCGGAACCAGACCTCTTGAAAGATCTCATCCGCGTCACCCTTGCCTTCGGTCATGTTCAGAATATATCCGAACAATGGCCGTCGGTAGCGCTCAACGAGCTGCTCCAGGGCTTGAACATCGCCATGCTCCCTGTACTTGTCTAGCAGGGTCGCGTCTTCCATCGTATCGTCACACCTCTGTTCTGCCCACCCAAGGAACGTCTATGTGGGGACAGATATTGTAAATATTCCTGAGATTTCGAATCTTACTCGATTTTTCGCCAATTTTCAGCAATTTCGAGCATCCAGCCCCAAAAATCGATCGCCTGTGCCTGCACCTCTATGCCTAAGTCACCGAGGGTGGCGCTCGACACCGCCACGATCCATAAGCCCACGCCTGCCAGGTTCATCATGGCAATCAGCCCATATGAAAACACGCGACCATAGATCTGAACATCCGGCTGATGAACCAGCAGAGCCGCCACAGTAAAGGTCAAATGAAAGGCCCACGTGAAGCCAACCAAGGCCAACCAGAACAATTCATAGTCGCTCACGTCAACCATAAGACCGATCAGATAGTAGGCCGGTATCACGAGCATGGTATAGAAAGGGAAAAAGTAGGGCGCCAAGACGATCAACACATTCGTACGGGTCAAACGCACACTCCCTCCGGTCTTCGAGACTTTCAGGCCCTTGACTTTCGCCCCCATCAAAACGCCCCATAGAGCATGGGTCAATTCATGCGCCAAGACATAGGTGCGCATGGGTCTTGGAAGCGTAAAAAAGAGGCCCACCTCGAGAAGGAACCCTCCCAGCATCCACCCCAGAGCAGGACTCACCCCTCCTGACCCGTCGTCCAAATGCCCAAGGAGCGACCAGATCGTCCGAAGCAATAGCCAGCAAACGGGGTAGAGGCAGACACCAAAAAGCAGGTAAATCAGCCGTTTCCAAAGCGCTATCGGCACAAAAACCCCTCAATTGCTGTCGAATCCGGTCGAAAACCGATAAATAGGCTCGAATTCTGGGTTGACTTGGCTTGCGAAATCCCTATGATCATCGTCCTGCCAATACCGGTAGAACAAGACCTTGAGGAGCATGGAGTCATGCCAAACATTAAGAGTACAGAAAAGCGATTGCGCCAAGATGTGAAGCGTACTGCCCGTAACAAGGCTGAAAAGAGCGGCGGTGTCCGTGAACGCGCAAAGCTTGTTGCTGCAATCGAACGTAAAGATAAAGAAGAAGTTTCTACTGTCTTCAAGTCATACTGCTCGAAGTTGGACAAAGCTGTGAAACACGGCATCCTTGCGAAGAACACGGCGAATCGTCGCAAGTCTCGCATGTCCAAAAAAGTAGCTGCTGTTTAAGCGCCAACCGGCGCTTACCAATATTCCGCGACGCTTACCACAATCTTATGTGCCAAGTCGCGGGCCGCTTCCGGTAGAATTGCCTGCTTCGCTGCAGACAAGCTGCCAGAGCGCGTAAAGGTCTTATTCCCCTCTACACCCTCTCGCTTAACCACTACCTCACCATCTTTGGTGCGCGTCAGCACCAGCTTGACGGTGAGGAACATACGATACTCGTTCGAGCTCGTCGGGTTATCTTGTTCAAAACGAAGAGGAACGATTTTATAATCGGTAATCGTCACTTCTAGCACCGCATCTGCCTGCGCTTCGGAAACGATTCTGAGTGATCCGTCCTTCTGAAACTCGCTGATCGCAGCATTGGTGGTCTCCGACTCCAATTGCGGTTCTCCAGATAGATTGGTAAAGGTCGGGATGTAAATGGTGGCGATTCCCGGTGGCAACGTGGAGCCAACCGTATAGCCCGTGCAGCCAGATAAGGACAACAGAACCGTCAGGCCACAGGCGACACTCGCCAGCATATTTAAAGAGGATGTCTTCATTCGTCGGTTTCTCCGTTCTGTGTTTTCAACTCTTTTACCCGTTCGCGGGCCTCCGCGGCTCGGTCAGACAACGGAAATGAGCGTATCAGGTCTTCATACATCACGATCGCTGACTTAGGCTTCTTGGCTATCCTGTCATAATACGCAGCACGTTCATAGTACATATTCATAAGCTCGACGCGGATTTCCTGCTGCATCTTACGCGCATCGTCCAAGCCTTCGTAATCGGGGTATCGACGCATCAATAAGGTCATACTGGCCAGAGCGCGCTGGTAACTTTCTTCATCACGTCGATTCTTCTTCGCCACCTTGTACGTGCAATTCGCTTCACGAAACGCGGCATCCGCGGCGTATTCGCTCCCCGGAAAACGATCCTGTATGATCTGATACTCGTCAGCAGCCAATAAAAAATGATCTGCTTGTTCGTGGATGAGCCCCATCATGTAATGTACCTGCGGCGCTCGCCCCCAGTTTGGCGCATTGTCAACCAGAGCCTCAAACAGCTTCAAGGCGCGCTCCGGACGTTCAACGCTACCCATCCCGAGAAACTTCGGGCTCTTTTTGGTCATAACATGGTGGGCAATTTTAAACTGCTTGTTTAAGGCGTTGGTAAAGGAATAGCCGTCTGAAAAGAAATCGATCAAATACTGATATTCGTCGAACGCATCCGTGTATCGCTTCCGGGTCACAAGTAACTCAGCGTTTTCAGTTTGTGCCAGTACTGCCTCATCCGAGTCATGCCAGGTGCGGACAAGCGCCTCAAACGCTCGGCCCGCATCCTTTAATCTTCCGGCCTCTCGCAACTCCCGCGCCGCAATCAGCTGAGCCTCTGGCGTCTGCGCCTTGGCTCTATGCAGCATGGGACGGCTTTTCCGCGTAGGCACCTTCGTACTCGCAGTCCCCATCGGCACGGCCGGTTGTTGCATCTGTCCACGGTCATACTGTCCGTAGCTCGGCACGGCACACACGGCGCAGAGCCCCATCACTATGAGTCTAGTTTTCATACCTGCCCTATGATCAATGGATTCGCTTTATTCGCAAGGGAAAACGACTCTGCATGGCAGACTTTCTCCTTCACAAATTGCGACGCATTCGTGGCCTGCTCTTGACATGCATCACCCACAGCGCTAACGTCGCCTCCTATTTTTATTTGGAGAACAAGATATGAAAAAAGTCGTAATCCCAACGAAACTGGACGGTGTTGTCGCCCAAATCCTCGGCGATCATGGAGGCTACGAAGTCGTTGCCGACAGCGAGCGCGATATTAGTGATATTGCGGCGGACAACTCGGATGCCTACGCCCTCATTGTACGTAGCGAAAAGGTCACCGCAGAGGTGATCGACGCCCTCCCGAACCTGAAAGTCGTGATTCGCGCTGGCGCTGGCTATAACACCATCGATACGAAACACGCGCGTGGCCGGAAAATCGACGTGATGAACACCCCCGGCGCAAACGCCAATGCAGTGGCCGAAGAAGTGATCGCCATGATCCTCGCGGATGCCCGTCACATTATTCCCGCGGATGCCTCAACCCGTGAAGGTAAGTGGGAAAAGAAGAAGTTTTTGGGCCGTGAGCTCACCGGCAAAACACTCGGCATCGTCGGGCTGGGCAACATCGGCCAACTCGTCGCCAAGCGAAGCTCAGGCTTCGAAGTTAACCTTCTCGGCTTCGACCCCATGATCACAACCGAGCGCGCCGAAGACCTTGGGGTAACGCTCACGGACATCGACTCTATCTTCACCGAATGCGACTACATTTCGTTACATGTTCCGGAAACAGATGAAACCCGCGGAATGGTCAATGATCACCTACTCGGTCTCATGAAATCCGGAGCAACGATCATCAATTGCGCACGATCTGGCATCATCGACGAAGAGGCTATGCGCCGTGCACGAGCAAACAAAAGCATCCGCTTCTTGAATGACGTCTACGCGAAGGATGCCGCGGGTGAAAAAAGTGTGACCGATATCGCCGACCTCATGCTTCCTCACCTCGGCGCCAATACGCAGGAAGCGAACTACACCGCTGCCCGCCGCGCCGCTGAACAGCTGATTGAGTTCGATGAAAAAGGCAACACGAGCTACATCGTGAACCGAGACATCCCCGAAGGGCTTGATGAAGAGCACTGCGAACTCGCCAACGTCTTGGCTCGGATCTGCCGAATGATCGACGGCGACAAAACGTTTACAAAGATTGAAACCAGCTTCTACGGAACTCTACAGCCCTTCTCCAGGTGGCTCCTCGTCCCGGTCCTCGCAGGCTTGTTGGACGACTTCGACCGCTCAATGGACTACGCTGCGGCCGAAGCCTATCTCGCCAAAAGGGGCATCTCCTACATCAATCGCACGCCTGACCCGGACAAGCACTACGAAAGCTCGATTACTCTCGACCTCACCAGCGAGACCTCGAGAGATACCCGCCGTATCGCAAGCATTCGCGGAACGATCACGGAAGGAAACCTCATGGTCTCCCGTATTGGCGAGTTTGATAAACTATACTTTGAGCCCGGCGGACATACGGCTGTTTTCATATACGATGACCGCCCCGGCGTCGTCGCGGTGATCGGCAAACACTTCGAGGAAAACGGCATCAACATCGAAGACCTGCGCCAACCACATAACAGTGTAATCGGCCGTTCGATCGCGATCGTAAAAGCAAACGTTGAACTTCCAAATGATGTCCTCAATGCCATCGCCAAGGACATTCCGGCAGACGTTTCCTTCTACGTGAATATCTAATATCCCGCGCGCGCCCTACCCGCACACGGTCTTTCTTTCTAAGAAAACTTTCACGACGATCGTCTTAACCGTGAATTGTGAAAGAAAATGTGCTATTGGGAACTATGTCGAGCGATACCGAAAAGGACTTACCGTCGTCTGAGACCAAGGCCAACTTGGACTTTGACGCAACGGTGGCCGAATTCGAAGGGCCGCTCCTACGCTACGCCACACGCCTGCTGAATAACTCAAAGGCGGCCGAAGACGTGGTTCAAACCGCGTTTATCAAATTGTTTAAAGCCTGGCACACCACCACTTTCCGCGACGCAAAAATATCGAGTTGGATTTATCGCGTGACTCATAATGCGGCTATCGATCATATCCGCAAGGAGTCACGACGGCGCAACCTACACCAACGTCATACTGAAGAGCACGAAGTCACCGGCAAACGTGTCGGGGGGCCCACGACTAAAGAGATTTCCGATGCCGCAGCTGACGCTGCGGTGCTACTCAATCAACTTCCTGTGCGCGATCGCGAAGTCGTGATCTTGAAAATTTACGAAGAAAAATCATATCGCGAAATTAGCGAAATTACGGGTTTAACCGAAAGCAATGTAGGCTACATTCTACATCACAGTCTCAAGACGCTCGCGAGTGGCTTGAAGAACCAGAAAGAAGATTAGGCGCAGACGATGGCAAAGAAACCGATAGCAAAGATGAAGTGTGAGGACATCCAGTCTCACCTCACCGACTATCTCTCACGAGAACTCGGACCCTACCTCTCCGACGCGGTGCGCGCTCACTTGCGGCATTGTGAGACGTGCCAGTCTGCCGTGGAAGAACTCGATTCTACGATCAATTTGCTAAAATCTTCCACGAGTCTAAAAATTCCTGCGCGACTCTCTGATTCCAGTCGTCGTCGCATGTACCGCGTCTATAAACACCCGATCCTCTCGTGGCTCGACTCCAACCAGCCCCTGATCTATGCGCTGGCGCTGATCATGGTGATGACCTATCTCGGCATCTATCTGATCGTCGCCTCACAGCCAGAGCCGTATGATCCCGCAAAATGGCGCGAAGTTCAGATCGGAACCTGGGTCGGTGACGGCTACACCAACTACGTAGAAAAACCGTCTATGATGGAACAGGACCCGCCCGCGAACAACGTGATCACCTCAACCTTCTGGCTGATCCTAGGCGTGCTCGGGATCATGACCGTGGTCCTGCTGGTGCGTTGGTGGCTGGCATCCCGCTTCCGATCGCTCAGCGATCAACGTAAGGACGGTACGCGCGGGCCGCCCGATGACCCTACGACCTCATGAACGCCGAGGCCTTAATCAATGACCTCTACCCGGCCTCCGATCCCAGCGGAAACATCCTTCGTATTCACTCTCGGCTAGTCGCAGACAAAGCCTTACGCGCAGCCAACGCTGTCGACGGCGTCGATCTCGTTTTCCTAGAAGAGGCCGCGCTCTTGCATGATATCGGCATCCGCTTTGTTCATGCCCCCAAGATCCACTGTTACGGTGATGCCCCCTACATCTGTCACGGCACCCTAGGGCGCGAACACCTCGAACACGAAGGCTACCCAGAACACGCGCTCGTCTGCGAACGGCACACTGGCGTCGGCATCACGCTCGCCGATATCCACGCACAACAACTTCCCCTTCCACAACGCGACATGACCCCTCAATCCATCGAAGAAATTCTCGTCTGCTACGCCGACTGCTTCTACTCCAAAAACCCCAAGCACTTGGACAAAGAAAAACCCGTAGACAAAATCCTGAAAAATCTCGCTGCATACGGCGAAGAAAAATCCGCGACCTTCCAAGCCTGGCACGAGCGGTTTGGCTGAGTTGGGTGGGATTGGGAGTTGAGAAGCTGAGAAGCTGAAGAGCTGAGAAACTGAAAAACGTTGAAGTGGACGGGGCGCTGCGCGAGCATTTTAAAGGTGTCCCCTTGGGGGGAAGGACCCCTTTGGGTAGGGGGGTTCATGGCGCCCCAAGATGGCGCCATCCTTTTGAAGCAGAACGGATGCCGACTTCTAAGCCGAAGTCAGAACGGTTTCCACGTCGCCCAACGACTCCAATAAACCGTGGCCGCAGGCGTCCAATCGTTCGCGCGTCATGTGCCCACCGGTGAACAGCAGACAACGACACCCCAACTCGGCCGCCACTTCATGATCGTGAGTGGTATCCCCCACCACAAGTAACTCCTCTGGCTGCAAACCATGATCCGCCATCAAGCGCCGTCCAACATCGACCTTGGAGTCGGCATAAAGGTTCTCAATGCCGTAGATGCTATCAAAATGCTGAGTAGCACCTCGGGATTCAATCATGCCCGCAAGAATACCATGTTCACAGGCTGAGAGCACGGATGCGCCTATCCCCCGCGCACGCAAGGCTGCCAAGCTATCGAGCATTCCCTTTCGAATCGGAATGTCGTCAGCAATTTCCATGTAGTCCGCATAAAACTCGACCGACACGCCATGCCAGTCGTCTACGCTGAAATCGAACCCGAGATCCTCGTAGAATTTTTTCACGGGAAAATCGAATTGGCGACGATAGCCGTCACGCGACAAGGTCTTGATCCCGCGTCGCTCTAGCATCCGATTCAAGGATCCCAAGCCCGCATGAACATCGTCAATCAAGGTTCCGTTCCAGTCCCACGCGATATGTTTGATCGTTTTCATCCGACTCACGATACGGCTCTCGGGCCCCGCTGGCAAGTTTTCGCCGGTCCGCCAGTCGGTCTCACGACCTCGCACACCCCGGCGCTCGCGTTACGGGCCCTCTTTCGGGTATCCCATGAAGCTCTTCATCGCCTGGTAATACTCAGGATAAGACGAGATGTCGTTATGTGTGGCCTTGGTGATGATCACGGGCGTCATCTGCGAGGGCGGAAAGGCGCTCACCATTTTCTGAGAGTGTTTGTACGCAATAAATTCATCTCGTTCAGCTATCACCGCCAGACAAGGGACACTGATTTCAGGCACATGATCGATGGATCGATATTTCTCGTGCAAGAGCAGGCTCATGGGAAATATTTTGTACGTCGACTGCGCTACGCTCTGGATACTGTCATAAGGCGTCACGAGAATCAGCGCCGAGATCTCTCGCTGAGACGCCACAAACGTCGCCACCCCGCAGCCGAGGCTTCGCCCAATGATCGTGATGTTAGACCCGGCAGCCTGCATGGCGCCGAAGACCTTCAAGGCATCAGAATAATTCGCGGTCTCGCTTGGCTCTCCCGTACTCTTTCCATAACCGCGATAGTTTAACGCATAGACCGTGTGGTCAGTGAACTCAGCAGCCAGCTCATTCGCTGTACCCCCTACCGCCTCCGCGTTCCCACCAAAATAGAGCATCACCTTTCCTTCAGCCGACTCAGAGTGAACGACTATCACATCCAGCAGGGCGCCTTCATTTTCGATTGCGATCGTGTCGAACGAATGCGCAACGGGATCGGTCGGGAAATAGATCAATGAATTTTGAACGATATATAAATACATCGCAACAAGGAGGTACAGAGCGGGATAAAAAAGGAGCCGCATTTTCGTTTTTGGTTTCATGGGTAACGCCCTCGGGGTCGATTCTTAATTTTTCTCAGCGGTCCGTCGCCCGATTTCAACCACCAACGGTAAATGATCGGACCCCGTCGGGTCAAGCATCCGGAAACTCGTGCACGCCAGTTCCGACGATATCAGGACGTGATCGATAGGGATCCGTAATGGCGCCAGCAACAAGCGCCCGTGTGGCCAACTGGGGAGAATTCCCCGACCCCGGCGCGTGGAGAGCATGTTGGTATCCGCTTCAAGCTCACGAAAAAAGGGCGACCACATCGTCATATTCAAGTCCCCTACCAAGACTCGCGCACCGGGCTGCTCATTAAGCCACGTCGCCACGCTTGCTAGTTGCTCGTTGCGCATGCGGTAATAGCTCGCGCGAATCGGCGGAACCGGGTGCGTCGCCATCAGAGAGACTCGAGAACCATCCCGCATCAGCACCTTACAATGAATCGACGGCACACTGGCGGGACCGATATCCCTTACCTGCACCTCCTCCAAAGGCAGGCGACTCCACAAGGCGATGCCGAAATTACCCTCATGATGCGCCTCTTCGTAAACGATTGGATAGGTATTGGTCAGCGCCGCGAGCTCCGCCATCCACCGGGGACTAACCTCCTGAAGAATCACGACGTCGGGGTCGTTCTCCGCGATGCCGTCTAGGATGGCATGCACATTCGTGTTGGCCGAATGGACGTTGGCCAGGTAGATCGTTAAGGCGGTTTCTGCTTGGATCGGCACATCTGGCTGCGGCACCAGGTAGGGCCAGAGATAAATCACGTTGAGTAACACGCTCGCGCCACACACCACCACCCATCGCCATTTCCGCAAGAGCAGCGAGACAGACAAGAGGAACGTGGCGGCAAACATATACTGAACATGAAAATGTCCCGTGAGTTCAGCCCACAGAAACCATCCGCCCAATTCGCCGGTGCACGACACCAAGAGTGTCAGAATGCTCAAGGTCCCAATGCGCCTAGAGAGGTAGCCTCGGAGCGTGAGCCCTCCCGCACTGGGCGCTGCGCCGCCTTCCGCGTGACTCATCGCACGACTGTCTCTATCTGCTCCGCGTCCACCATCAATCCACAAAGTCCTCGTCGTACGGCTCGTCCTCATTTGCTGTAAGCACGCGCTTAAACCCTGCATGGGTGCCCCAGGTGAGTCCAAACACGGTCCATGGAATAAAAATACACGGCGCAGGGACACACAACGCGGTCGTGATGACACAGCCAACGATGTTCAAAACATACCCCCACCGGTGTTCCCGCCACAAACACACCCCCGCAGAAACATAAACGGCAATCGCTCCCAAGCCGATGAGGCTGGCCACAATCGGCCACACGTCCGGCAAGGCCGATGACGCCGACCCCATCAGTCCGCTCATAGCCGATCCCACGCTCAACACCTGCACCATGTTGGCCACACCCATGGCTGCGGCCAACACAAAGTTGACAATCGCAAAAATCCGAACACGCTTTTTCCAGTCCGCAACATCACGCAAGGGCAGGCTATCCAAACTGGCTAAGTCATCGATCGGGTCATTACTCACAGATTCACCATAGTCACAAAAATATCAGCCCAATGCGGCTGATGCAAATTTACAAGCGCGAGAAACAGAACCAGGTCAATAGACAGATGGATCACAATCACATACAAGAGCGATTCGGTGTTTCGGAAGGTAATCCCCTGCAAGAGCGCGAAAATATAGATCATGATGGGCCCCCACCCTGTGAAGCCGAGCTCATAAAGGAAGGAGGTAAACAGGATGGCTTGCGCAAAATTGGCGAATTTGAACGTGAAGTAACGCCGCAACACACCGAGACAAATATTCACAAAAAAGAGCTCGTCCCATAAGCCCAGTCCATTGGTGCCGATGAACACGCGGAACACATGATGCGGGTCGTTCTGCACCTCCCAGTTTTTCCACGCGCCCGTATGACTTAAATAATACGGAATCAAGAGATAGGAAAGCACCACCGCAAAGACCACCCAGAAAATTTCCATACGCGTCCAACGACGACCGTGATGAAACTTGAAGCGGATGATGTGATCCTTGAATCCCCAACGAGAAAGACCATACGGAATCGCAACTGCTAGACCCAATGTGGTTCCCATCGAGAGTATATGACCATACGAGACATCCGTGGTAATGGGTGTTATGCCTAACAAGGCGAGCGCGACATAGACGAGCCCCATGTTGCGTTTGAAATCGGGCGCCGTGGCGAGCAAGCTCAGGACACCCAGTCCCCAGACTGCCCAACCCGCCCAGTGAATCACCGACCAGATGGGGGCCGCATCGGGCTCAAGCATGAAGCGGTGCAAACCGATAATCATCACACCTGCAGCGCATAGAAACCCAACGTTCAGAGTTTCCTTCCAACCCGCAGGAGCCACGATATCGGCGTTTTTTGGAGTGTTTTCGGCTATTTCGCCCGTCTCGACCACGCCTTAATCCTCGTCGGCTGAGGCCGCCGGCAAGCCCGCCGCTCCAGGTTCTGGCTCTAAGGCGGCGGTCACACCATCAATCTGTTCCATCTTGGTTTCGACTTTGGTCTGACGCTTTTCTGCTTCGATGAATTTTTTCTGGGCATTATCCAAGTGCTGACCGACTAGGCGGAAGGCATCGGAGAATTTTTCGAACTCCTTGCGAACGCGCGACAGGTTTTCGATCACGTCACGGGCGCTTCGCTCAACCTGCATGCCTTTCAATCCAAGCAGAATGGTTTGCAAGTAGGCGTATAAGTTATTCGGCGATACTGGGATCACCCGCTTCTTTAAGGCGTAGTTGAACAAGGTCATCTCGTCGCCGAACTCACTGTCCTTGATGATCGTTTCATAATACACGTTCTCTGCCGGGATATACATCAAAGCAAAATCCAGCGTCCCCTCATCCATCCTAATGTATTTGTTGGCGATGGCATCAATGTGAATTTTGACATCCTTGATGAAGGTCTTCTTCTCCGCCGTCCGCTCCTTCTCTTCCTCCGCGGCTAAGAGACGGCGGAAACTTTCAAGCGGAAACTTAGCATCAATGGGCACCATCCCGTGCTGCAAAATCACAACGGCATCCACTTTTTCACCCCCCTTAAAGCCATACTGCGTCTTGTAGGCGCTGGTCGGTAAAATCTGTGCAAGCAGCTCATTGAGAAATAGCTCCCCGAGTCCGCCCCGTAGCTTTGGTGGTTGGAGAATGTCTTGTAAGCTGGCGATGTCTCGCCCTAACTCCACGATGCGACCGGAGGATTCTTCGAGCTTACCGAGTTGCTGACGGACGTCCCCGATCACCTTACTCGTATTATCCAAGCGGTCGCCGACGTTCTTGTTGGTGGTCGTCAGTTGCTTCATCATTTGACCACTGATCTGTTGCAGGGTTTCCTGCATACCCTGACGCAAGACATCCATCTGCTCACGCGTCTGCTGCATCTGCCCATTCATCTGGGTCTGCAAGAGGGTCATCGCGGAATCGTCTCTCGGTGGCTCCGCAGTGGGTGCGGCCACGTTCGACTTCAGCCACACGCCAACACCGATAACTGCGGCGGCGATAATCAATGCTCCTATGACAATATCCATCGCACGAGTATAAGAATCCAACTGCCACTTGTCGATGCTGTGCCGTGCGGAAAATGAGGGGGCCCCGTCCAAGGCCGTAGCGAGCGACCTAGGGTGTTGGAACGCGGAAGATGGATTTTTGAGCCGACGCCAGTCGCTCAGGTGGTAGACTGGATTTGAGGAGGTAGCTCCACGCTTGAGTCGCATCGGTCTCCGCGAGCTGCCTGCCTAGACGGACTATCGCTTGGTGACGGCGTTTTTCTACCGAAATGCCTTCTGCGAGCTCCATCGCCATCTCTGGATCCTTCAACAGAACGGATCGTGCGAGGCTTTCGACCGCAGGATCCGTTTTCGGCGATGCTGGCAGGCCTGTAAGCCACTCAGTGGCATCGATAAGGTCGTGAGTCGCCCAATTCTTCGTTACCCGAGAGAGCTCTCTCTTGACCACGTCAGGGTCGTCCAGTTTCATCACCCATTCCGCGGCCTCCGCCGGATGGTCTCGCGACCACTCGCTCACTAAGGATGATACGGCCTGATTGCGCACCGTTTTGTCGGCAATCACGGATGTCCACTCGGCTGCTAAGCGAGGCTGATATCTCTCCCAGCTGTCGGCGACCGATCGTGCGATGAGGTCCCGGTCGGTTGAGGATGTGGTGGAGCGGTAGAGGCTCGCAACCTCCACCTGTTTGCCTTGATCCATCATCCCGTCGATGACGGTCTGCATCGCGGTCTTGCGGTAGTCCGCATTCGAGATGCTCGACGCATGCCCGAGTGCTGCACCAGAATCTTTGTAGGCGAGACTTTTAAACAAGCTCTTGATGCGTGATGCCGGAAGCGAGTCGTCTGTTCGCATGGACGTCGAAAACCAGTTCCATGCGTCCTCTGGTTGATCCTTCCCCCACTCGCCAGCAACTTTTTCCAACAAGGAATTTCGCAGGTGACCGGGCTCAAGCCCGTCCGCATACGCAACCGCACGGTTAGGGTCATCGTCCACCCAGGCATTCATGATCGTCCGCATAGCAGAATCTTTCATTCGCAATCCATCAAGGCTCGCCGCATAGGCTATCGCGTCGTGCGGACTGAATCCGGTCCACTGTTGAAGTACTCGTTGCAGCACGCGTTCGGTTTGATAATTCCAGTCCATCTCGTCGAGCAGCTTCGCCGCAGCAGGCATTTCCTCCTGCAGTAAGCCGTTAAGCGCACCGACCATTTTGTTGTCGAACGTCCCGGGGTTCTCAAGAAGAGACCGCAGAACACTCAAGGGATAGATGCCTTTTTTTTCTAACTGACGACGACGCGCGGCGGTCTGTTCCCAGTGCGTCGGGACGAGCACTACCGATTGTGCACTCAGGGTGTCCGAATCGACGAGTCCGTTCTCCACAGACTCAACGGTGTGTGACCCTTTCTGCTTGGCCAACAGCGTTGTTGTCGCTGTTTGTAAAACGACGTCCGACCCTTGAACCACACGCTGATCCAATACCGGAATCGGTCCCTCAGGATATAAGGCAGAGTCAGAGTCCGACAGAATCACCAACGCAGACTCACCGCTCGGGCTAAACCCGCTGTCTTCCGTAGATTCCGCTGAGTCCGACAACTCTCGGTCCCCTACAACCGCGGATCGACCCAAGAGGAACGCGGCAGCAAGACTCGCCGCCCAAACACCCCCAAAAACCCATTGTTTCACTTGGCCCGTTCGCATGTAGGTATGATAGCCATAACCCCTTTTATTTCAACGGGTTCTTTGTCCCCATTCGCCTCCTTTTTAAGCGGTTGCAATTCGGTTGACAGCGCTGGGTCACTTCGCGGACCATTGGCAGCCCAAAAGCAGGACCATCAGTATAAGGGGCTCACGCTTCCATATCGGAGAAATCTGGGCATAAATCGGTCCTTAAGGTTACTTAAGTCATGTCATACCAAGTTGATACAATTTCAGCAATCGCAACCGCTCCGGGCGAAGCGGGCATCGCGATCGTGCGCGTTTCCGGTCCAGACGCCCTGCTGATCGCTGACCGGCTGATGGTCTGCTGCGACCCACCGCCGTCCCTTCGCCCAGCAAATTCCTTTGTATATGGAACAATCCGCGGCTCCGAGAACGGATCCGACCAGACGGTGTTGGACGAAGTGATCCTCCTGATCTATCGAGCCCCCAACAGCTATACCCGCGAAGATGTGATCGAAATACAGGGCCACGGCGGCGCCACTTCAGCCGCGCGCTTGTTACGGGCAACGCTCGACGCAGGGGCACGCAGCGCAGAACCCGGTGAGTTTACACGACGGGCATTCTTAAATGGACGCATTGACTTAATGCAGGCCGAAGCCGTGATCGATCTCATTCGTGCTCGCTCCGACCGTGCCGCCAGCGCGGCTATCGAGCAACTATCAGGATCCTTAAGCAGTTCATTTAACGCTATTTATGATGATCTCATCAGCGTGTCAGGCGACCTAGAAGCGACGCTCGATTTCGGCGAAGCAGAGCTCCCGTCCGCGACTATGACCGATATTGTCCAGCGCCTCGACGACATCGACTCTTCGTCACGAAAAATTCTTTCTTCGTGGGAAGAAGGATTCCTCCTAAGGGAAGGTGCGCTCGTCGTCATAGCAGGCAGTCCGAACGCAGGAAAGTCGACGCTACTCAACAGACTGCTGGAAACGGACCGCGCAATTGTTACACAAGTAGCTGGTACCACGCGAGATACGATAGAAGAAACGTTCGTGTTGGGCGGCATTCCCCTTCGCTTGGTAGACACCGCTGGCTTACGAGAAACAAACGACCCGGTCGAAACGCAAGGAATTCAACGATCCGAAGCCCTTTTGGCCCAGGCAGACATTCACCTGTACCTTGTTGACGGTTCCCAAGCCCTCACCCCCTCTGATGAAGCCCGTATAAAGAAGCTAGATCCGACAACTAGCGTGATTTTGGTCAATAAGCAAGATCTAGGCGTGTGTTTAGAGACAACGAGCTTCGCCGAGTATACCATCATTCACACCTCGCTTGCCGGAAATGAAGACCTCTCCGCCCTAAAAGACGCCATCCAGACAACCGTCGGCATCGCCAGCCATGCACCGGCTCACGCTGCTATCTCCGAACGACACCGTGATGTGCTCATGACGGTCAACGCTCACCTTAAGGCCGCTATGACGGTCCTCAATGCGGAAGGCGAGAACGGCGCCGCCGCCGCGTCATTGGACTGTCGGAGCGCACTCGAAGAACTCGGAACGGCCACCGGGCGAATCTACCACGATGAATTACTCACCAACGTCTTCTCGCGCTTCTGTCTGGGGAAATAGGATGAACACCACATACGACGTTTTGGTCATCGGCGCCGGCCACGCAGGCTATGAAGCCGCCTTGGCATCTGCACGACTAGGGGCCAAGACCGGCCTCGTGACTATCGACAAACGAGCTATCGCACGGATGTCGTGTAATCCCTCCATCGGAGGAATCGCGAAGTCCCACATGGTACACGAATTGGACGCTTTAGGCGGAGAAATGGGAAGAAATGCTGATTATACGGGGATTCAGTTCCGCACACTGAACACCAAAAAAGGCCCCGCAGTCCAGGCCGGCAGAGTTCAATGCGACAAACCAGCCTTCTCTGAACGGATGATCGCGATCGTAAATAAGCAAGAGAACTTAACGGTTATCGAGGCCCTCGTCGGCGAACTCTGGATCGAAAATGGGACGCTGCGCGGGATAAGGACCACAGACGGATCTGACATCGCCGGGAAAACGGTCGTCCTCACGACAGGCACGTTCTTGCGAGGAATGATCCATATCGGCGACGTCGCCAAACCCGGCGGCCGGCAGGGAGAAAAGGCCGCCATGGAGCTCAGCGACTCCATCCTAGGGCTAGGCCTCCGCATGGAACGGATGAAAACAGGGACGCCCCCAAGACTGCACCGAGATAGCATCGACTACAGCAAAATGACCCCGCAGCCGGGAGATGAGCCTCCGCCGTTATTTTCAAGGCAGGCGCAACGCGAGTGGGATATGTTCCACGTGGAACATTCCGGCGAGGCGACAGGGGACTACGCAATGTTCCACGTGGAACAATCGCAGGATCCCACTCGGCCTTGGCCGCCTGGATGGGGCCAAATGCCCTGCTTTTTAGCGGAAACGAATGATAAAACACATGATATCATCCGAGAGAATCTAGAGCGCAGCTCTATGTACGGCGGTGCAATCCAGGGTACTGGCGTGCGTTACTGCCCCTCTATCGAGGATAAGATCGTGAAGTTTTCGGATAAAAACAGCCATCATATTTTTGTAGAGCCAGAGGGTCGAAACACGCTCGAGATATACCCAAACGGACTATCGAACAGTCTTCCGGAAGAGATTCAGGATCAGATGATCCGAACTATTCCGGGCTTCGAGAATGCGGAGGTGCTCCAGTGGGGCTACGCGATTGAGTATGACTATTGTGATCCCACCCAGCTTTTGCATACGCTGGAGTCAAAGGTTGTAGAAGGTCTTTTCTTCGCAGGTCAGATCAATGGAACAACGGGATACGAGGAAGCGGGCGGACAAGGATTTGTGGCTGGCGCGAATGCGGCGCTGAAAACGCTGAAACGGGATCCATTGATTTTAGGCCGTGGAGACTCGTATATCGGCGTCCTAATCGATGACCTTGTAACGAAGGGGACCGATGAACCCTACCGCATGTTTACGTCTCGAGCAGAGCACCGCCTGTTGCTCCGTCAAGACAATGCCCGATTCCGGCTATTGGAACACGCATCCGCTTTGGGCATTCTGGCCATAGACGATCTCGCCGACACGCGACGCTTCCAGGGCGAGATCGCGGTTGAGCGAGCCCGGCTGGAAAAGACCTTCGAGGGACAGCATGCTCTTGGTCAGCTCCTTCGTCGTCCGGAGAACACCTATGCCTCGCTCGACGGCACGCGCAAGGATCTTGACCCTATCGTACAAAGACAAGTGGAAGTCGAGGTCAAATACGAGGGGTATATCAAGCGAGAAGAGGCGCAAATCCTTAAGGCTAAAGGGTTTGAGAAAGTTGCCATCCCGTCTTCACTCGATTACTGGGATATTGACGCGTTGAGTTACGAGGCTCGAGAGAAACTCGATAAGGTCCGACCCAGCAACCTCGGCCAAGCCGGCCGCGTGCCAGGCATCAGTCCCGCAGACCTCGCCATCCTCTCTGTGATGGTAAAGCGCATAAACGACTAATTCTTTCGCTTGGGAAAGTATTATTCCCACCCGCACAACACCCCGATGAATAAAGGCCCGCGTGGGTGGGGGAGGGGTGCCGCAGCGTCTTGGGGAGGATGCCTCGCGATACCGCGGCATGAAAATCCCCCTACCCTAAGGGGTCCTTCCCCCAAGGGGGACACCTGTTGGCGCCGTGGAAAACGGCTTTTCTAGACGAACACATCCTTTTCGTGGACATGTGCGTGGGGGGTGAGTCCTGCGGCGCGCATCTCTTCGACTAGGTCTTCGCCTTCTCCGCGATGGGCGTAGAGTGCGGCGCCTGGACTCACGCATTGGTTCCAGAAATGCTGGTATACGGCGACAATCTCTTTCTTTGACGCGAATATAGTGGGCACCATGTGGAGCATCGCCCGCTTCTGACGGCGTTTTCGGAAGAATTTGGCCAGCAATTCGGGCAAAAAGCGCGAGAGAACCGTTTCCTGCAGTTCATCAACCACCCGCATGATGACATAACGCGGTCGGTGCAGCGGCCCCAGAGCCTCTCGAACCGAGCGCGTAAAGACCTCCGAGTCTTCGGTGCTCGCATTTTTCAGGTACAATCGCACATAGTCGCCAGCACGCACACCGTTCTTCAACGTGGCACTAGGCGCAACCAATTTCAACTCGTGTAAGGTCCGCAAGATCGCCTGCGAAATGGCAACGGTCAACGAGGCGTCGGTCCAGGGGTCCGACATACCATCGAACGGAGGGAAGCCTCCGCCGCCACCGCCACCGCCAACCTCGACCGCACGTACGGGAGAGGCGACGAAGGGTTCACCAATCCGCCAGCGCTCGCGAGCGACATCGCGTTGGCCACATCGCGCAAGCATGTCGGCGTTGAACAACTGCAACGATTCTTCGACGCCTTCGGGTTGAATATCGGTGAAGGCTGCATGAACATGACCCACTCCTTTCTCGACCGCGCTATCATCACACACGCCGAAAAGGGTTTCATGTTTCGCGATGAAACGGCGATAGTCGTCCAGCCCTTTTGTGAACTCTCCAGCAATGCAAATCACATCCCAGTTGTTTGCTAACTTGGTCGGCTCCGAAGGGTCGAGGCGAATGCTTCGGCCGCGAAGTTGGTTGACTGACATCGATGTCGTAACGGTCGTTAAATCCACTAATACGTTGATTTTATTGGCATCCCAGCCTTCACCAAGTAAACCGCGAGTGCCCACGAGGCAGCGCGTGAGCCCGCGTTGAAATAGCTCGGTGATAAGACCCACATACACACGCGGACACCAGTCTCGGCCTTTGCCGCGTAGCTCGTGGAACCCTCCTCGTGACACTGCATTCAACACCACCTCATGACCCCCGGCCGTCAGCCACCGCTCTGCTTCCAACACTAAGCGCGGTGTTAAATCGTCATCCACCAACACCGTCGACCCCGTCACAAGAACAGGGTCCAATCCATCGGTCCTCGCATCCACCAACAAGGCACGAAACGCGGCAACCGCACCGCCGGCCTCTTCATCCAACAAGTCATCCACGTCGTCTCTGATGGCAGAGGTTTTTTCAAAGTCCGACACAACCACTGCACGGATCTTCGGTCCCAAGGCGTCCAGCTCCGCACCGAGTATCTCGCACAAGGCATCCACCTTCGCGCGCGCATACGCCATGACGCGACTGACTGGCGACGCGCAAGGCTGGCATCCGGTTTCTGTGATTTGCATGCCCAACATCCGCAGACGTGACACAACATCCGCAGCACGTTGATGGTCGCGCGGATCGGGCGAAAGTCGGAGGCCGTGACGAACATAGCGATCTAACACCGGCACCCACATACTAATCACCGGCACACCCGCTCCGAGCAGATCCGCCGGAGGTGGGGGAACATCGGGCGGCAACTCACGATTTAGCGAGATCAGGAACACTCGCGCCATGTCAGCAAAGGCAGGGTCGCGCCGGGAGAACGCCTGAAAGCTGGACACCGATGAAGACGCTAACTGCTTGGTATCAAGCACTTTATAGATCCAGTCAGGCAAATTTTCTATCGTCCCCGCATCCTCTGTATGTGCCCGACAGAGGTCTGCTACGACATGTTCAAACTCGTGATCGGCACGAGCAATAAAGCGCAGCTCTGGATCGGTGGGTCGCACGAAGTAGACGAGGTCTTGGTAGGGCGCAAGGAAGCCTTCTTTCACGAGGGCCGGCACAGGAACTTCGTAATCGACCGTCCCGAAGAACGCGTGGTATCGGGCCACGTCGTCTGCGTCACGCCCTTTATCATCCGGCGGTGTAGCGGTGAGTCCCAAAATCAGTGGGTCACCCAACAGTTCCGCCGCCTCCGCCAAGACGCGGCCCCAGTGTCCCATCAAGTGGTGACATTCATCCAAGATAATCAAACCGACCTCTTGCTCCTTCAGGCGCATGAGCGTTGCTAGCGACGAGGAGTGTAGTGTTTGCAAGGCGTCGCCGCCTTTTGCCAGATCATCCCGAACGTCCTTCCGGTACGCTCCCAATCGCGTCTCGTAGTAGTCGGGATTATTCTGACACATCGCGTCTATCCAGGCTCGCGCTTCTGCGGGCCCTTCGGATTCTCCCTTCTCAATCAAGCGCGCTTCCCAGAGCAAACGTGCGCTCGCATCCAAGTCATCGTCGCCCCGTCGGGGGAGCGTCACCGACTGATACGTTAAAGAGGTGAAGGCATCGGGGCTTTTGGGGTCGGTACTCGAAAGTGCCGAGCATTCGGGCGAAAAGAGGTCCAATCGGGCGGCCCACTGCGCTTGGATTGCACTGTTTGGGCTGAGCACAAGGACCGGTTTACGAACCATTTCAGCCCAAATGTAGAGGCCTAGAACCGTTTTGCCAGACCCGGGTGGGGCCACGATATGGAGTCGTCTTTCACCCGCGCGCAGCTGAGCGTCCACGATCTCGATCGCATCTTGCTGAGACGGTCTCAGGGTTCCCGAAAAACCAAGCTCGTTGAAGTCAGACACCGGTTCGCACTCCTCGCGCTACGTCTGAGTATGTGCGTGGTAACACTGATCGAATGCCGGCTTGTCTTCCAGACGACAAAAGAACACGTAGCGGGCCACCACTTCCGGAACCTCTCCTTCAACCGATGCGAGCCATTCCTGGCAACTTGGGTCGTTGAGCATATCCGCTCGTTGATAGCTAAATTCATCTACCACAAACTTCAGGCCCTTCGCTAAAAAGGCATTCGCCATCGCGTGCACAGGACTACCCTCTGCGTGCGCATCCTCTGCCGCACACATGAACTCCACCACCATCGTTTCAAAGTCTTCTTCTTTCATAGGCACCACTGTAACGCGTGTCGCCACTAAGCTGGAGCACAAAAAGAGCGCATCTGGGGAGGAATGTTCACAAACCCAAACTGTTCAGGCGCCCTACATAATATGCCTACGCGGCGGGGTCGGGCATCGCCCTCTTTCATAAAAGAGGGGTGTTTCTTACTTGGCATGCTAACTGCGATGTTAAGGCTCACACTCGACACATCAACTGGAGACATGAATGAAATGGATATATTTACTCGCCGCTGCCGCACTGATTATGAATGGCTGGTGTCAAAAAAGCTTCGGGGCTGAGCCCAATGAAAAGGGGGATTATGCGGTTTTGATTCATGGAATGAGCCGAACGCACCTTTCGATGAAGCTCATGGAAATGAGCCTAAAGCGGGACGGCTACACGGTCGTCAACATACGCTACCCGTCGAACTTAAAACCGATCGACGAGCTGTCAGAACACTTGGCGCGTTCGATTGCCGATGACTGTCCGGACCCAACACGCAAAATCCATTTCGTTACCCACTCACTCGGTGGCTTGGTCGTACGCGCATATATGGCCACCGCTCCCGACATCACGATGGGTCGAGTGGTTATGCTTGCGCCTCCGAACCGCGGAAGTGAGGTCGCTGATAAACTCAAGCACCGCTTTCTATATCGACTGTGGTCGGGACCCGCCGGACAAGAGCTGGGTACGCTAGAAACCGACACTCCTCGGCGCCTGGGTCCCGTCAACTTTGAACTCGGAATCATCGCTGGTGATGTCTGTCTAAACCCTCTACTGGGTTCACATTTCGACGGCGCGAACGACGGGAAGGTGTCCGTGAAAAATGCACACGTGGGTGGCATGAAGGAACTACGTGTGATGCACGTCAGTCACACATGGATCATGACTCGCAAGGCGGTCATCGCACAGTGTCGCCAATTCCTCGCAGCCGGTCATTTTTCGCCGGCCGCATGCGATGCCTAACCCGATCACTGCCGCTTTTTTCCCCACTTAACCTCAGCGGATGGCAGCGTTTTTAGGTCTTTTTCCTCGGCTTTTTTGAGAAATGGCGGAGGGAAGCACTTGCTAATAATCGAAAATTTGGCATCAGAGGATGTCGAGGGCTGACTCGATGAGTCACGCCACAGAACCCCTTTTGAATACGTCGACGAGGTGTTGAGCCCGAAGTTCATAATGGCGGATTTCGGTCCCGCATCGTTGAACGGTCGAAACACGATCCAGTAGGTCGCATCCTTCTGGACGCGCACATCTGGAATGTCATAGACCAGGCTCACGCCATGTAGACTCAGTGTTTTCCCAACCCGAATCCAGGCGCGTGCCAAGACCTCGTCAGAGGGGGCGCCGTTGTCGTCCGGCCGCAGGTCCGCCATCAACCAACCAGCCCCGTTGCCAATGGGGTAAGTGGCTAGCTCGATCGCTGCAACCGTGTCTGTCTCTGGCACCAGACTTTGCGCGAAGCCCCCTGAGGTTCCGCTACGCCCGTCATCCATTTTAGCTGCTACTGTTTTATTTGAGTTCCACGATGCCATCCCGGTTTTGTAGGTGGGGGTGGTCAACCCGTCAGCATCGAGGATGAAGACGTTGCTCGGGATTTTTTCTGGATCGGTCATCATCTGTTTGATCACTCTACGCACTCGCAGTCGGACCTCGGGGTCTCGAGCCTCTTCGTGCTTGCGCAGCGTTGGAACAATGGTGCGGGAATATCCGCTTAGGGTTTTCTCCGCGAGCTTCCGTTCACGGAAGTTTTCGTGTCCGAGTGACTCGACAAGGGCCTCTAGGTCTTTTTCTGACGGATCTTCCGCGAAGAGGGCCGGGGTGACGAGCGATAGGGCGATCAAAATGAAAAATCGATGTAACACAATCATAGTCTCCTTCTTGCTCAAAAGTGTATCAGGGCTTCAGACGCGAATCAATCCGTCGTCGGTTCTACCAGAAGCAGGTCGAGATAGTTTTGTACGTTCGCCGCGGACCAATCCGCTTGTCCCTCGTGTTTCACCCGTACAACCCCGCCGGAACCGATGATAAAGGTCGCGGGTATGCCTGGGGTGCGAAAGGTCGCGGGAGGCAGATCGGCCATCTTATAGATCGGAAGGGGCAGCTCCGTCTTCTCCACAAATGCTCTTATCGTCGGCATGTCCTCGTTCGAGATACACCCCAAACGAGATCTTTTTATGTGTTTTCATCGTGAGTTCAAGGTCCCCGATGGAGGCGACATTGTGAAGGCAATGACGACGTCCGCGGCTTACAACATCGTCCAATCCGAGAAGATCGCCGCTTGCCCTTGATAATGGCCTCTCTTGTCGGTGACATTCCAGACCGTTGCCTGATGAATCTCAAATCTTTTACCCGTGCTCGACATACGGATTCCGGAGTAATCATCAATATAGCCGTCAGCCGTCACACGATCCATCAAGCGTTGACGCTCGTCCCGGTTCACGGGCTCAGCGGAAAGACGGGAAGGTGTGCGGGTAAATTCAATCCAATTCATCTCGAAGAGATCCATCCCAGCCTGATTCACATAGTTAAAGATGGGGTCGGGCTCGGTACCGTGCGAGAGCACGACATACGAGGCCTCGAACACCTCCTGAGCGGCCGCTTCGTCGCTCAGGGCTGATGATACAAGGTTCTGCCCTGTGAGGGACTTATAACTCGCACGTAAGAGCTGTAGATGGGGCAGTGCGTACTGGTTGGTGAGTGAAGGAGCCTCAGACATGGGCGCGAGAATACGAGCTGAGGTGAGAGCTGTCGAGTCATCAGTGCTATGACACTTTGTGGTTTCCCGACGGGAGTCACTCCGCTATTCTCCGAGCATGTCTGATATCAGCCTCCTTCTCGAACCCCTTAAGGCCTTGCATGCGACTATCCGCGACGCAGTCGTCACGGCCTGTGAACAGAGTCTTACTGAAAACATGTCGGCAGTTGCTGCAGAGGAAGCGGGCGACACTATTTATGCCATCGATCGAATCAGCGAAGCGTTGATCATCGAGATTCTGGAGCGCGACATCGCCCCCCACACGCCCGTCTTACTCGTTGCCGAAGGCATCGAAGGTGGGCGCATCATGCTGCCTAAAGGCACGCCGGAGGCAGAGGCGCTCTGGCAGATCATGATAGACCCTATCGACGGCACGCGCGGCATCATGTATCAAAAACGCTCGGCATGGATTCTCACGGGTGTCGCCCCAAACAAAGGCAACGCTACCTCGCTGCAAGATATCGAGTTGGCCATTCAAACAGAGATCCCATTGGTCAAACAACATCTCAGCGATATGGTCTGGGCACAACCTGGCAAAGGCGTGCAGGCGGTGCGCTACAACCGCTTAACCGGTGAAGAGACGCCACTCGCTCTCCGGCCTTCCCGTGCAGACAATTTGGCCCACGGGTATTTTAGTATTTCAAAGTTCTTTCCTGGCACCCGTGACCTCTTAGGCGACATTGATGAAGAGGTCACGCACGCGATACTCGGTCCGGTGGTTCCCGGAAAGGCTCTGTGCTTCGAAGATCAGTATATTTGTAGTGGGGGACAGTTTTATGAGCTGATGGCGGGTCGCGACCGATTCATCTGCGACCTACGCCCCATCATGGAGAAAGCGCTGACGGCGAAAGGGCTCGCGATGGGCATCTGCTGTCATCCCTACGACGTCTGCACCGAACTCATCGCGCGCGAACTTGGCGTCATCATCACCGACGTGACTGGCGCGCCACTGGATGCACCCTTCGACATCCATGCGGATGTGGCGTGGGCGGGGTATGCGAATCAAACGATCCGCGACCTCGTAGAGCCGCACCTTCTCACCGCACTGCAATCTCGCGGACTTCTGAACGAATGAGCGAGATCACTCTTGAGGGCTTAGTCGAACGCCTGAAGGCAGATCACGCGAATCCCGCATCCGACCTTCACGGTTTTTTTGATGCGACCACCTTCATTCATATTTCGCGTGCGCCTGGTCGTCTCGACGTCATGGGCGGCATCGCGGACTACTCCGGCTCTCTCGTTCTCGAGATGCCGATCCGTGAAGCCACTTGGGTCGCCATGCAGCGCGCTGAAGACGAACACATCGACGTCATCAGCACCTCCTCGTGCGGTCCTATGCGCCGCGCGCGGTTTTCTCTTTCCCAACTACTAACCACGACTAAAGAACCACGACCCTACGACGAGTTACGCGCGGAGCTCGCGACCAAACCAGACTCGCATTGGGCATCCTATGTTCTCGGTCCCTTGCTGGTGCTGATGCATGAAGTCGGACTCCGGTTAGACCGCGGTGCGCGCATCTTTATTACCTCTGATCTCCCGGAAGGAAAAGGTGTGAGTTCGTCCGCCGCCCTCGAGGTCGCAACGATGAGGGCATTGCTCTCGCTCACTGACACGTCGCTCGAAGACGCTCACGTCGCTCACCTCTGTCAGAAAGCCGAAAACCTCGTCGCAGGCGCACCGTGTGGAGTGATGGATCAAATGACATCAGCGTTGGGGTCGGAAGGACAATTGTTGGCCTTGCTCTGTCAACCGGCTATTGTCGAGGGCCTAGTTCCGATACCCAACGAACTCGCGATCTGGGGAATCGACTCCGGCATTCAACATACCATCACAGGCTCTGACTATACGGCCGTCCGCGTCGGCGCCTTCATGGGTGCACGATTGATCGCGGAAACGGCGGGTTTAACAATTACTCACCTTGAGCCTGGTCGGGTGGCCATTGACGACCCGCACTGGGACGGCTATCTGGCGAATATTACGCCCGACGAGTTCGAACGACAGTTCGCGGCCCACATTCCTTATACCATGGTCGGTGCCGACTTTCTTGAGAACTACTACGGCATCAGTGATTCGGTCACGGACGTAAACCCGGATCAGACCTACGCTGTGTATCTGCCTACCTATCATCCTATCCGCGAAAGTCATGACAGCCATCAGTTCCGAGTCTTGCTTCAGCAAGCCGTCACAGATGACAATTGTCGTGCGCTCGGAACACTGATGGGGAATGCACACGAATCGTACAGCGCATGCAAGCTGGGTTCCGATGGTACAGATGCGATTGTGGAGGAGGTGCACGCTCTTGGGTTTGAGTCAGGGTTGATTGGAGCCAAGATCACAGGGGGAGGCAGCGGAGGCACGGTGGCTATTCTGGGTCGTCGCGAGGCGCGCTCCGAACTGGATGTGGTGATGGAGCGGTACCGAGACAGTAGCGGTCTCGAGCCCACACTATTCGAGGGCTCCTCGTCGGGAGCGTGTGCGACGCCTGTCGTCACGGTCACACTCTTGTGAATAGGCCTCAGGCAGCGTATAACCGTCCAAAAGGGAGATGACTAACATGACATGGGAAGAACGGTGGCACCCTTTAAGGGAAGAATGGGTGGTGGTTGCGGCTCATCGCCAGAATCGTCCATGGAGCGGCGAGGAGTGCACGACGGCTCCAGCCTCGGTCCCCGAGTATGTCGCTGACTGCTATCTCTGTCCTGGAAATACGCGTGTGAGCGGGGCGGTCAATGATGATTACGATGGCGTCTTTGTCTTCGACAATGATCATCCCTGTGTGGGGCCCAACGCCGACACGAACCTTGATCCCGCACCCGGCATTTATCGCAACATGCCAGCGGCAGGTTTATCACGTGTCGTGTGTTACAGTCCCAAGCACAACCTTACCCTTGCCCAGTTATCGCTCGACGACACCGCGCAACTCGTCTCTGTCTGGGGCGATCAATATGCTGAGCTGAGCGCGCGTGATGACATCCAGCACATCTTAACCTTTGAAAATAAAGGGGAGGTAGTGGGTGTATCGAATCCGCATCCACATGGTCAGATATACGCCACTAATTTTGTCTTCAAAACAACCGAAACAGAAGCGCGTGCCACTCGTGCGTACGCCGACGAACACAAGCGGCCGCTCTTTCAGGATATCATTAAAACAGAGTGTGATGACGGACGTCGCATCATCTATGAAAATGATTCGGCAATTGTTTTTCTTCCCTACTTCGCGCGCTATGCCTACGAAGTGTTTGTTGCGCCCAAAGCCACGCACCCAAGCATCGACTGCCTCTCATCCGCTGAACAGCGCGACCTTGCGGATGCCCTGAACAACACCCTCATCCGTTTCGATAATCTCTGGCAGCAACCTTTTCCCTACGTCATGCCTCTGCATCAGGCCCCCTGCGACGGTCAGGATCACTCGCACTTCCATTTCCATATCGAGTTTCATCCACCGCTAAGGAAACCCAACCTGCTCAAGTATCTCGCCGGCCCAGAAATCGGCGGCGGCAACTTTCTAAGCGACACCGCCCCCGAAGAAAAAGCAGCCGAGCTGCGCGCCTTGCCTGGGGCGCATTACACCTGCAGTGATTCAATGTAAGGAGTCCCCTGAGTGAACATCGTGGGTCGAACGGGGACCGGTCGCTTTGGGTAGAGGTATTTAGGGCGCCCCAACATGGCGCCACCCTTCTCTCCCATACAGATATTAGACTTTTTTGGAGACGGTATCCACAGCGTCCAGGGGCAGAGAATGTAGGATCATTAGTTTCTGCCAGATCTTTCTTGAGAGACCTGAGGTGAGCATTTCAATCTCATTGACCGATGCGAGGACAACCGGGTCGTCAAAGTTATTGATGTATAACGCTGCTAGTTTGCCACTCAAAGCCAGCATCTCACTGCTGTAATCCAGGTATCTACTCAGTTCAAAGGCGCTCATCGTTTCGTTTGGCGAGGATGTTGTTTCCTTTCCGCGTTTGAGCAAGCGTTCTGGGTCCTTTGTCAACTGATGCATATCAATGACGTGAGCGATCGATCGTAGGACATTGAGGGCGTCGAGGGCTCGTGAACGTTTGACTCTATTTTCGGTGCTAACGAGGAAGTAGGCCGCGGCTCCCAAGAGGACGATCACATTGATTGTCGTTTCTAAGTGGGCTGCGAGGTCAAGAAACCGGAATCCTTCTTCAGGGACCTCAAACGTTAATAGGATAGCAAGGAAGGCCAATGCAATGATAACGGAGACCGCCCTCGTCGCGTATCTAATCGGTCTAATGGGACTCGATACCCAGTCGACTTGGGCCTGTGTCTTACGTGCAGTCTTCAACAACTCTTCCGACACGTTACAAAGGCCTGAACTCGGAAATCGTTCATCTATTCTGCGTGAGAGCAGTTCTATTTTTTCAACAATAAGCCGGGAATCTAGAAGAGTATAAGAAGTTGTATGATCGTCGGTCATGATGACTAAAGTTGATCGATGGTGTAGCCCTTTTTCTTTAGCAACTTCAGCACACTATCTTTTCCCACTAGGTGGGCGCTGCCGACAATAATCATCACGTCATGATCGGCTTTAAGTTTTTCTTCTATACCGTCCATCCAATTATGGTTTCGGTCAACTAGAAGACTCTTATACACCTCCGGAAATTTTTTCATTTCCTCTAATAATGCCTTATCCAATCCAGCAGCATCGCCAGCTTTCCAGAAGGCGGTAATTTCTTTCATCAACGGTTCTATTTTTTTCAGGTCAGCGATGCTCTGCTCGACAAATTCATCTGGGTTTTCTTGGGTCAATTTGTCTAGCGCATTTATGGCTGCGCCAATGTCTTCGAGACCGCCTGTTTTTTTCCCATCCTTCTTTGCTCTCTCGAAAAAGTGCAGGTCTAACCCATCTTGCGGGTTGAACCCTAGTTTTTGAAGTTCCAAGATTGTCACCATCTGAATGACCAGCCATGGTTTCATGCCATCTATGAGTGCACCTGGGAGTCCAAAGGTGCTTGTTGCATTGTTTAGGGTTTTATATACATCCGCTTTGAGGATTGTCTTGAGTGTTTGGCCTGCTGGCAAGGTTCCTTTGGCCATCATCATTTGCATGCCTTTGGGCCCGTTCGCTTCTGCGAGGTCTACTTCAAAGACAATTTCTTTTGACGCTGTGTAGGCGGCTACTATTTCCTTCGCCAAGGGGTAATCCGTTTTTTTCATAACGTGAATAGAGCCTTGGATATAGACGGTGTTTTTCGCTCCTTTTACTTTCCAGAGAAAGTTTTCTGCTTTACCTACAAGGGTAAAACTTAGGATCGCTGCGAAGGTGAGTAAACATATTTTTCTACACATTTGACTCTCCTCGCGTGTTGCTCTTTATCGAGCAGGTGTGCTCTAACCGTCTCTATTAAAGAGGGTTAAGTGGTTGCCCGACAAGGACTCGAACCTTGACAAGCAGAATCAGAATCTGCTGTGCTACCATTACACCATCGGGCAATACGTTTTATTGCGTGGCTGTTAGCTGACTCTCATCGGCATCAACACATACAGAAAAGGTATATCGCATTTCAGTACACCGGGGCTCAGGTCGTCAGTCAATTCCATGAAGACTTCGTCGCCTTCCAAGGTCCGTAAAGGAGCCAGTACATACTCTGGATTGAATGCAACGGTGATGGTTTTCCCGCTGTACTTAATTGGAATCGTTTCGCGCGCTTCACCTACGTCTGGCGTGCTGGCGCTCACTTCCAATTTGTTATTTGCAAACTGTAGTTTAACTGAATTTGTTTTATCGGTCGTCAAGAGCGACACACGCTTCACTGCTCCCAACATACTTTCTCGTTCGATCGTCGCGCGCTCTTCGCACTGCGAAGGAATAACTTGGCGGAAGTTCGGATACGTACCGTCAATCAACTTGGACACGATCAGAGTCTTTCCAAATTCGAACGCGACCTGCTTCTCTTTCGTCAATATTTTCATATCTCCCTCTGTCCCCAGAGATGAAATAAGTTGATTGACTGTTTTTGTTGGGACGATCATGTCTACATTGGATTCTGATGGGAACTCTACTTCTTGCTCAACCAGAGCCAAGCGTCGTCCGTCTGTGGCGACGATCGTTAGCTTGTCGTCCTTAAAACTCATCAGCACACCATTCAGCACAAAGCGTGTTTCGTCGGTCGACGCGGCATAACCACTTTTCTTGAGCATCTCTTTCAATCGGCTTTGCTCGATGTTATACGCATTGCCCTTCTTGAACGTCTGAATCTTTGGAAAGTCTTCTGCTGGGAGTCCTAATATTTTAAAAAATGATGACTGGCAACGAATACTCGCTTCATCTTTGTCATCGATGTCTATCTCAATTTCATCTTCTGGCAATTCTCGTAGAATGCTCAGTAGGCGTTTGCCGGGTAGCGTACATGCTCCCTCTTCAATAATCTCTGCTTCGACCGGACAGCGAATACTCACTTCCAGGTCAGTGGCGCTCAACCATAAAGTTTTACCTTCGGCCTCAAAAAGAACGTTAGAGAGAATAGGCATTGTACTGCGGGTACTCACGACGCCTAGGACCTTCTGTTGTCCATCGAGTATCGCAGACTTGGTTACCTTAAATTTCATCCTCTTCTCCTGCCTAATTTCAAACTCATTAACATGGTATTATTAATAACTAATTATATATAATTAAAATAGTATTCTTATTATGGGGTGTTCATATGTTCACAAGTCCCCAAGCCCTCTATTTCCAAGCTCTTAAAACAAGCGAGCATGTTAACAGAAGGATCATAGAAATGTGAACACTTAAGATAACTGGAACTTACTAACATTTTAACATCTTTCATAACACGTTATACACAGGTTTATTAACGGCCTAAAACCCTAGCTCAGGGAGTGGCCCATGGCATCAGCGATAGCCGTCACTTCGCGCCGGAAAGAGTCGTCAGCCCCCATCTTCTTATCGATAGATCGATAAGCGTGCAAAATGGTAGCATGGGTCTTTCCAAAGGAGTTAGCGATATCAGGTAGCGAATGAGGAGTCATCTTTCTAGACAAGAACATGGCCACCTGGCGGGGTAGAGCCACAGAGCGCTGCCGGCGCTTAGAGCTCATATCTGACAGGCGCACATCATAGTGCTCAGCGACCGTACGTTGAATAAGGTCCACAGACACTTGCTGGGTCTGCTCTTTATCCAGGGTATCCTTTAGAAGGTTCTCAACCGCACTTATCGTTAATTCTCGGCCGGTTAAAGACGCATACGACATGGTTCTGATCATAGCCCCCTCTAAGCGACGGATGTTCGATTTAACGTTTGTGGCAATAAAATCAACGATTTCCGAAGGAAGCTCTATGTTTGCCTGAGCCTGTTTAGTCTTAAGAATAGCCGTACGAGTCTCTAAATCAGGCAATTCTAATTGAGTGACCAGTCCCCACTCGAAGCGAGAAACAAGACGCTGTTCAAGACCTGGAATCTCGCTAGCCGGCCGGTCACAGGTCATCACGATCTGTTTATGTGCGTCGAAGAGGGCATTAAATGTATGGAAGAACTCCTCCTGCATACGCTCTTTACCAGCGAGAAAGTGGATATCGTCGATGAGTAGGACATCCATGTTTCGGTACTTACGACGAAACTGAACCAGACTTCTATTTTGAAGGGCATCAATGTATTCGTTGGTAAAGGACTCAGAGGAGAGGTAACAGATCTGAGCAGACTTGTCGTGGTTCAGGATGTGATGACCAATAGACTGCATCAAGTGGGTTTTACCCAAACCAACATCGCCATAGATGAAGAGAGGGTTATAAGCGCGAGCCGGTTTGTCTGACACGGCAAAAGCGGCCGCTTGAGCAAAATTGTTAGAAGGTCCGATAATAAAATCGTCGAACGTGTATTTCGGGTTAAGCGAAGCGCCCTTAACCTTCTTCTTAAGGAACGACCGCACTCGGGAGCTTCGGTCTTTCTTTTCTTCCGGAGCAGCAACGTCACTGGTTGGAGCCGCCTTCACAACACGCAACTGAATCGTGCATAGAGTTCCTGAGACGGATACGACCGCGTCTTTGATGAGCGTTAAGTAATGCTCCTCTAACCAATTAAGGTAAAATTCATTATCAACACCAAGCTCGAGAGTTTCGTCATCGAACGAAATGGGATCAATGATCGCAATCCATCGTGAAAACACATCAGGGTGGAGCAGCTCTTTAAGTTGCTTGCTTGCCTTTGCCCAAAGCGCAACTGCATCGGATTTTTTCACTCGGCGTTCCCCCAAAAGGTGACAGATAAAAAAAAACTAGATTAATTTCAAAAGTTATTAACTATTTCAAAAATCATTGTTACAACGCTTCCAAGAGGTTACAAAAACGACGTCTCGCATATCGAAACTTATCAACAAGTTATTAACAGGCAGGGTGTCGTTCCCGTGGTTCCTTATGGACCCGAAGCATAGCTTTGAGGGGCGGTACTCGCAAGCTAAAAAGCGCAAATGGCGGTGCTTTCGTGGCTTCTACCACGTGTGGGGGGTGACAAAATTGTCGCCACAAGATGTGGTAAAAATGAGGACTCATTAACAGGGATTTTAGGCTGTTATTTTATGTCGAAAAGAAAGATTATCAACAGGCAGTAAACGACGCTAAATCATCTGACTACAACGACGCAACAAGGATTTTCATGAAACAATCAACAGGCCCTATTCTCTTTTACGGGGATGACAACAGTTGTCCGGACATTCGTTATTTAACCGGGTTTCACGCTGTGGACCCCGTGCAGCTACTTGTGGTTGAGGGTCGCTGTCACCTCTTGTTACCACCGCTAGAGGTGGGCAGGGCACAAAAAGAAACGCGGCGAGTAACGATCACATCAACAGCATCCTTAAAGAGCGCGAAACGAAAAACGCGAAGCTTGGCAGGTCCGATCGTTGACTGGGTCGAGTCTTTGGGGATCCGTACTCTCACCGTGAGTCAGACCTTTCCGCTGGGAGTAGCTGATGCACTGAGAAAGAAACGTGTTAAGGTATCGGTTGCCAAAAGCTCCCTGTGTCCGCAGCGCGAAGTAAAGAAACCTGCGGAGGTGGCTAAAATAAAAGAGTCTCAGAAGGCATCAGTTGCGGCTGCGCGCGCGGCCATCCAACTAATAAAAAGTGCCGAAATCACGGCATCAGGCGAACTGCGAGTGGGTCGCAAGACGCTGACCTCTGAACTCGTGAAAGAAACGATTCACAAAAAACTGTTCGAACATCAATGCTTTTGCGGATCCACTATTGTTGCGGGAGGAAGCCAAGGTGCGGATCCCCACAACAGAGGAAGCGGACCCTTGCGTGCCAACGAATCGATCATTCTAGATATTTTCCCGCAGCATATGGAGACCGGCTACTGGGGAGACCTGACACGAACCGTGGTTCGCGGGACTCCGTCACCGACCCTCAAGCGCATGTACAAGGCGGTCAAGCAGTCGCATGCCGATGCTCTCAACGCCATTAAGGCCGGTGTAGAAGGTCGCTATATTCATGAGGTCGCAGCAGCGGCCTTGGTTGAAGCAGGTTTCGAGACGGGTGTTGAGAACGGTGTACCTGTTGGCTTTTTTCACAGCACCGGGCATGGCGTGGGTTTAGAGATTCACGAGGCTCCCGGATTAGGGAAGCACGGAAAAACCCTTAAAGCGGGCAATGTCGTGACGGTTGAGCCGGGCCTTTACTACCCAGAACACGGCGGTGTGCGCATTGAAGACACCGTTGTGGTGACCCGCACCGGCTTCGATTTTCTCGCTACCTGCCCAAAAACATTCGTTATTTAGAGAAAAAAGGGTAGGGGAGAGGCGAAGGGCGGTAAGGCTATTATCCGTTTTTCGAAAAAACGCATCTAATCTACAATAAACAAGGTGGTTCGCGCGTTCTTATGGATAGATCGGGCTTTAACCTTATAGGAACAAGGACTATGAAACGCATTCAACTAGTGATCGCGGTAGCAGCATTTGGCGGCATCGTGGGTATGACCCAGGCTGAAACCGATGGCGACCGACCTCGTTTTTCAGAGTCAGAGCGCAAAGAGATGGCGGAGCGTAAACACCAGATGAAGGAGCGTCACAGCAAATCCTCAGGCGAACGAGGCCAGGGCGACGAGTCGACTCATAAGCGGCCGGGACGCGACAAGCCGAGCAGCAAGGGTCCTGGTGGAAAGATGGATGGGGATCATGATGCGCGGATGCTCGGAATGTTGGTGAACAACCCCCGTATGGCGGAAGAAGTCGGTTTATCGAAAGAGAAGGTCGCGGAAATCAAACAAAAATTCGAGCGCTATCATCACGCGATGAAAGAACAGAGCGAGAAAATGCGAGAGGTCGGTTTGCACCAATTGGAAGCGATGCGTAACTCGTCCACGACCGAAGAGCAGATGCTAGCACTCGTTGAAGACGCAGGACGTATTCATACCGAGATGGCCAAATTACGCATTAAACAACTCTATACGATCCGTAATAGCCTGAGCGATGAGGAACGGAAAGGCATCCGAGAGTTCGTCGGCAAGCGAATGAAAGAGCGTCGGAAGCACATGGGATCCCGTGAGGGTGGACAGAGCGGCGATTCAGCGACCGAGCGCAAACAGGCACCGGTCGGCGGGTTTCGTCGTGGCGACCGCTCATCCTTTGGGAGTCAGGGCGAGTCCACGCGCGATCATAGTGACCGGCGCAGAGGCGGAAAGCCAGACGCCCGCCGCGACGCTGAGTGACCATCCGGCTTAGCGCCGAACGATGTCTGCCCCTAGCTTGCGTAACTTCTTTTCGATCTGTTCATAACCACGATCAATAATCTCTGCGTGGTCAATCACACTCTCGCCCTTGGCGCACAATGCAGCTATTAACAGGGCCATGCCCGCACGAATATCTGGACTTGCGAGATGGGTACCTTGGAGCTTTGATGGGCCGACGATAACGACTCGGTGCGGGTCACATTGAACGATTTGCGCGCCCATTTCGATCAGGCGATCGACGAAAAACATGCGACTTTCAAAGAGTTTTTCGAAGAAAAGCACCGTTCCGACGGTTTGAGTAGCGAGAACGAGAGTGACGCTCATCAAGTCTGATGGAAAGCTCGGCCAGATGCCGTCTTCGACTTTCGGCATGGCCGAGCCAAAGTCTTTTTGCAC
Source organism: uncultured Gemmatimonadales bacterium (assembly GCA_964196025.1). Classification (GTDB taxonomy): domain Bacteria; phylum Verrucomicrobiota; class Kiritimatiellia; order CAXMRT01; family CAXMRT01; genus CAXMRT01. The sequence continues at coordinate 17,891 of CAXMRT010000098.1, read as the reverse complement.
GCGCATTTTCTGCCCGGCACTCACAGTGAGAACGGTGTCTTCCAATGACCAACTGACACCCAACTTCGAGAACCCGCGAGAAATGATGCGGATATCAGTAGGGTTTACATCGTGGATGCGAACCGATCCACCGGTGACGGCAGCGGCCGAGATTATGCTGCCGATTTCAATATAGTCGGACGAGATCCGATGACGGGCTCCACCCAGTGTTTCACAGCCCTTGATCGTGAGAAGGTTGGTGCCGATCCCAGTGATGCCAGCGCCCATTGAGTTTAGCAAGCGACAGAGGTCTTGGACGTGCGGCTCACACGCGGCGTGATACAGAGTCGTGGTTCCAGGAGCTAATACAGCAGCCATAATAATGTTTTCAGTCGCGGTCACACTGGCTTCGTCCAGCACGAGTGACGTGGCACGAAGCTTTTTACATCGGAAAACGAAGGGTTTTGTTCCGGTAATCTGCATACCGAGCGCGCGAAGGCCATCGAAGTGAGTATCCAGGCGACGGCGGCCGATCACATCTCCACCCGGCGGGTAAAGGGTTGCGCGCCCGAGCCGAGCCGTTAAAGGACCCGCGAAAAGGATGGAGGAGCGGACTTTGCGACAGAGCGCTTGTGAGAGTCGACTCTTTCTCAATCCTTTCGCACACAAAGTAACGGTGTGACCCCTGAGTTTCACCGAAACACCGAGGTCTTCGAGAATGGCTAACATGGCGTGCACGTCTTCTATTAAGGGAAGGTTTTGCAGCACCACGTCCTGATCTGTCAGCACGCAAGAGGCGAGCATAGGGAGCGCCGCATTTTTATTACCGCTCGGTGTATAGTCGCCAGAGAGTGCGCGACCGCCTTTGATGATAAACTTAGACATGCATAAATCTCTTATTCTACGAGGATTAGAGCCGTTTTTTCCGTTGACCCGAATATTCGAACTACCTATAGTTGGCGTCCCTCTCATGGGCGGAATATGAGATTATATATAGGTAACGGTCTAACCCAATAAAAAAACAGAGATCTTGAGTGATATGAAAAAGACGACAAAAAAATACGTATACTTCTACGGCTTCGGCAAAAAACACACCGAAGGTGATGCCTCGATGAAACTAATCATCGGTGGCAAAGGTGCTAACCTAGCAGAGATGGCTAACGCGAACATCCCTGTTCCTCCAGGATTCACGGTTTCGACCGAAGCCTGTCGCGACTACATTGCTAACAAAAACCGCGCGCCGAAAGAATTGACCGCGCAGGTCGAGAAACAGCTCTCAAAACTAGAAAAGCTTATGGGAAAGAAGCTTGGTGCAGCAAAAGACCCTCTTTTGGTCTCGGTCCGTTCCGGTGCTGCTGTGTCCATGCCTGGCATGATGGATACCGTGTTGAACCTCGGTATGAACGATAAGTCTGTTCTGGGCCTCATCGAAGAGATGGGCAACGAGCGCGTGGGTTGGGATAGTTACCGCCGCTTTATCGACATGTTCGGCGACGTGGTCATGGGGCCAAGCTCCGGATTGACCCATCACGACTTCGAAGTTGAGCTCGAGAAGCTTAAGAAGAAAGCGAAGGTTAAGGAAGACACCGACCTTACCGCCGACCAGCTCAAGGGGCTTGTTGATACCTATAAGAAGGTCTACCTGAAGAAAGTGAAGAAGCCTTTTCCACAGGACGCACGTAAGCAGTTGGAGCTTTCCATAGAAGCCGTATTTGGTTCGTGGAGCTCTGATCGAGCTGAAAAGTATCGTCAGATCAACAAGATCGGTGGCCTAGTGGGTACCGGTGTGAACATTTGTTCGATGGTCTTCGGCAACATGGGCGCTGACTCTGGAACGGGTGTGGCGTTCACGCGTGATGGATCGACCGGCGAAGCCAAGCCAATGGGCGAATACCTCATTGATGCCCAGGGCGAAGACGTGGTAGCGGGTATCCGCACCCCGAAAAACCTGGACGACATGAAGAAGGAAAAGCTGGCCAGCTGGAAAAAGGCCTACAAAGACCTTGCGGACATCATGGCGCGCCTCGAAAAGCATTATAAATACCCCCAGGACGTTGAGTTCACCATCCAACAGGGCAAACTGTGGATGCTTCAGACCCGTAACGCAAAGCGCGTGGGTCTCGCGGGTATCCGCTGGGCCGTTGAAATGGCCACGGGCAAGGATCAGGTCACGGGTCGTAAGCTGCCGAAGCTGTTGACTCCTAAAGCTGCGCTGATGACACTATCCGGTGCCGATCTCGAGCAGTTGCTCTTCCCGATCTTCGATGCTGCGGCTGAAAAGAAAGCCAAGAGCTTCACAAAGGGCCTACCCGCTGGACCGGGCGCCGCTGTGGGTAAGATCGTCTTTACTGCTGATGAAGCGGAAGCCGCGATCAAGAAGAACCCGCAGGACAAACTGATCCTCGTGCGTCACGAAACCAGCCCAGAAGATGTGGGCGGTATGTGGGCAGCGCAGGGCATCCTGACCAGTACAGGCGGCATGACCTCTCACGCCGCTGTTGTAGCACGCGGGTGGGGCAAGTGCTGTATTTGCGGCGCAGGCTCTCTCGTCATCGACTACAAAAAGAAGACCGTGACGATCGGCAAAACCAAACTGAAGGCGGGTGACTGGCTAAGCTTGAACGGGTCGACCGGTATGGTGTACCACGGCCAGATCCCAAGTCAGTCAAGCCCAGTGGTGGCTGCGGTTGTTCAGCGCAACAAGAAGGCGTTGAAGGATCCGATCTACAAGATGTATAACACGGTCTCCGAGTGGTCCGACCAGTACCGCAAGATGGGTGTTCGCACCAATGCGGATACACCGGCCGATTCTAAGGCTGCTCGCAACTTCGGTGCTGAAGGCATCGGTCTGACACGTACTGAGCACATGTTCTTCGAAGGCGACCGCATCTGGGCGATCCGCGAGTTCATCCTCGCAACGGACGACAAGGGCCGTGCCAAAGCACTCAAGAAATTGTTGCCTTACCAACGTCGCGACTTTGAAGGTATCTTCAAGGAAATGAACGGCTTGCCAGTGACGGTTCGTTTGCTCGATCCGCCGCTGCATGAGTTCATGCCGAACGATGCGGCCGGACAAGCGGAAATGGCGAAGCGCATGAAGACCACGAAGAGCGCAGTTGCACAGCGCGTCCAGCAGTTGCACGAGTTCAACCCAATGCTGGGTCATCGCGGTTGCCGTTTGTCGATCACCTACCCGGAACTCTGCGTGATGCAGACCAAGGCGATTATCGAAGCCGCCTGTAACCAGACGAAGAAGGGCATCAAAGTTCTTCCAGAGATCATGATCCCATTGATCGGAACCAAGGCTGAGCTCGACTTCCTCGCAGAGATCGTGCACAAGATCGCGAAAGAAACGATCAAGGCCAAGGGCATCAAAGTGAAGTACATGGTCGGTACCATGATCGAAATTCCACGTGCGGCACTGACGGCTGACGCTGTTGCTGAAACGGCGGAATTCTTCAGCTTCGGTACCAACGACCTAACGCAAATGACATTCGGTTACAGCCGCGATGACATCGGCGGTTTTCTTCCGGACTATCTCGACAAGAAAGTTCTGGATCACGATCCGTTTGAGTCGCTTGACCAAACTGGCGTGGGTCAACTCGTCGAAATGGGCGTGGCTAAAGGCCGTAGCACTCGCAAGAACCTCAAGTGCGGTATCTGTGGCGAACATGGCGGAGATCCGGAAAGCGTGAAGTTCTGTTATCGCACCGGACTCAACTACGTGAGTTGCTCACCTTACCGAGTCCCAATCGCGCGCCTCGCCGCTGCTCAGGCAGCGATCGAAGGCTAAGCGATCGAAACAATTGTTTGAAGGGCAGGTTCTTCGGAGCCTGCCCTTTTTTTGTGGACTGAAGAAGGATGCCGCGCGATACCGCGGCATAAAAACCCCCCTACCCAAAAGGGGACACACCTGTTGGTTAAAAGGTCCCCGCCCGAGCGGGGTGCCCGCTAGGAGCAGCGTCTTACTTTCTTGTGAGTACAGAGAACCGGGTTAAACGATCCCGAGCCTTGGACGCTCTTAATGTCCTGCGATCGATCGCACACGTGATTGATATGCATCAGTTGACGAAAGACCCTGAACGACTTCTCTCTCGTGGAACAGAAACTACCTCATCACCAAAGGAAAGCATGAGTGCCTTTGAATTGAGTAGGTACCTAGATTACAGTAGCGAACTGTTAGCGCTGAGTGGAAAGTTAGCTGCGCTGTACATACGTAATTTTGATGACCCGGCTGTCTTGGGCGCCGGCAATGAAATCGAAACACCACTCGCTATGATCGATAAAGTAAGCGACAACGCCCCAGCTAGTTAAGGTAGATAAACTCGCTGCTACCCAGAATAGCCCGCGAGACACTCGTCCACGCCTGACGCAGACCTTGCGGATTGCTCGTGCCGGGGGTGAGCTGTTCCTGATAGCGATCGAGGTAGAGTCCCACCTGAGCCTCCTCATCAGGGCTAGCATCACGCTGGAAGGCCAATTGATAGGCAAACGCGATCCGGCTCGCTCGATCCTCTGTGGAGCGTGTGACGCGTCCAGCGAAGGCATGGGCGCTCTTACTCATAAACTCACTATTCATGGCGAATAGAGCCTGTTGTGGGACCGTAGAGGAGCCTCTGCGCCCCGTTGAGTTGTTGGTGTCGGGCGGATCGAACAAGGCCAGGAAGGGGTGCGTTCCCAAGCGCCGTGTCAGAAGATACACGCTGCGGCCTTGATGATCGTAGTTATCCGTAAATGGGTGATGCTGGGTATAAGAGGAGGGCGCATCTTTAGGAAAGGGATGGGGCACCGGGTCGGCGTAATTAAGGCGGCCACTGACGGCCAAAATAGAATCACGAATAGCCTCCGCATCCAGCCGCTGCGTTGAATAGCGCCATAAGAGGCGATTGTCGGGATCCACGTTCAACTTCTGCTCTGAGGCATGGTTACTGAGCTGATAAGTGGAGGAGCGCATGATGATGCGGTGCATCGATTTGATAGACCATTTCTGAGCAACAAACTCTGTCGCCAACCAGTCCAATAACTGAGGATGGCTAGGGGGTGTGCCCTGATTACCAAACACATTAGGTGTGCGAACGATACCGGTACCAAAATGATGCTGCCAGATCCGGTTGACCATGACGCGTGCAGTTAAAGGGTTGTCTGCTGAGGCGATCCAATTAGCGAGCTGCAGTCGACCGCTCTGTCCCTCTGGAATAATGGGTTTACTAGAGTCAAGTTCACCGATAAACGCACGTTGAATACGGGGACCCCATTTTTTTGAATCCCCCCCAATAAAAAGCGGTGAATCTTTAGTGTCTGAGAGCGTATCCGCGACACCATACGCATGCGGCGTTTTTTGGAGCGTCTTTTTTACGGTGTCATAGTGGTCCCTGAGCGCGGTCGCGTCCTTGAGAAGGGTGCGGGTTTTAACAATCGCCTGTTTCTTCTTTTGTAGAGCGGCGGTGTTGATTGGCGTTTGTTTGTTCAAGACCTTCAACTCTTTTTCTAAGGTCTTCATTTTTTTTATTAGCTGAATCGGTCGCTTGCCCTTCTTTCCAAGATCATCAAGTTGTTCGCTGAGGCTTAACTGCTCGGCTGCGAATTTACGATAGGTCCTGAAGTCTTCTGCCGAATCAACGAGAGGCAGCATATTAAACTTGGTTTTCCCCTTCTCACTTCCCGGATGTGGATAACGCGTGTTGTCGAAGTAGCCATAGAAGGAGTAGTAATCATCAATTGAAATGGGATCAAACTTGTGATCATGGCAACGCGCGCATTGGAGGCCGAGGCCGAGCATCGACTTGCTAATAGTCTCGAGGGTGTTGTCGATGACCAGCGGACGCTGCTTCACCACGCCCACACCGTAGCGACGCGACAAACCAACAAAGGTCGTGGCAATCAAACGTTCGCGCGGCCGGGTCTTGGGGTCGTCGAGAAACAAACGATCGCCCGCGATTTGTTCGCGCAAAAACTCGTCGTAGGGAAAATCATCATTAAAAGCCTGAATGACATAGTCGCGATAAAAGGCCGCCTCAGGAATAGGCATGTCTGTGCCGTCGCCAGAAGTATCCGCATAACGTGCCACATCTAACCAATAGCGTCCCCAACGTTGACCATAGGCGGGATCATTAAGTAATCGATCAATGAGGACCGGCCACGCATCAGGAGACTCATCCTTAACAAAGTCGCGTACCGCATCCGGAGTCGGTGGTAGTCCCCATAAATCTAGCGTTGCACGACGAATGAGGCTGCGCCGGTCGGCTTTCTTTTGAGGGCCGAGTCCCGCCTCTTCTTGGCGTTTCAATACAAAGGCATCAATAGGAGTTCGGCCCCAGCCGGTCATTTTTACCGTAGGTGGATCGTGGCGGACAGGCGGTGTGAAAGACCATGGACTGGGCTTCAGCGTGCTCTTGGCGTTTAAGTCACGATCCATATTCGGCCACGGCGCACCCATGTCTACCCATTTTTTGAAATCATCGACGATGTGTTTGGGGAGGGGATCTTTTGGAGGCATGGCATCCGTCCCATCCTCGGTGCGCATCATGGCTTGCAAGATAAGGCTGCGGTGCGGGTCATCCTTGTCCAAGGCGGGTCCACTGTCGCCGCCTTTCATCAGTGAGGCTAGCGAGTTCAGCTTCAAGCCCTTCTTGACCGATTTCCCGCCGTGGCACTTGAAGCAATGCTCAACAAGGATAGGACGGATCTTAGACTCAAAAAATTCTTCGTGGGCGGCCGAGAGGGGCGCATCTGCGGCGTGCATGAGCGAGACACTGCTTACCAAGAGAAGAGGTGCGATCCAAGAGGAGAGCCTCATGAGAAGACTCCTTTCGCTACGTTGCCTGCGACATCCGTGAGGCGAAAGTCGCGGCCCGCGTGGCGGAAGGTTAGCTTCTTATGGTCCAGCCCCAAGGAATGTAAAATAGTCGCGTGGAAATCGTGAACATGCATGGGCTTATCGACGATCGTCGCGCCAAACTCATCCGTCGCGCCGTAGGCGGTTCCACCCTGAACCCCACCGCCAGCCAGCCAGCAGGTGAAGGCATGGGCGTAGTGGCCGCGACCTTCGAACTGATCCAACCAAGGCGTGCGACCAAACTCCGTGGCCCAAATCACTAAGGTGTCCTCTAGCAAGCCACGTTGCTTGAGGTCGGTAATTAAGGCGGCGGCTCCTTGATCAATATTGCGCGCGAGTTTCTCATGCTTCTTGAGGTCGCTATGTTGATCCCAATTGTCATTCGCACCCGTATCCACAATTTCAATAAAGCGGACGCCCGCTTCCGACATTCGGCGCGCCATCAAGCACTGCCAGGCGTAGGGTCGCGCCTTGTCGCGGTGTAGGCCATAGAGCTTTAAGGTCGCATCACTTTCCCCGTCGTAGCTAAAGAGATCGGGGGCCAGGTCTTGCATGCGGGTGGCAGTTTGGAAGGAGGCGGTGCGGGCGCTTAGATCCGAGTTGTCTTTGTGGGCGCGTGCAAAATCATCGTTCATTTTGGTGACCAGATTGAGCTCAATGGCGCGTAAGGCCGCATCGCGCTCCCTGGGGTTCAAGTTAGGGAGCAGCTCCGCATCCGGTTCCAATCGCACACCCTGATGAATGGCAGGGAGGAAGTTAGAGCTCCAGCTTTGCGCACCGGCATACGGCACGCGATTGCAAAAAACCATGTGCGAGGGCAGGTTGGCATTTGCCGTCCCTAAGCCATAGCTAATCCAGGCGCCTAGACCCGGCATGAGCGAGCCATTGGAGCCGCTGTGCATATGCAGCGTGCCAGCGAAGTGATCACCTTGATCGCCATGCATCGAGCGGATGATGCAGAGATCATCTATCACCCCATTCAATTTAGGAAACAGAGAGGTCGTTTCAATGCCTGACTGACCGCGTGCGGCCGCATCCCAGTAACCACCAAAGCAGGTCTTGTCTTTACGGCCCGGCATGGGTTTTCCGTGCATCTTTTTTAGTGCCGGCTTTGGGTCAAAGCTGTCCATGTGCGACACGCCACCTGTTTGAAACAGCATGATCACCCGTTTCGCACGCGCCATGTGATGCGGCAGTCGCGGAGCCAAGGGGTTCGCCAGTTGATCCGCCAGCGAGAGACCGCCCACACTTGCAGCACCGATCCCTAGCGCGGTTTGCATCATCATCGCGCGACGGCTTAGCTGAGGATGTGTAGAGGGAGCGCTCATGAAGGGGTATTATGTGCGTTAGGAAGGTGTATTACAACCCAGAGTAGCGCTTTCTTGAGCGGGGTCAATTAACGAGCTGAACATTCAATATCCAACACGGAACATCCATCGTTTGGGTCAAGGACGGTGGTCTTGCGGCCTGTAATCACTTGAACGACGCTAACAGAAAAGTCCCCATCAGACGATGCAGGTTGGATAATGAATGTGGAGCTCGTGAACTCAAACCGCCATGGGATCTAGGCACAAAAAAAGACGCCTGCCGGTTAGGCAGACGTCTTTCGACATCAGAAAGAACGCTGGGTTTAACCCGCAGCGTCTTCTGTAGGTTTCGGTTCTGGTGTGCTGGACTTGTCATCCAGCAGAACCGCCTTGTAACCTCCGATAGAGCGGAAGTAGATGAGCATTAGGATGAATGCCACTGCCATTACGCCAGGTAGAACTGACGCAACCTTCAGTGAGCTCTGTCCGGTGCTTTTCAGGCTGCTTTCCAGTGTCACCTTGTCTTCTGCAGTCAGCGCCACGTCCTTATAGACGGCGCCGGTGTCGATCGAGTTGTAATCGAACATGAAGAAGTTTTTGGTTGAACCGTGAGTTTCGTACAGCGCAGGCTGTTCAGCCAGAACAGTCTTGGCGTTGTAGCTGTCCTGAACGGCGCCGAGGAATGGGAATCCGAAGATTCCCACGGTCAACAGACCCATCGCAGAAACAGTGTTCAATGTCATCGCACCACCCTTAGGGAACTGCTCAGCCACGAAGCCGAGAACCGTTGGCCAATAGAACGTTTGGCCGACAGCGTAGAGGACGAATGCTCCAATAATTGCGCCAGTGCTGCTTGCTTCCGACAAGGCGAACAGGCCAAAGATCGAGAAGACGGAGCTCAACAGGAGCAATCCGGGAGGGTTCATGAACTTCAGTGGAATACCCGCGAAGAAACGCAGCACCATCATGATGGCAGCCGACATGATGATCGCCCAACCGGCCAGTTTGCCGAGGCTTGGTCTCATGAGGGTCTGGATCCATGCGTCTGTTGCGAGTTCGGCAGTTGCTAGAGGGATCATGATTAGGCAGAGAACGAAGAACAGGACTTTACCAGGAGATTTCACAATGACTCCCACAGCGACACCACCCAAGGCGCCGACAGCGGCACTAATAGGGAGGCGTTTCGCCATGAAACTGTCGACCCCATCACCCGCGAGTTCGAGGAAGTAGATAGCCTGACCGGCCAGCTCGTAGAACAGGAATGTGATGGCAAGGAAAGCGCTCAATCCGCCGAATTCCTTCATCATATCACCCATGGAGACCCCGGCTTCAACGCGTTCGTCGACAGGGAACTTTTTGCACATAAGGAACATGACCAAGTAGGCTACGACAGGAATGAACATTGCCCAGAAGACAACGCTGGTGTCGCCCCATGTGGCGTTTTCTTTGTTAAACAAAGACATGTAAATAACGCCACCGCCAACAATACCCGCGGGCCATGCAGCGTGAAGAATGTTCAGCATCTTTGTTTTGTTTTCCCTGTACATCGAGGCGCAGAGGGGGTTGATGACGGCTTCGACAATACCGTGGCCCAGACCGGCGCAGAGGCAGGCAAACAGCATGCTACTAAAGTCGCTGGCGGTTACGGTTAGTATAATGGATAAGCCCTGCAGTGCAAATGCGCAGCACATGGAGATCTTGTAGCCGATCTTGTCGACGAGAAGACTGAAGATGATCATCGTAACAGCGATAGGCCAAAGAGCCGCACCTGTTAGGATCCCTACTTCAGCCATAGGAATAGAAAATTCTTCTGCCCACATCGCTGGAATCATGACGCGGAACACGAATCCGAAACCTGCTGCGGCTAGCGCTAGGAAACTTCCCCAGAACAGCATGTTGCGGTCTTTACTTGTAAGACCATGACGATCTACTTCACTCATTACGTACTCCTCTTGTCCCGGCTTGGTTGAGCGTGCGAAGGGATGCGAGAACACTCATTCTCGACCCTCACACAGTTACGACTCGTCAGTGAGTCTTGCTCCCCTTAACTGTGCCAACCAATTCGGTTAGCAGGTCTCCGTGACCCGCCAAATTAATAAAGAAGCCATAACGATAAGCTTTTCAGTGAGCTTGTCACAGATATTTAAAGGCATAAAAGGCGCCTTTTTACGAAATAGTGCTGTTTTAGCGCAGCGCATGGCGTTTTTGTTGAAATTCTCGACTCTTCTGCCTCGAGTAAGAGTCGACGGTACTGGTTCCGAAGCGCTACTCTAGCCCTCATGACGGTCCGATTACACGTGGGGATGGCCCTTTTGTTGGCTGCTTTTAGTTCGGGACTTGTGGCGATGGAGCCAGCAAGCGATGCGCTGGCGAGCCTGAATATATTCGTCGGCCATTGGAGCGAGAGAGGGGAGATGACTCCTCATTCGCGCCACCAGAAGGGTCGTACCGTTACCTCCTCAGATACGACAGAATGGATCCTCGGGGGTCACTTTCTTCATACGGTCTCTCGTTATGAAATGGAGGGCGGTGGGTTTGGTGAGACCGTTGGCCTACAAACAGTCGCACCGGAAAAGGATCGCTTCATAAGCCTGAGTTTCGGTGTACACGGCGTTGCGCGTGGCAACAAGGAGTCCACGTCCTTTCGCGTTTCTCGATCACGATTCATGACCCCGACTCAGGTGGTTTTTGAAAGGAGAGGCCGGGCGTTACAGGAGGCGGCACGGTTAGAGGCCGCAGGTCACGTAGAATTCCAAGACGCGGATCATTACACGGCACAGGTCACTCTGGTTAGCCGTGGACGCGTTTACACCGAACAGAGCTTTAAGGGAACACGCGAAGATCAGAGTGGCGTTATCCGTCTACCAGTCAAGGGACGCGCGAGCGACGCTCTAGAGCCTCTCGACAAACTCGTGGGATCGTGGTCGGGTATCATGGCAACATCCCCGGGTGATCAGACAACGCCGACTCAGGCCTTTACCACACGGTGGACCTCGGGGGGCTATACGCTGCTTTCGGAGGGGACCTATGAAAACGAAGGGAGAAAAGTTGCATTCAAGTCATGGATACACGCTGAGAGCCGACGCGCCGACATTATGAAAATCGATTGTGACGCACAAGGAAACTGGACCGTCTGGAAAGGAACCTTTGACGAGACGGATGTGTTGACATTGAAAGGGGTAAAGGGGACTAGGTTGATCGGTAGCTCTCAAACATTTCAGCTCGGTAAGGACCCCGTGACCTACCACCTTGACACATTTACGCCGGGCCTGATGCGCGCCGTGTCTCACCGCACGACCCTGACACGTGCGATTCCCAAGGTCGTTGACGACCCGTAACCGAAACTGCGTGTTTACAACATCCTCATCGCGGCCACACGCGCCCCAGCATCTGCCATGAAGCCTGATGCTCCCCGAAGGGCCTCGTCTAAAGCCAGCGGTCGAGGAGTCATGCAGACGGTCGTATGTAGCCCGAGCCGATAAAGGTTTTTTAGTTCGCGCTCGCGAACCTGACCGCCGATGGCGATGACAGGTATAGACGCCGCATGCGCACGCTGTATAACACCACTCATGCACTTACCCTCCGCACTCTGTTTGTCGATGCAGCCTTCACCGGTCACCACCAGACGCGTTGTTTTTAAGCGTGCATCAAAACCCGTCGCATCCAACACGGTATCAATGCCACTGCTCAACTCAGCTCCGCATAAGGCGTGCAGCATCGCGCTTAAGCCTCCTGCAGCGCCGCCCCGTGCTCGGGTTCGGAGCCTAATGCCTAGGTCTCGTTGGATAACAACCGCCAGGTTTTCAAGCCCGTCTTCAAGTTGCAGAACCATTTCTTCGGATGCCCCTTTTTGAGGGGCGAACACTCGTGCCGCGCCACGCGTCCCGCATAGCGGATTCGTTACGTCGCACGACACACGCACAGGTAGAGTGCTCAAGCGGCTATCGAGCGCATCGAGGTCGAGTTGATGGATGTGCGCGAGCGCCGCGCCGCTCATGCGTTTACGGATCAAGCGCCCGGAGTTATCGCGAAAACGAAGACCTAGGGCCTGGGCCATTCCGCATCCGCCATCTACCGTCGCGCTTCCACCCACACCAATGTCTACCCGCTCTGCGTCCCTGTTAAGCGCGTCCAATATCAATTCGCCCACGCCATATGATGTTGTTCGCATGGGATTGCGCGCGTTGAACGGCACGTGTTCGATCCCGTTCGCTTGGGCGGCCTCGATCACGGCACCGCCTTGAGTCATGGCGTAGGAGGAATTGATGGGCCGACCCAGAGGGCCTGTTACGCGGAGTTTTCGGAGCCGATGTGCCTTGCCGTGCAGCATGGCCGGTATAAAGCCTTCTCCGCCATCGGAAAGTGGAACGGAAACAAAGGAGCGTTCTGTATCAACACGTCGGTAACCGCGCTCAAACGCACGAGCGGCTTCGAGACTCGAAAGAGAATCTTTAAAGGAATCAAAGGCGAGAAGAATGCTCATGCCGAGAGTGTAGCCGAGAGGCGGACCGACCAAAAGGCAGAAGCACTGAGTTTAGACACAGCGTGTTTGGCGCACAGCCCGCGCCCAACCAGCGAGGTGTGCCTCGCGGGTGTCGTGAGTCATCGCGGGCGTAAACTCTGCCTCAATGGTTTTCATGGCCGCCAACTCTGACGAATCGCTCCAGACGCCGGCGTGCAGACCGGCGATCATCGCGGCTCCGGCGGAAGTGGACTCGGTCAGGTGCGGCCTAAGAATCGTTTTGTCGAGGATGTCCGCTTGAAACTGCATGAGAAAATTGTTGGCAACCGCACCGCCATCAACCGCAAGCTGGTCGATCTGTGAGCCCAGTTCTTTTTCCATCGTGCGTAAAACATCCGCTGTTTGATAGGCCATGGACTCCAGCGCAGCGCGAACGATGTGATTGCGGTTGGTGCCGCGGGTGAGTCCAACCAAGGTGCCGCGCGCATCCATATCCCAGTAGGGCGCACCGAGACCGGTGAACGCAGGAACCAAGTATACACCTCCATTATCGTCGAGTTGACGAGCCATTGCGTCGGTGTCGTCGGCGTGCTGAATCACCTGAAGCTCATCTCGTAGCCACTGGATCGCTGCGCCCGCGATAAACACCGATCCCTCCAGAGCGTAGCAGACAGAGCCGTCACCGTTCACCGCGAGCGTTGTTAACAAGCCCTCGCTTGATGCGATGCGCTGCGCTCCCGTATGCATCATCATAAAACACCCCGTCCCGTATGTGTTTTTGCATTGCCCGGGGCTGAAACAGGCCTGACCAAAAAGTGCCGCTTGCTGATCTCCGGCGACGCCGAGGATCGGAAGAGCCTCAATCGCCGGAATTGTCGTGGCTCGACCGTAGTCTGCCAAAGAGGGTTTAACCTCTGGCAAGAGAGACTCAGGAACCCCAATCCACTCACAGAGTTCGGGGTCCCATGCGTGATCATTGATGTTGTAGAGCAGCGTTCGAGAGGCGTTGGTAAAATCAGTCGCGTGCGTTTTGCCGCCTGTTAGTTTCCAGATGAGCCATGTGTCGATGGTTCCGAAACGGAGGCGATCCAGATTAGACGGTTGAACGTGGTCTAGAATCCACGTCACTTTTGTACCGCTAAAATAGGCGTCGAGAGGGAGCCCGGTTTTTTCCGTGATAGCCGCCGCATGAGGCTGCAGATCTTCGCAGAGAGGGGCTGTGCGCCGACACTGCCAGACGATGGCCGGATAGATGGGCTCGCCAGTCTCGACATCCCAGACCACGGTTGTTTCGCGCTGGTTGGTAATACCGATGCCGACAATCTCTTCGGACCCACCCGACACGAGTTCGGTCACCGTGTCGACCACAGTCTTCCAGATTTCCATTGGGTCGTGCTCCACCCAACCGGGTTGCGGGTAGTGCTGAGTGAACTCCCGATAGGCCTTGCGAACGATCGTTCCATCGGCACCAAACAAAATAGTCGTGGTACCCGTAGTTCCCTGATCAATCGCTAGCACGTGCTTCATAAGAAGAGAGTACGCTAAGTCCCCCAGAGACGAAATATCAAAGTGCGAGCGAGTCGGTTGACCCACCGACCTATGACGCGACGGGTTTGTCTTCTGATGGAGCCAGCTCGTGTGGCTCGATAGTCTCGCTGGAGTCGACTTCTAGGCCGAGGGCGCTGGCGCGTTTTCGCCATTGCTTGCGGGCGAGGCTCTGCATGTCCGCGGTTTGATCGGCCTCATCGACAATTTCCATGCCGAGTAGAGTTTCGATCACGTCTTCGAGAGTAACGATACCGGACGTGCCGCCGTAATTGTCGGCGACGAGAGCAAGTTGTGCGCGGTTATCGAGCAGGAACTCAAGAAGGTCGGATAGAGGTACGGTTTCCGGCACAGTTGTAAGCTCGCGCTTGACATCGACGAGCTTGCTAGAGCCGCGTCCCTGGGCTTCCGCCAAGAAGAGTTCATCCTTCAGAACGAAGCCTGTGATGTTGTCGCGGTTTTCACCCCAAATCGGGAAGCGGGTGAAAGGGGAGGCCGCTTGATCTTGGAGGACCTCGGTGATGGAGAGGTCTTGTTGATACGTCACCATGACGGTCCGGGGAGTCATGATGTCTTCTGCCTTTAGCGACTGAAGAGTGAAGAGGTTACGAATGATGCGGGATTCGCCCTCGTTGATTTGGCCAGAGTTTTCACCAATCGTGGCGAGGGCAACAAACTCGTCGCGGTTGAAGGCATGGATCGGTTGGCCACGCGATAGTAGTTGCGTCAGTCTTTCGGAAACGAGGATCAGAGGGTATAGCGCAATAATCAGCATCTGTATAAAGCGTGCGGTGGCGCCGGCAAGTTTACGCCAGTAAACGGCACCGAGTGTTTTGGGGATGATTTCAGAAAGGAAGAGGATCATTAAGGTCATGATTGCGGAAAAAACGCCGAAATAGGTGCTGCCAAAAACGGCCGTGGCTTTGGCACCTGACCCGATTGCACCGACGGTGTGCGCGATGGTGTTCAAGGTAAGAATAGCCGCCAGCGAGCGATCCACTTTCTCCTGTTTAAGTTTGCGTAGTGTCTTGGCAAGTTTGGGGTTCGCGTCATCTAGCCCAGCGATGAACGAGGGGGTGATGCTGAGCAACACCGCTTCTGCGACCGAGCACAAAAAAGAAAAAACAAGGGCTAGTAAAATGTAGAGAACCAGTAGGACGACGTCCGAACTCGTCCCGCTGGGATCCACGTTCGAGGGAGGAGCACCACCGGCAGCGAGAGCAACGCCTCCAACGACAGAGAGCAAGGTGAAGAGTAGTAACGCGGTGGCGCGGTGTCTATGAGTCGGGTTATTCATTCGTGGTATAGGAAAAGCTATAGCGGAAACTCCGGATAAATTCCATCAAATATGGGAAAATAGCGGGGCGGCTAAGCCCCATGCTTAGACCTGCATATGTGGCAAGCGAGCCGCGGTTTCGCGAACTTGGTCCATATTGGCTTTGAGTAGGCTCATTGCATCCCAGGTACCTTCTAAGAAGGCGTTACGTTGCTCGTCACGCATCGTGACTGGAATCGTCTGATCATCATAGCTTACGGTCATGGCGCCCAAATCGAGGCTGAACGAGGTTGTTGGGTTGGCTTCGACGTGTGCCCAGAGGGCGTCGACGACATCGTTTTCAGCGACCACCGCCGGCATTCCAAGAGCTTTGCAGTTGCCGCCAAAAATTTCAGCGAACGATTTTCCGATCAGGAAGGTGATCCCGTAACGTTTCACCGCTTGCGGGGCGTGTTCTCGAGAGGAGCCGCAACCGAAATTCCAGCCAACAATCATACAAGCCGCGCCCGTGTAGGCGTCGTTGTTCAAAGGATGCGCATCGTCTTCGCGTGCATCGACGAACAGGAACTCACCCATTTTTTCGAAAGTGATTTCTTTCAGGCAGCGAGCCGGAACGATTCGGTCGGTGTCGATTTCATCACCACGGATTGGGATGGCTGTACCATTGAGAGAGGTGATCGCGTGTTCGCTCATTATTCAGACTCCGATTTAACTAATTCTCTAACATCTGTTACTGCGCCCGTGATCATGGCGGCTGCGACCATCGCAGGACTCATTAAGAGTGTGCGCCCGGTTTTGCTGCCCTGCCGCCCGATGAAGTTACGGTTGCTGGATGACGCGGAAAGTTGATCGCCGACCAACTTGTCGGGGTTCATTGCTAAGCACATCGAACATCCGGCGTTACGCCATTCGACACCCGCAGCTATGAAAATTTTGTCGAGCCCTTCTTCTTCAGCCTGTTTTTTCACCTGCTGAGAACCCGGAACAACAAAGGCTTTGACGCCTTCAGCGACACTGCGGCCTTCGACGACTTTCGCTGCTTCGCGCATGTCAGAGATTCGACCGTTGGTGCAAGACCCAACAAATGCCACATCGATTTTTGTGCCAGCGATCGCATCGCCAGAGCGGAGTTGCATGTGCGTGTAGGCTTCTGACGCGGTTGCGCTTTCGCTATCGGACATTGTGCTTGGGTCTGGAAGGGTCTCGCTGACATCCAGCGACTGACCTGGGTTGATGCCCCACGTGACCATGGGCGCGAGGTCCGACATGTCGATTTCTACCACGTCATCATACTCGGCGTCGGCCTCGGAATGGATGGACTTCCAGTAAGCAAGGCAGTCGGGCCATTGCTCGTCGGACGGCGCGTATTCCCGTCCTTTAATGTAATCAAAGGTTGTTTGGTCAGGATTGACATAGCCGATGCGTGCGCCACCTTCGATGCTCATATTGCAAACCGTCATGCGCTCTTCAAGCGTCATGGAGTCGAAAATTTCGCCAGCATACTCGTAGGCGTACCCGATGCCTCCCTTGACGCCGAGCACTTGGATGATTTTCAGCGCCACATCTTTTGCGAACACGCCGGGCATCAACGTTCCT
The DNA here is from genome assembly GCA_964196025.1 of uncultured Gemmatimonadales bacterium. Classification (GTDB taxonomy): domain Bacteria; phylum Verrucomicrobiota; class Kiritimatiellia; order CAXMRT01; family CAXMRT01; genus CAXMRT01. The sequence goes on along the minus strand of CAXMRT010000098.1, from coordinate 891 downwards.
GTGCAAACGACCTTGCGGACCTTCATCGGACTCAAAGACAGTGTTTGGGTTTCGAGAACATCGCGAACCTCTGTGGTGCCGATGCCGAAGGCGAGCGAGCCGAATGCACCGTGTGTGCTGGTGTGGCTATCCCCGCAGGCGATGGTCATGCCTGGCAGGGTCAGGCCCAGTTCGGGTCCGACAATGTGGACCACGCCTTGACGCTCTGATTTTGGATCGAACATTTTGACGCCAAATTCCGCGGTGTTTTTCTCGATTTCCTGAACCATTAATTCCGCCTGGGCATCCGCATACGGGCGGCCAGGGTTCTCGGTTGGGATGATGTGGTCGAGAGTTGCGTAGGTACGGTTTGGGAAGGCGACTTGCGAGCCGCGTTCTCGGAGCATGGCAAAGGCTTGTGGACTCGTCACCTCGTGGATCAAGTGGAGTCCGATCAGAAGTTGATCCTGTCCTGTTGGTAACGTGGCGACTTTGTGGTGGTCCCAAACCTTGTTGTACAGAGTTCCTCTTGCCATGACCCTTTCCTCTATTTCTATAAGGATTTTAAATGCGAGCCGCCAAATGTACCACAGGCCACGAAGGCGTGCAAGTGCATGCAGGAGGCCAGATTACAGCCCACACGGGGTCCGATTCTTGGGGTGCGGTGGACGTGGGTTGAGTGGGCGCCTGTCCGCTGGCTCAGACGCACTACACAAGCACCCACATCTAGAAAAAAGTATTCCCGTGGAGTCATCTCTTGTGTAGTGCGTCTGACCCGCAGGGCAGGCGCCCCCGCTACCCGAGTGTGCGGAAGGCGCCATGTAGGCCTTACCGTCGTTTACGACGGTTTGCCTTCGCGACGCATGAGCGTGAGCCTCTGCCCATCGTCTGCGAAGCCCCACTTTTGATAGA
>CAXMRT010000097.1:0-5883 GCA_964196025.1 uncultured Gemmatimonadales bacterium | reverse complement strand
GATGCTGATGCGAGATGGGTTGCACATTGTCCCTTGCGAATGTGCATTGGTGAATAGCATGCCACGTTTCGCCAGGCTATCGATGTTCGGGGTGTGGGTATCGGGATGTCCTCCTAGGCAGCCAATCCAGTCGTTCAAATCGTCAACAGCGATTAGAAGAACGTTTGGCTTGTTGGGCGCGGAAAAAGAGAGCGATGCCATGAGCGCTAGAACAGCGGTAGCTAAGTTCATCAGTCGTGGGTTCATTCGTAAACTTTCTCCTCTCCCAATAGTAACGGTTCCCGCTGGTCGATTGATCCTATGGGAAACCTCTGCGTACATCAACTAGTCTGTAATGGACGGATGTTTGAAGTGGAGTGGATCCTTGACCGTAGGGGGACTGCTAATTTCATTGGGTAGTACAAAATCGTGGTACACAAGCACCTCTCCGCTCGTGTTGAAGTCCGCGCCAAAAGGCTGTTTTTTGGCAAGGGAGGAGAATGCCCTCCTCTCCGCCAGGCTTCGCTCTTCGAGCTATGCCCGGGCGCGGCCAGGCGTGATTTACAGGCGTTGTTTGTCTTCGATAAGTCGTTTGCGCAATTCTTGATAGGGGATGTCCTGTACAGCGCGTCGTGTATCGATCGCGATTGCAGCTGCTGCACCCGCACTTTGGCCCAGGATCATGAATACCGGTTCCATGCGGATAGAGCCGTAGGCGACATGCGAGGCCGAGAGACATAAAGGGACTAGCAGGTTGGAGCATTCTTCTTTTCTCGGGACGATAGAACGATAGGCGATGGGAAAGGCCTTTTTGAATGGGTGTCCGAAACCACCTTCGTTGCGGACTGTCAGTTTGTTGTTTTCCTCCACCACGACACGTTGACAGAAATGGGAGTCCATGGGGTATGAGGCCAGGCCGACGGAGTCGTTGGCCGTGCGTTCTGCTTCGCAGTTCTCCTGGGTCATGACATAGGAGGATACCATGCGTCGCCCTTCACGGACGTAAAGTTGATGCGGCCAATGTCCGGTGTCTTTGAATTCGTTCGGATTCAGTCCAAATTGGTTGACCCGTTTCTGAAGCTCGGCGGGCACGTGTTTGTTATTGGCGAGGAAGTACATCATGCCCAGCTGGTAATTGACATGGTCCTGGAAGATGCTCTCCCGCAGTTCGTAGAGCTCGCGAAGCGGGACCGGGATGGCGCGTCTCGGCACAGGCTGTTTAGAAAAAGAGACGGGTTTGTAGGTGCCATCTGGCCAGAAATGACTGCCGCCCACATAATCTGAGGAGAAACTACCGGCATTGTTGGAGTCGCCGTTCCGCATTTGAACCGGGCCGTCGGTCATTGGCTTAGTGGTATAGTTGAGGGGCCAGCGTAGATCTGGGTTCAGATTGAGGAAGCGAGCCAATAGGGCATAGCGGCCGGGGTCATAGTTGTTGGGTTTCGGAAAGGGGATATTGCCTTCTTTATTGCTCAGGATCATACGGAAGTTATAGGCCTGTACGCGTTGGTCGCCCTGACCGGGCGTTCCTGCTGGATGCTCCGAGATTTCTGGAAGCAGTCCCGAATCGGGTTCGTCTTCGTTTACGTAAGGGCTGATGGGGAGGCGGCAGAACTGGTACACATTCTTCCAGGAAACTTCCTGCCATTGTCCTCCAAGAGATTCTCCGTAAGTGGAGGCGGGCTCCCGTCCAACTGTATAGGACACCCCTGCGGCAGCATAGAGGTCGCCTTCATAGGTGGCATCGACAAACATTTCGGCCTTGATTGTCTCGCCGGTTTCCATTGTGATCGACATCAGTTTGCCGTCTTTTAGCGTTGTTGATTTCAGAGGTCGGTGAAGAAGAATCTCTGCGTTGGAGTCATTTAGCATTTTTATAAAGAGATTTTCTGCGTCAGAGGAACTGAAGTTCGCCATCGCGCCAAGTGTGTCATAGAATTCAAGCGCCATTCCGCCGATAGAGTTTCGCTTTCCTATGTCTGTTGCGGTCAAGCCACCCGAACTCAGTCCACCGACGTAGCCATTAAAGCTCAAGAGGATGACTTTTTTGCCCATGCGTGCTGACTGGACCGCGGCCGTGACACCCGCGGGTGTTCCTCCATATACGGCAACATCGAAGGTAAGGGTCTTTTTATTACCGAGCTCAACGTTCTTGTAATAGTACAGTCCCGGCAGCTGCTCCGCGCTACAGACAGACTGCAGCGTGCCCGTTACAATCAGGATTGCGATACCAAGTGCTCGTGAGAAGCACTTTAGTTTGGGTCTAACTCTCCTTTGTGGCATATCTACGTCGCTCCTTGCATAGTCGTAGTTTACTATCACAACGACTGGTCTCGTTCAAGGGACCATGTCGGCTTTGATGGGAAAGAAGACATTCACTAGTTTTTGTGTGTGGTACACAAGCGCCTATATTACGTGGGTTTCAACGTTTGAAACCGATATTAACTTCCTTGGGGTAGATTCATTTTCGGGGGGAGTTGTTTGAGGCGGCTAATGACCATCTTGTGTTCTGGGGGTGTGGCGGACACCGCTAGGTTGATCCGCTCGTTTGGATCTGAGTTATGATCGTAGAGCTCTTCACTGCCGCCTGCGTAGTGGATGTATCGCCACCGCTCGTCTCTTATTGGTTGGTCGTTTGGGCCCCAGGTTGAAATTGCAACATGCGACCAGTCTGTCGCGGGGTCCTTTATCGCATCAAAAATTCAATTGTCGGTTCCATTGCCTCGGCCCAGGCCTTGTATCCTTTTGCATTTGGGTGCAGATGGTCGTGTAGTAGATCTTTGTTTACGCTGCCATCGTCTTTTAAAAACACCGCTCCAACGTCAAGGTAGGTCAAGAATGGATATGTTTGATCGTAGGTGTTTATCATCTTGTTTACTTCCGCGTTTCTTAATCTCGCCTTGTCCTCTATCGTTTTTCCACGCGGGAAAATGGCAAGCAAGAGAATTTTGGATTTGGGGCATCTGTCATGAATGCACTCGATTATTGCTCGAATGCCGTCTGCCGTCTGCACAGGAGTCTCGTCTTGACCTGCATTGTTCGTTCCGATCATGACTACCGTTAGTTTGGGCTGGATGTTTTTTAGGTTTCCGTTTTCTAAACGCCACAATACATGCTGCGTTTTGTCAGCCATGATGCCGGTGTTGACTGCATCCCGTTTTTCATAATAATCACGCCACACATCCATTCCGCACGTTTCTGCATTGTGCCATGACATTTTTCTGAACCAGTGGGTAATCGAATCTCCAACAAAAAGCAGATCCACTTTGTTAGTGGCAATTTCTCCATTTATTCGCGCCTGAGTGTCTGTCCACCATTTCTTGTTGATGGGTGATGCAATCGTCGACTGATGTTGAGGGATCACCGGTTTAGTAGACGTGCAAGAGGTGAGGAATGCACAAAAGAAGACGAAACAAACCACTCTTAAAATTTTCATACGGACTCCACTGTTCAATGAATGCAAAAGATACGTCTACTAGAACTTCTTACGGGGAAATCCTAGCAATGTTGAATTGCTTGGTAAAGAGTGCACTGAATTTATCGCAGAAGTGTCGCTTGCCGAAGAACGCAGTCGGGTGCTACCTTTTCATTTATGAGTGAGCCGAATATTCTTTTTATTGCCGTTGACGATCTTCGTCCTGAACTGGGTTGTTATGGGGCAGGACAGGTGATCAGTCCAAATATCGACCGGCTGGCAGCCGAGGGCGTGAGGTTCGATCGTGCCTATTGTCAATCGGCCGTATGCAATCCATCGCGCACTTCTCTACTGACGGGACTGTACCCTGACACCCATGGTGTCCGGGATTTGTACACCCACTTCCGTGACACGATCCCAGATGTTGTAACTTTGCCGCAACGGTTTAAGAATCACGGCTACCACAGCGCGGCTATCGGCAAGATCTATCATAACGATTTGCCCGATCCGCAATCATGGAGTGAGCCAAGAATTCAGATTCCCGGATTCCCCTATGATCCTGATGCGGTCTATGTTGATGACGACAATATGGACTACCTCGAGCGACGGAAGATTGAACTCACCGCCGAGGGTCGGGCTGATAAGTATATCGACCCCCTTGGCGAATGGTATTTGAAGGCCAGTGCCACCGAGATGCCGGACGTGGCTGATAATGCCTACTATGATGGCGCGCAGACTGATGTGGCTGTCGAGAAGCTTGCCGAATTATCAAAGAGGGATGAACCCTTCTTTTTTGGTGTCGGCTATTATCGACCGCATCTGCCGTATAACGTCCCGCGGCGTTATTGGGACATGTATGATCGTGACTCCATTGAATTAGCGCCGAACGACTATCCGCCGATCGATGCTCCGCCGATGGCCCTAAACAACATGCGTGAACTGCGCGGCTATACTGATTTCACCGATGCCGCGCATCCGACCGCCGGGACGCTGAATGAGGATGACGCTCGGCTGCTCAAGCACGGGTATCTGGCATCGGTCACCTACTTGGATACGCAGATTGGCAAACTTCTCGATCAACTCGATGAGCTCGGTATTCGTGACAATACCATTATCGTTCTCTGGGCCGACCACGGCTGGAAGCTTGGTGAGCATGCCAGTTGGTGCAAGATGACAAATTACGAGATCGATACGCGCGTTCCCCTGATCATTAGCGCCCCAGGTTGTCCAGGCAAAGGGAGTTGCCCTGGGCTAGCAGAGTTGGTTGATGTCTACCCAACTCTGTGTGACTTGGCCGGACTGGCGCCGGACTCAGGACTCCAGGGGCGGAGTCTGGCACCGCAGTTGAAGGATCCTGATCAACCCACCAAAGATGCCGCCTTTAGCCAGTTTTATCGGGCTGGGATTTGGCAGGATCCGAGCGGTCGCGATTATACTGGGTACGCCATTCGAACCGAGACCCATCGCTATGTAGAATGGTTTGATCATGAGACCAAAGAGCTCCTTGCTTGCGAACTCTACGACCATACTGTCGATCCGGATGAAAACACTAACATCGCTAAGCTCCCAGAGAATGCCGAGACGATTGCCGATTTAGCGACTCGTCTTGGTGGAGCCAGATCATTTTCTCAAAGTCGTTGAACTCTTGGTCTTCGGCGTTCGGATGTTTCTGATTATCAGTTGCTGTTAATAGAGTAGCGGCAGAGGGCTCCAGAAAATCTAAGTAAATGATTTCTGCGGCATGAGACAATATCAGTTTCGCTGATTCATCGGTTCTTGATGGCCTGTTGCGTGATTTGGCCTGTTAATAGAGCACTTCGACGACTGTCGTGTGTTGAGAGATTAGATCGTTAAATTGTTTCAGTGAGGATTTTGCTTAACGCAATTTACTAGAAGACTTAACAAGGCCTCCTTTCATGATGAACTTTTGCCGTGAAAATACAGTGCTTTTGTTTTGAGAAGCTAGTCGTCGAAGCGTAGAGAAATGGGTATGATTCATGCGCGCTTAGGATTATGACTACTTCAATGAATACACCAATGCAGCCGAATATCATTCTGATCAACTGTGATGATCTGGGGTATGGAGATCTCCATTGTTATGGGTCGGAGCGGAATGATACGCCGCATGTGGATCGGCTTGCTGACGAAGGCATACAGTTTACGGACTTCTATGTATCTTCACCGGTATGCTCGGCTTCTCGGGCATCGCTCATGACGGGTTGCTACTCGCAGCGAGTAGGTATGGCGAATTATCAGGTGCTAACTCCTGGACAGGCTCAGGGCTTGAACCCCAGTGAATCCACGATTGCCAAACAATTGAAAGTCGCTGGGTATGACACTAAGCTTGTTGGGAAGTGGCATTGCGGTGATCAGCCGGAGTTTTTGCCAACTCAGCATGGTTTCGATGAGTACTTTGGTTTGCCTTATAGCAATGACATGGGACGGCAGGTTGGAAGCATGGATCAAGCTCCACTACCTCTCATTCGTGA